>CAMAUI010000019.1 GCA_945861385.1 Prosthecobacter debontii
CGCCGACATGCACGCGGCCACTCGGCGTCTTCGAATCATTGATGACTTGCGGGCCCGCGCCACAGCGCGCGGCCACTTCTTCTGTCCAAAACATAGGGCGCGGAGTGATAGCCACATCGCCCGCCGGTGCAAGGCCGCGCGCATCGCAAGAAGTGACAGCTAGACAAAATCCCGGATTTGCCCCGCTATACCGCCGCACTTTCCATGACGAACACACAGGAGATCACCGATCGCGTAAAGGAACAGAACCCGTGGGTCCCCGCCTTGCAGCAGGAAGTCGCCCGCGTGGTTGTCGGGCAGCGATACCTCGTCGAGGGGCTGCTCGTGGGGTTGCTGACGAATGGACACGTCCTTCTCGAAGGCGTGCCGGGCCTCGCGAAGACGCTAACGGTCAAGGTCCTCAGCGCCTGCATTCGCACCGGCTTCTCCCGCGTGCAGTTCACGCCGGATCTTCTGCCAGCCGACCTCGTCGGCACGATGATCTACAATCCGCGCGAAGGCGTTTTCACCACCAAGCGCGGCCCGATTTTCAGCAACCTCATCCTCGCCGATGAAATCAACCGCGCCCCCGCAAAGGTGCAGTCGGCCTTGCTCGAAGCCATGCAGGAGCGGCAGGTCACACTCGGCGACACCACGCATAAACTGCCCGATCCCTTTCTCGTCCTCGCCACGCAAAACCCGCTCGAACAGGAAGGCACCTACCAGCTCCCCGAGGCGCAGCTCGACCGCTTCATGCTCAAACTCAAGGTCGGATATCCCAGCAAGGCGGAGGAGCGGCTGATCCTCGACCTCATGGGCACAAGCGCCCCAAAGCTCGACGTGCTCCCGGTGGTCGAGCCGGCTCAGATCATCCGCGCCCGGGAGATCGTGAACTCGATTTACGTGGACGATCGCGTGAAGGACTACATCGTGGACATCGTCTTCGCCACCCGCGAGCCATCCACCTACAAGCTCCAGCTCAGCGGCATGATCCGTTACGGCGCAAGCCCGCGCGCGACCATCGCGCTCACCCTCGCGGCAAGGGCGAAAGCATTCATCGCCGGTCGCGGATACGTCACGCCGCAGGATGTGAAAAGCATCGGCCATGACGTGCTGCGCCACCGCATCGCGGTCACCTACGAAGCCGAGGCGGAGAACATCACGAGCGAGAACATCATCGAGAAGATTTTCGCCCACCTGCCGGTGCCATAGTGCGCCGGCCTCGTTCACGCCCGGAGAAGTCCTGATCGAAAACCTCAGCGGCACTCAGCGCGGCGAGGTTGCCGCCGGGGGCGCGGATGACACGGACATGCGGGCCTTGCGGTGCCCAGATCGCCGGGTCGGTGGGGCCGAAGATCACCGTGCATGGCGTGCCGCTCGCGGCCGCGATGTGCGAGATGCCGGTGTCATGTCCGTAGTACGCGGCGCAGCGCGCAAGGATGGCCGCGAGCATTGGGAGCGGCTCGCTTTTGGCGATGCGGATCGCCGGGCCGGCGTAGCCGAAGACAAATGCAGTCTCCAGGGCGTTGTCCTCGGCTTCGCCCACGATGGCGATGAGTCTGTCGTGGCGCGTTGCGAGCGCATTGGCGAGTTCCACCCATCGTCCGACGGGCCAGTTTTTTGCCGGGCTTCCGCTTCCGATGTGGACAGCCACAGTGCTGAGGCCGGCGCGAAACCATTCATCTGCGAGGGCGGCGTGCCTGTCGTCGGGGACGAGCACGGGCGCGGAGTTGTCGGAGAAGAGCGCGAGCTTCCCAAGTCCATGCGCAAGCTGGACCGATGCGTGCGCGCGACCTGTGATCGGCGCGTAGGTGGAAATGAAATGCTTCACTCCCGCGCGGCGGAGATTGCCCTCGAAGATGCCATCGGGGTCGAACAACCAGCTCACCACTTGCTGGAAGCCGGCGAAGTATTCACAGAGCGCGGGATCGAGGCTGGCGTTGCGCGCGAAGAACCCGGCGAGCGTGCGCGCTTCGATGTTGCGCACGGCATCCAGGTAGGTCCTGCCTGGCCCTGGGCCGCCGTGCAGCGCGAGGCTGGCGATGTGCGGGTAGCCGAGCAGCTCGATATGGCAGTCCGCGAAGTTCTCGCGGAGCAGGCGCAGCGCGGGAAGCGTGAGGACGAAGTCGCCAATCGCGCCTCCGCGAATGGCGAGGATGCGGGGTTTCATGGTTGCTTTGCCGCGGGCTTTTTTCCCGCCCCGGAAAATTCCCTGTGGTCGCCCTCGCCGCGCCGTTTTTGGAACGGCACGCTGTTCACCAGCGTGAGGACAAGCGTGCTGAACTTCGCGCCGCCCGCGTCCACCTTGCGCGCGATGTCCTCGATGGCTGGCCGGTCGTAGTACTCGAGACCGCGGCCAAGCGCGTAGGTGAGCATTTTTTCCGTCACGCAGCGGATGAAGTCGCCACGCTTCTGCTTCATCAGCACTGCGCGCAGCTCGGTGGCATTCGCGAACTTCTCGCCGGAGACCAGCACACCCGCGGAATTGATCTCCTCGTCGCCATCGCGCGCGCGCCAGCGGCCGATGCCGTCGAAGTTCTCCAGCGCAAACCCGATGTCGTCCATCCGCTGATGGCAGCCATTGCAGAGCGCGTCCTTGCGATGTTGCTCCATCTTTTGCCGGAACGATCCCGTGAGTTCCTTGCGCTTCGGGTCATTGATGTCCGGCACGTCCGGCGGCGGCGGCGGCGGCGGGGTGCCGAGGAGATTTTCCAGCACATACTTTCCGCGCTTCACCGGCGAGGTGCGGGTCGGGTTCGAGGTGATCGTCAGAAATGATCCGTGTCCGAGGATGCCGCCGGGCCTGTTTGCCGGCACGGTCACTTTTACGAATGCATCGCCCTCGACGCCCGGGATTCCGTAGTGCTGCGCGAGCCGTTCGTTCACGAATGTGTAGTCGGCTGCGAGAAGGTCGGTGACCGGGCGATCCTCGCGGATGATGTATTCGAGCAGCGTATCGGTCTCCTTTTTCATCGCCGCCGCGAGTTCCCGGTTCCACGCGCCAAACGTGGTCCTGGCCGGCTGCACCGAGCCCAGGTTGCGGGTCTGAAGCCACTGGCCCGCGAAATTGTCCACGAGCGCGTCCACCTTCGGATCACTCAACATCCGGCGAATCTGCGCATCGAGGTTTGCCCGGAGCGTGCCGGCCTGCGCGTGCTTGAAAAGCTCCGCATCGGGCATCGTGCTCCACAGAAAATAGGAGAGCCGCGAGGCCAGCGCCCATTCGCTGATGTTGTGGACGGCTTTCGGGCTGTCGGGTTCGGGCTGGAATTCGGTGCGGAAGAGGAAGTGCGGCGATACGAGCACCGCCGTCAGCGCGGTCTGGACGCTTTGCTCGAAGTTGCCGCCTTTCTTCAGCGCAGTGCCGTAGATGAACATGAACCTCTCCACCTCGATGGGCGCCACCGCCCTGCGAAATGCCCGCGAGGCAAATGCCTGGAGGATCAGCCGCGCGGCCACGGTCAGGTTTCGCTGGCCCTTCGCAGGGGCGAAAAGCGTGAGCTGCGACTCCGGTGCGACCACCGGTTTCGGCGGCGTGAAAAAGTCCGCCTTCCGCAGTTTCACCTGCCGTGTGACCGGTTTGCCGTCGCGGATTTCGGGCCTGGGCAGTGGATTCGCGACGCGGAAAGTGAGGGTGTGTTTTCCAGCCTTCGCCACGTCCACCGCGAGTTTGTGCTTCGCCGCTGTCGCGCCGTCCGCGGGAAGCGGCGGCACGGGGATGGGTGTGCCGTCGAAGCGCAGGTCCAGCTTCGTCAGTTCGGCGCCCACGCGTTCGCCACTCAGCTCCAGAGCCAGCGTGTAGCGGCCCGCGACGGGGAGATTCACCTCGACCGATGCGTCCAGCTCATCCACGCGGCGCGAGATTGCCGTGTTACCCTTTTCCGGGCCGCCTTTGATTTTCAAAAGATTCACCGGCAGCCGCTCGGTGCGCGGCTTGTGGTCGTTCAAGATTGCAGCGCTCATCACTTTCTCCGCAGCCGCGAGGTAGCGCTCGAAAAGCACAGGGGGGATCGTCAGGACATCGCCGATGTTATCGAAGCCGTAGCCCGAGTCGTCCGGCGGAAAATCCGCCCCGGCCTCGAAATCCACGCCCACCAGGTCGCGGATGGTGTTCGTGTACTCGACGCGGTTCAGCCGGCGCAGCGTGACACGGCCAGGGTCGGGATTTTTCGGATCCACGGCGAAGACGGTGTCACGCACCCACGCCATCATTTTTTCACGCTCGCCGACGGTCGGCTGCTTGTCGGATTCCTCCGGCGGCATGACTCCGGAGCGGAGGTTATCGAGCACAGCCTCCCAGACCTTCGGCGCTTTCACCGCTTCGGCGGCGGAGGTGAATGTATCCAGCACAACGTCGCCCTTCTTTTTTCCACCGCCGTGGCATTTGTAACAATAGGTCTGGAACAGCGGCTTGATCTCCGTGGCAAAATCCGCCGCCAGGCCAGCGGGGGCGGCGGCAAGGACGGCTGCGATGGCGGCGATGGTTTTCACGAGTTGTCGGAAATTGCCTGCTGGCGACGCGACTGCAAGCACTCCGCACGCGTGGCCGTGTAGAGCGAGACGATGCCGCCGGTGAGAGCCTGGCATGCCGCGGTGGTGAAGCCGGAGGCGCGAATGATGGCGTTCATCGCTTCGCCGTGCGGGAAATTTTCAATGGATGAGCCGAGATATTCGTAGGCGTGTTTTTCCCCGGTGATGAGTCCCGCAAGGCGGGGAAGGATGCGGCGGAGGTAGAAGCGATAGATGCCGCGTAGGAGCCCGGTGGGGGCGGAAAAATCAAGGACGAGGAGCTGGCCGCCAGGGCGGAGGACGCGGGCCATTTCGGCGAGGGCGCGCTCGTGCGATTCCATGTTGCGAAGCCCGAATGCGATGGTGACGGCGTCGAAGGTGGCGTCGGCAAATGGCAGACGGAGTGCGTCGGCCTGGACGAGGTGCGGGAGGTGTTTGCGCCGGGCGATGCGGAGCATGGGGAGGCAGAAATCCACGCCGATGATCGTTGCGCCGGGGCATACACGGGCAAGGGTTCGGGCGAGGTCGCCGCTGCCGGTGGCGAGATCGAGGATTCTGGCGGGAGCCCATGCGCGCACGATGCGGGCGGCGCGGCGGCGCCAGAGGAAGTCGAGGCCGGCGGAGAGGAGATGGTTGGCGATGTCGTAGCGGCTCGCGATGGTGGAGAAGAGACGCTGGACGCCGGGGCCCTTGCCGGGCGCCGGGACAGGGCTTGGGGATGTCGAATCAGCGGGCACTGCGAAGGCATACGTCGTGCTATTTCCCGCGGCGAACCAAAAACCAGCGGAGGCAGCCCACCGCGAATGCAACGAACACAATTACCGCCCGCGAGACTGCTCATTGTTGACGATGAGCCTTCGAACATCCGGCTTCTCGAGCGGATGCTCGATTTGTTTGGGGGGATCGAGTATCGCAGCACGGTGGATCCGAGGACGGCTGTGGGACTGTTTGCGGAGTTCCAGCCGGACATGGTGCTGACTGACCTGCACATGCCGCATGTGGATGGATTTTTGCTGATGGAGCAGCTCCAGTCGCTGGTGCCCGAAGGGAGCTTTATGCCGATGGTGGTGCTGACTGCGGATATCACGCCGGAAACACGGAGGAGGGCGCTGGCGGCGGGGGCGAGCGATTTCATCACCAAGCCGCTCGATACAACGGAGGTGCAGCTCCGCATCCGGAACCTGCTGGAAAACCGCTTCCTGAATCTGCGGCTGGATGAGCAGGTGCAGCAGCGGACGGAGGAACTGGAGACGGCGCTGGAGCAGCTCCGCAGCGCGCAGGAATCCATGGTGAAGCAGGAGCGGTTGCGCGCGCTGGGGATGATGGCGGGCGGCATCGCGCACGATTTCAACAACGCGCTGACAATGATGCTCGGCTACGGCGAACTGCTGCTCCCGTGGTTTGCGAAGACCTCGCCGGGCTCGAAGGAGCAGAGCTACATGACGCACATCGTCGCCGCGGCGCACGATGCGACGCACGTGGTGGGCCGGTTGCGGGAATGCTACCGACCGACGGAGGCCGGCGACGTGCGCGTGCCGTTGTGCATGAGCGCGCTTTGCGAGCAGGTGGTGTCATTCACCGAGCCGAAATGGCGGCGGGGCGGGGCAAATGGCGGCGCGATCACGGTGAAGGCGGAGGTCGCGGAGGTGCCGAAAATCCTCGGCTGCGCGCCGGAACTGCGCGAGGTGCTGACGAATTTGATTTTTAACGCAGTGGATGCCATGGCCGACGGCGGGGATATCACGGTGCGAACAGCCGCGCTCCAGGGCAAGGTGCGGGTTGATGTGACGGACACAGGTTGCGGGATGACCCCGGAGGAAAAGGCGAAGTGCCTGGAACCATTTTTCACGACGAAGGGCGAGAAGGGAACGGGGCTCGGGCTCGCCGTGACGTTCGGCATCATCCAGCGCCACGGCGGGGAAATTCTCATCGAGAGCGAGAAGGGGCGCGGCACCACCTTTTCCCTGCTGCTTCCGGCGACCGATGCGATCGGGGACGGGGGGCCGGACGTGGCGGAGAAGGAGGTGGACAGGGCGCTGCGGGTGCTGGTGGTGGACGATCAGGAGATCATTTGTGAGCTGATGTCCGAGTATCTCAGCGGTGATGGGCACGCGGTGACTGTCGCGCTCGATGGGCATGAGGCTTACGATCGGTTTTTGGAGGGCGAATTCGACCTCGTCATCACGGATCAATCCATGCCGGGACTCAACGGCGAGGCGCTTGCGCGAAAACTGAAGACAGTGCGGCCCGGCGTGCCGGTGATCCTGCTCACAGGATTTGGAGACGAGATGGCCGCGGCGGAGCATTTGCCGGAAGGGATTGACCTGATCCTCAGCAAGCCGGTGAGTGTGGCCGGCTTGCGGCGCGGAGTGGCGACAGTCATGAACTGACGCCCTGGCACGTCAGCCGTGTTTTCGATTGAAGAGTGGTGCTCGCGAGAGGAGTCGAACCTCCATGAGTTGCCTCATATGATCCTGAGTCATACGCGTCTGCCAATTTCGCCACGCGAGCATTTTCAGGGGCGCGGATAAAAGCCGCGGCCGGAGCGTGTGGCAAGCGGGACTTTGGGGAAAAATGCCGGCGCCTGCGACCTACGAGATGCGCATCGGCATCAGCACGTAGAGGAACGGTGTGCCGATCCTGATCACCCCGGGGCTCATCTCGTCAATGAGGTCGAGGTGGACTTGCTCGTCCGGAAGATTGCGGAGGGGATCCTGCAGGAAGCCGGGGTTGAATGCGATGGAGAACTCCTTGCCTTTGTACTGGACCGCGAGCGATTCGCGGGCTTCGCCGACCTCCGGGGTGTTTGCGGTGATTTCGAGGTTGTTCTTCGTGAAGTTGAGCTTCACCGAGTTGCTCTTTTCGCTGGAGAGCAGCGCCACACGCCGGACGGCATTCAAAAGGAGTTCGCGCTCGAGGGTGATGCGTTCCTTGGTCTCCGGCGGGATGACCTGGCGGTAATTTGGATAGTTGCCCTCGATGAGTTTCGAGACGAGCAGCTTGCCGCTCACGTCGAAGCCGGTCTGATTTTCCGTGACGAACATCCGCATTTCCCCGTCTTCGCCGAGGATCCTCTGCAATTCCGTCACGCATTTGGCCGGCACGATGAGGTCGCCCTCCTGGCCGCGCGGGAATTCCCCCTCGATGTCCACAAGCGCGAGCCGGCGGCCATCGGTCGCCACGAGGGTGAGCCGGTTTTCCTTGAACGAAAAAAGCACGCCATTGAGGACGTAGCGCGTCTCGTCCGTCGAGATGGCGTAGCTGGTCTTGCGAAGGCCGTCCTTCAGGTCGCGCTGTTTGAAGGTGAAGGTCTTGGAGTTCTCGAGCTTCGGCAGCGCGGGGAACTCCTCCTCCGAGAGCCCCATCATTTTGAAAAATGACTGCCCGCAACGAATGGAGGCGGTGTTCTTTCCGTCCACCTCGAACTCGACCTCGGATGCGGGCAGCTCTTTGACGATGCTTGCGAGCCTGCGCGCGGGCAGCGTGGTGCCGCCGCTCTCACTCACCTGCGCCTCGATCGTGCAGCTCATGCCCACATCGAGGTCGTTGGTGGTAAAATGCACGCGGCCTTCGGTGGCCTGGATGAGGACGTTGGAGAGGATCGGCAGCGTGGTGCGTGTGCTGACGACGTTTTGGACTGTTTGCAGTCCTTCGAGCAGTTTGTCTTTTGTGACGCTGAATTTCATGGCGAGAGGATGGGCGATGTTTGCGCCTTTTGACCGAACATCTTGTGGGAGGCAAACACTTTTAACCCCATCCGTGGGGGTGGAGTGAAAAAGCGCGGCGGCGCGGGGCCGCGAAGGTTACTCGATGCTCACGCCATGCGCCCGGAGCGTGCGCCCGGTTTCAAGCTCAAATTGCGCGACGGCCTTGTTGTAATCCGACTGCGACCGCAGCGCGGCTGTCTCCGCCTCGGCGAGCTTTTTTTGGAGTTCGAGCACTTCAAACACCGTGCCGGTGCCCGCGATCAGGCGCTTCTCGCCGGCCGCAAGGCTTTCCTTTGCGAGACGGCGCGATTCCCGCGTGGCCTCGATCCGCTGCCTTGCGGTGAGGATCGCGCCGCGCGCATTGTCCACGCGGACGATGATGTCCTGCTCAAGCCGCTGGAGATCCACGAGCGACTGGGCGACTTCGAGGCGCGCGGCATTGGCGCGACCGAGAGCAGCGTTATTGCCGATCGGGATGCTGAGAACGGCACCGACCGTCCAATCCGTCTCGTCACGCGAACCGACACGCCGGGCACTGGTGCCGAAGTCGTCGCCATAGCCGTTCAGCGCGAGGCTGGCCCGCAGATCGAGGCGCGGCAGCTTTTGATTTTCTTCAAAACGAAGGCCGATATTCCGGTTTGCGAGGTCGAGCTTCGCCTGCCGGTAGTCAGGCCGGTGCTCCAGCGCCTGGGCGATCGCGCCGATGACTTCACCCGCGTATTTCGGAGCCGGCGGCGGGACGATCTTCACCTCCGTCCGCAGGATCTGGAGCAGGTCGGCGGTGATGAGTTGTTTCAGGAAATTCTCCTGGTCCTTCACCGCGCGGGACGCGGTGATCACGTCCTCCTCGCGCGCCGCGACCTCAGCCTGCGCGGTCGTCACGTCAATTTCCTTCATCACGCCGATCTCCACGCGCTTGATGTTGTCCTTGAGAAGCCGGCGCGCGAGCTCGCGCGAGCGCACGGCGACATCGTGGTTCTCCTTTGAAAAATGCAGGTCGTTGTACACCGCGATCACGTCGGTGATGACCCTCATCAGCCGCTCCCTCAGCCCCCATTCCGACGCGAGCGCATTGTTCCCCGCGATCCGCACGGCGGCGAGATTCGCGTCCGCGCCCACACCCCGCAGCAGCGGCTGGGTGACGCTGAAAGTCGTCGCAGACGTGAAATCCTCGTCGAACCGGTTCACGGTCCCGGCACGGCTGCGGGTGCTCAGCCCCACATCGTATCCAAGGCCCCACACCGTCACTCCGCGCACGCCCGTGCTCCATGTTGCATCCTGCGAGATGCTGTTGATTCCAAAATGCGCGCCCCTGTTCGTGGCAGCGTCCCGCGCGAACACTTCACGCGCGGTGTTCTCCCCGCGCTGGTAGGCGAAGTCCCAGTCCGGGTCGAAACGCCCCTTCGCGCTGCGCTCCCGCTCCCGCGCGATCTTCGGCTCGAACCGTTCGACCTTGATCGAGAAGTTTTTCTCCAGCGCCAGGCGCACCGCTTTCGTGAGCGTGAGATCGAGCACAGTGTCCGCCCCGGCGGATGCGGCGATGATGTGCGCGGCGGCGATTGCGGTGAAAATGAGCTTCATGCGTGCAAAAAAAAGATGTCCCGCCGGATGGTTACGGGGTTTTTTCCAGATACGAAGTGGAAAACCCCGCCGCGGCGCGTGCGTTATACGGATTTCACCGATCCCCGCCCCTTGCGCCGGGAGCCAAGCCGGCATATCCATCCGCACCCGAAATGTATCTCCGCATCCTCGCCGCCCTGCTTTTCCTCGCACCCGCACTCCGTGCGCAGGACGGCATGTACGCAGATTTCGCCACCTCGATGGGGAATTTCACCGTCAAGCTGCACTTCGACAAAACCCCGCGCACCGTGGCTAATTTCATCGCCCTCGCCACCGGCAGCCGCGCATGGATGGATATCCCGACCGGCGACGCAAAAAGGAAGCCCTACTACAATGGCCTGATCTTCCATCGTGTCGTCGCCGGCTTCGTGATCCAGGGCGGATCGCCAAACGGCAACGGCACCGACGGCCCCGGGTACACATTCAAGGACGAGTTCGACCCCACGCTCCGCCACGACAAGGCGGGCATCCTCTCGATGGCCAATTCCGGCCTCCACTCAAACGGCAGCCAGTTTTTCATCACTCTCGCCGCCACCTCCCATCTTGACGACGTCCACTCGGTCTTCGGCGAAGTGACGAGCGGCCTCGCCGTGGTGCAGGCGATCGGCGTGGTGCCCGTCAATGGCAGCAGCAAGCCGCTCACGCCCGTCGTGATGAACAGCGTCACCATCCGCCGTGTCGGTCCGGCGGCCCAGGTCTTCAACGAACACGCCCAGGGGTTGCCGTCTGTCGGAGGAGCGGGCGCGGTGCTCGTGCAAACCGGGAGCAACTTTGCACTGCGGTTCACCCGCGCGCTCAACAACGAATACTGGATCTATTACGGCCCCACCCTCAGCACCACGAGCAAGGCCCGCTTTGGCATCTACACGGCAACGGCCCCGACTGGCGACATTGCCTCCCCCGGGGTCACCACCGGGCAGAACAAGTATTTCTACCGCGTCCCGCAAATCGCCTACCCCGGCACGCTGTACACGCCCGAGGGCATCGCCGGCTCGACGATCACGATGAACACCACCGGCGGCACCATTCAGTACATTTTCAACGCAGCCGGCACCGCGGCGACGTGCAGCTACAATGGAGGAACCCCGGGCAACGTGACTTCCGCAAACTGGATACAGGAAGCATACCGTGGCCGTTTTTCAGCGTCGCAACCCACCGTCATCATCCCGATCAGTGCCGACCTCGCATTTTCCAGCCCCGGCGGCGGAACGCTCAAAGGCACCGCATCCACCGGCGGCGCGGGCAGCCCTTTCACCGGCACTTTCACCTTCACGAGGCCGTGAGATCCGGCCCAGGGGAGGGCCTGGGGCGTGTCATGCACTTTGAACAAGCGTGGGCGGAGAACGCCAAAGGCGCTCCATCCTTCAGCCCTGGGCTGGCAGCCGTTCCGCATACTCTTAGCCGGAACGATGCAGTTGAAAAAACCACGGAGAACACGGAGAGAGAAGCCTCGGGACGCATTGACCTTCTGATTCTTCCGGCACCGTTCGGTGCGGCCTATTTTTTCCGTGGCAGGAGGATTTCAGCGCAACAGTTCCTCAATGTCCGACATGCTGAGGCCATCCATCAAAGGTTGATCGTCCTCAAGCGTCTCGGCGATGACGGCGCGCTTTTTTGCCTGAAGAGCCAAAATTTTTTCTTCAACCGTGCCGCGAGCGATGAGCTTGTAGCTCGTAACGACCCTCTTCTGTCCTATGCGGTGCGCGCGATCGGTTGCCTGTGCCTCCACGGCCGGGTTCCACCAGGGGTCGAAATGAACAACCATGTCGGCTGCGGTGAGATTCAGGCCGACACCGCCGGCCTTGAGGCTGATGAGAAATATCGGAACATCGCCGGTCTGGAATCGTTGAACCTCGCGTTGGCGATCCCTTGTCTTGCCGTCGAGATGGCAGTGCTCAATCTCCCGTGAGGCCAGGTGTGCGCGCACGATCCCGAGCATTTTTGCGAACTGGCTGAAAACAAGCACCCGATGCCCCCCATCAATCGCCTCACTGAGTAGTTCATCGAGCAATGTTAGCTTGGCGGAAGCCTCCGAAGAATCGAGGCGCTCATTGAGTTCAAGGAGCCTCAGATCGCAGGAGGCCTGACGTAATCGCAAGAGCGCAGTCAGCATGTTCATCCGCGCAGTAGCTGCGGCCCCGGTCTGCTGCTCGAGCAACTTGCGGGTTGATTTGAGAAGCGAATTATAAACCAAGGTCTGACTGTCAGTCAGCTTGCAGTAAGCTACTTGCTCCAGTTTGTCTGGTAATTCCGCCATTACTTCCCGCTTGATCCGGCGCAGGATAAATGGCCGCAATCGCCGTGTCAGCCTTGCCTGCTCAGCGGATCCCCGTGAACTCAGGATCGCCCGCTCGTAACGTTCGCGGAAATCTTCCCTGCTCCCAAGGTAGCCCGGCATCAGAAAATTCATCAGGGACCAGATGTCGCGGATGCTGTTTTCGACTGGAGTGCCCGTGAGGGCAAATCTGCGCGCTGCATGAAGCTTCGCGGCAGTCTGGGCGTTCTGACTGTCGGGATTCTTGATATGCTGGGCCTCGTCGAGAAAAACCGCGGAAAATTTGATCTTTCCGTAGGCCTCTGCATCCCGACGCAGCAGCGCGTAGCTCGTGACGACGATGTGATTCGTCGAAATTTCAGTGAACCGCGCTTTCCTGTCCGCGCCATCGAGCAACAGCACTCGCAAATCGGGTGTCCATTTCCCTGCCTCCGAGGCCCAGTTGAAGACGAGCGACGAGGGGCACACGACGAGAGCAGGCCCCTTCCCCTTCAGTGTTGCGATGTAAGCGAGCGCCTGAAGCGTTTTCCCGAGTCCCATCTCATCCGCAAGGATTCCGCCGAATCCATTCTCAGCGAGGAAGTGCAGCCAATACACCCCAAGCTTTTGATAATCCCGCAGCACTGAATCCATCCCTCCGAGTGGCACGGGGATCAACCGTGCAAGCTGGCCTGCGCCGCTTGACCACTCGCGCCATCGGGGTTCGCCGGTGATTTCCACGGCATGATCCGCCGCGAAGCCATCCAGCGCCCCTGCATGCCGGCTTCCAATACGGTACACCCCCGGCTGTGCCTGGCGCGGATCGCTATCACGCAGGAGATTCTCGAATTCATCCAAGAGCATCGGATCGAACACCACAGTTTTTCCACCGCGCCTGATGTGGCTCTGCCCGGCTTGAAGCAACCGCTGGATCTCCCCTCCCGAAAATCGCTCGCCGCTTTCACTCGCAAGCTCGTACGACAGTTCAAACCATTCCTCGCCCGATCCTCGCACCTCCACACGCGGCGTGATGCGCTGGACGTCGCGAGTCACATGTTCAAAGCGGCTGCCGATCTCGACGTCCCACTCCCGCTGCAAACGCGGCAGCAAAGATGCAAAGAACGCCAGCGTCCGCTGCTCGCCCTTCAACACAAACTCCCCCTTCCCGTCCGGGCCTGCAAAACCAGCCTCGCGCAACCGACCCACAGCCGCCGCCTCCCTGCCGCGGTCGCGGGAAAAACGCGCCAGCGCCGCTCCGCTCGCATCCAGGGTGATCCTCCTTTCGCCGTAAATCGCATCCAGGCGGGCCGTGAGAAAATTGAGCGATCCCTCGA
Source organism: Prosthecobacter debontii (assembly GCA_945861385.1). GTDB lineage: Bacteria > Verrucomicrobiota > Verrucomicrobiia > Chthoniobacterales > Chthoniobacteraceae > SXWH01. Next base: position 13,404 of record CAMAUI010000019.1, read on the forward strand.
ATAGTGCCGCAAAGCGCACTGCGGGCGGTTCTGTGCCGCCTGCTCTCGAAGGCAGCACATCGCCACCGATCTCGAAGAACTGGCCAAGCAGCGGCAGCTCACGTTCCAAAAAATCATCCACCGCACCCGCTGGGATTGTCACCGGCGCGGATAATATCGCCAGGTACTGCGGCGGCACCCCTTTCGCGATCCGTGAAAAAACCGCGCCATCCACCGACCATGCACTAGCCCCGACCAGCAGCAGGCCCGTCGTCTGTGCCACGCATCGCACAGAACCATCCCCCACAAGTTCGACTTTCAAGCCCGGCCTCAGCGCATCGCCGCCCACGGTCACCGGTGTCGTTTTGCCGAAAGTCACACGCGGATGCCCCTCCAACAGCGTGAGCAAATCGAAAAATTTCCCGCGTTTCAGCATTGCCACGGCGGGAGGCTTTCCTCCCGCAAACGCGAGCAGCCATTCGCCCAGCGCCGCATCGTGCGCATCCACACGCCAGCGCCCCTTCGGATCGAGCGCGCCGAACGGTTTGCGCGATCCACCGATGTCCGCTTCCACGACCACCATGATGAGCCCCTTCTCCCACGCTGCCGCGAACTCCCGTGGCAAAATCACATGCAATGCGCACCCCTCCCCCTCGCTCAGCGAGAAAAGCATCCCCTCCGGCGCCCGTGCTGCAACTGGCGGACATTGAGCACTCGCAGCCTCCGCGCTTGCGAGCACGGCCAGTCCCACCGCGAGAGAGTGTGCGCAAACGAGCCCGCGCCGCCGCGAATCCACGCACGTGCAGGTGTTTTCAATATCCGTTCGTGTTCGAATCGTCAGCCCTGCGCGATACTCAGCCTCCCCTCCCCTCACCCGCCCAGTAAGATGCGGCGGCTCATGGCGCGCCTCAACCACGCGTCCGGCAGCGAGCAACGCACGCGCCTCCTTCATCGCCTGCCATCCACCCGCATCAGCGAGAAGTTGTTTGCTCAATGTCACGTCAGCCATCTCCTGATTTATCACACCTTTTCATCCGGGTGCGCAACATGCCGCACCGATCGCCGCATCAAGGCACTACCGCGGACGAGCCAGTCGGCGCTCCTCACTCCGCATCTGCCGATAGCGGGCCAGTATTTTTTGAAACTCGACCACACGCTCCTCCTCCGGAAGTGCATTGAGCTTCTCGCAGGCCATGATGAGCCATCGTTCGCTCGGTGTCCGGATCGCCTTCGGGCGCGGCGCCTCGAGAAAATCAGGAAGTTTCACAGGCTCCTTCGAAAGCACCTTGGCCACCTCGGCTGCAAGTGATGCATCGCCGAGAGCGGCCTCGACAGTGGCCAGTGCAAATGGGCGGGCAGCATTCGGGGGTTCCGGCGGTGCGATCTGCCTGCTCACGGCTGGCTCCTTCGGAAGCGACGGGGGATCTTCTTCTACCAATTCCGGGTGCCGCAGTGGTTGCGTGGCCCGCAATCGAGGCGGTTCTGGAGCAAGTCTGGGAGGTGTTTCCAGCATCGCGATCTTCATCACAGGCACTTCGACCTTGGGAACTTCCGGGGCAGGTTGGGGGCTTGATTTTGCCGCTGCCGAGATCTTTGGATTCTGCGAGGACGGCTGCGGAATAGGATCCAAAATGGCAGCAGTCTCACGTGCGGGTTTCGATGGTATCGCGGGCATCGGCTCGGACAGTGGATCGGTAAATGCCAGTTCAGCCTTTGCAAAACTCTTCGGCTGTGCTGGAGGCTTCGGAGCAGGCACTGGAGGCGTTTCGCGAGCGGTGCTCCTTGGAGCCGGATGTTCGAATTTCGACACCTCCGTCGGCTTGTTTGCATGGGATGGCGGTTTGGATGGTGATGCGGTTTCCGGCACGGCCACCACAGCCGGTTTCAGATTTGCGTCGGGTTTTGCAAGCGGATCTTGTTCCGGCGTTACGCCAGCGGATTTTGGCGGGGACAAAGGCGCCACCCCATCCGGGATGCCCGCAATTTTCACCGCTGAGGCAGGCTTTGTGTTCCTCGGTTCAACCTTTGCTTGCGTCAGCGGTTGTTCCGGAGGCTTCGGGACAAGCACGGGGGTTGTTTCGCGAACGGTGATTTTTGGAGCCTCCGTCGGCTTGCTCGTCGGGGGTATCGGGCTGATCGGTGCCGGCATAGATTCCGTTTTCGGCGTGGCCACAACCGCCGGCTTCGATTCAGGTTTTGTGTCCTTGGGCTTCTCCGGCGGCTTGCTTGCGATCTTTGGCGACGGGGCCTTCGAGATTTCGGCAGGGCTGCTCGCGATTTTCGCTGCATCGCCTGCCTTCGGGGGCACAGCGGGCTTGCTGTTCGAAGGCTCAACTTTCGCAGACGGCAGCGGCTGCGCCCGTGGCCTTGGAGCCGGATCCGGAGACGTTTCACGCACGGCAACCTTTGGAGCGGGCGCTTCGACTTTTGGAATCGTAGCCGGCTTGCTTGCAGCGGGTGCTTCATTAACCGGTAAAGGAGGCGGTTTCGGAATGGCAACCACCGCGGGCTTGGGCTCCGGTTTCGCGTCTTTGATTTTTGCCGGCGCAACGTCCACGGAGTTCGGCGATGGAGGGGACGGCTTGCTCACCGGTGGCGTCGGGCTGGCCGGTGCTGGTGAAGATTGCGGGTTCGGCACCGCCACCACCGCCGGTTTTTGTTCAGGCTTTGCATCGTTGCTTTTCGCCGGCGATGCGACCACGGCTTTCGGCGATGGAACTTCCGGATGCGACTCGCCAATCTTTGCAGCGGTGTCACGCAAGGGCACTGCGGGTCGCGCCGGCATTGGTGCCGGTGGCGGTGCTGGCAATGCCGGGGCAGCCGCACTGCTTCGCGGCTGGATTGTAATCACGGGGGGCGCAGGCTCCGGAAGGACTGGCTGACTCCCGGGAGGTTGCGCTGGAATCAGCGATGATACTGCCTCGCGAGGCCTGGCCGGCGGCGGGATGAGTGAACTTGTCGCCGGGCGTCGAAGATCAGGATCGGGGGCCGTTCGCTGTGCAGCGGCCTTCGGGCGCGTGGTCGGTGATGCCGGGATCAAGGAACTCACCGCCTCCTTCCGGGGCGGCGCATCCGCCCGCACAGCCGGAGCGCAATGCGCAAGCAAGAGAAGTGCGGTGGCTCGGACACATGCGGCGATGGTCGAACGCAACATGAGTGCAGGCTGGCAGAATATCACGGTGCCTGAAAGCGGCAATTTAACCGGCGAGCTATTTCTTCTTCGGACTTGTTGCGCTGCATGCGCAAAGCCACTCGGCGGCTTTGCATTTCGCGCATTCGCTCGTGTCATACTGCAAGCGCGCAGTGACTGCCTTGGCTTTTGCATCGGGTTTGAACTGCACAATCAGCCATTCGCCCGCTTTCACAGTAGGGATGACGAATTGGTCGCCGTCCTTCGTCACCTCCAGCCTGGCCGCCTTGCCGCTCGGCCCGCCGCTTGCAGTGAGCATCTGCGCGTCGAGCTTCACTGCCTTCATGTCCTTGTCGAGGACGGCGATGTGGAATTTGCCGCCCTTCACGGTGACTTCGCCGTGCATGGTTTCGTTCTTCGAGAACTTGAGGATGCGTCCCCCGTTGGGCCCGAGTTCGACTCCGCCATGCGCGAGGGCGCTGACGGTGATTGCGACGCTGCTGAGCAGCGCGAGGATGTGTTTCTTCATGTGGTATTGTGTGTGTTGTGTTGTCGTTCCGGGGAAAGTCTCATTGCGCCGCGGGTGCGTCGAGTCGTAGCGCCTTCTCAGCAGCTGTTTTTCCAAAGAGCCAGAACACCGCGGGCGTGACGGCGAGGTCGAGCAGCGTGCTGCTCACGAGGCCGCCGACGATGACGACGGCGACGGGGTGCAGGATTTCTTTTCCCGGCTCGTGCGCGGCGAGGAGCAGCGGGACGAGCGCGATGCCGGCGCTGAGCGCGGTCATCAGCACGGGGACGAGCCGCTCCAGCGTGCCGCGCGTGACCATCGCGCGGGTGAATTTTTCGCCCTCGTGCCGCATGAGGTGCAGGTAGTGCGAGAGCATCATGATGCTGTTGCGCGCGGCGACGCCGACGACGGCGATGAAGCCGACGAGCGTGGCGATGCTGATGTTGTTCGTGAGATACCACGTGAGCGCGAGGCCGCCCATGAGCGCGAGCGGGATGTTGAGCAGCACTTGCGCGGCGAGCGACGCGCTCCGGAAGTAGCCGTAGAGCAGGAACGCGACGACGACGAGCACGAGCGCGGAGAAAATCGCGATGCGCTTTGCAGCGGCGCGCTCGGCGGCGGATTCACCCTCGAAGCGCACTTCGTAGCCGGCGGGCAGTGCGACCTTTTCCAGCACTGCGCGTTCGAGCCGGGCGACGAGGGATTCAACATCGCTGGCGCTCGTGTTCGCGCCCATGACGACGCGGCGGCGCGTGCCTTCGCGGTTGATGACGTTTGGGCCGTTGCTCTCGTGGACTTCGGCGAGGAGATGCAGCGGGATGCGGCGTCCGTCGGGTAGCTCGACGGGAAATTCGGCGAGCCGCTGCGGCGAGTCGCGCCACTCGGGCGGGAGTCGCAGGACGACATCGAGCGGGCCGCGCGCGTCGCGAAGTTCGGCGGCGTGGCGTCCGCCGACGAGCGCGGAGAGCTGGTCGTTCACGGCGGCGGGCTGGATGCCGTAGGCGCGCGCGCGCTCGGGATTCACGACGATGCGGATCTGCGGGATGGGCACTTGCTTTTCCAAATACACGTCGGTGAGGCCGGGGATGGCGCGGGCGAGTTTTTCAATCTCCGCGCCTTTCGCGCGCAGCACGTCGAGGTCGGGGCCGAAGATTTTGACGGCGATTTTGAACGAGACGCCGCTGAGCATGTGCGAGAGCCGGTGGCCGATGGGCTGGCCAACGTTGGTGAAAGTACCGGGGAGATGTGTGGTGAGCTGGTTGCGGATTTCGTCGAACACGATTTTGCGCGGACGTCCGCTGTCGTGGAACTCGACGTCGAATTCGTTCACGGAGACGGGCATGACGTGGTCGTCGCGCTCGGCGCGCCCTGTGCGGCGGCCCACGCTTTTGACCTCGGGGATTTTGCGGAGTATGGCGACGGCGACTTCGCCAATTTCGTTGCTCTGCGCGAGCGATGTGCCGGGCGCCGCGCCGAGCGAGATGGTGGCGCTGCCTTCGTTGAACTCTGGGAGAAAGCGGCGTCCCATCTGCGGGTAAAGCATGAGCGCGGCGATGAGCAGGATGCCCGTGACCGCGAGCACGAGATGCGGCGCGCCAAACGCGATGCGTAGGAACGTGCGCTCGACGGTCCATTTCATCGCGCGGACGAGGAAGCCGTCGGCCTGTAGCACAGATTTCAAATCTGAGCTACGCAGCAGCAGCGAGCACAGCACCGGGATGACCGTCAGCGAAACGACAAAGCTCGCCGCCATGCTCACGATGGTCGCAATGGCGATGGGCGTAAAAAGGCACCCCTCCAGTCCTTCGAGACTGAGCAGCGGGAGGAAGACGAGGATGATGAGCACCGTCGCGTAGAGGATGCTGTTTCGCACTTCGCCGGAGGCGGCGGCGATGACTTCGAGCTTTGGCTTTGGCTCGGGCAGCGCGGCGTTTTCTCGCAAGCGGCGGAAGACGTTTTCCACGTCCACGATGGCGTCGTCCACGACCATGCCGATGGCGACGGCCAGGCCGCCGAGGGTCATCGAGTTCACCGACACGCCGAACCATTTGAATACGAGCATCGCCGTGACGAACGACAGCGGCATCGCGGTGAGCGTGATGAGCGTGGTACGGAAATTCAGCAGGAACAAAAACAGCACGATGGTCACCATGATGGCACCGTCACGGATGGCTTCCTTGAGATTGCCGATCGCGTGAGAAATGAAATCGCCCTGCCGGAAAAGCAGCTCCACCTCGACGCCCGCGGGCAGCGACGGCTTCAGCTCGGCAAGCGCCCTCTCGATTTCCGCGGTGAGCTTCAGCGTGTCGAAGCCGGGCGATTTATCCACGCTGAGGATGACGCCCGGCGCTCCGTTCACGCTCGCGTCGCCGCGCATCGGCTGCACGCCGTGCTCGACGCGCGCCACGTCGCTGATGAGCACCGCGCGGTCGCCGTTCATTTTGACCACGGTGCCGGCAAGGTCGGATAGGTCGGTGGTCATGCCGAGATTCCGCACCATGATTTCCTGCGTGCCGGTCGTGAGGTAACCGCTGGTCGAATTGCCCGCGGCTTTCGCCACTGCTGCCTCCAGCTCGGCGAAAGTGACGCCCATCGCCGCGAGCCGGTGCGGGTCGGGCATGATATGGACTTGTTTCACGCCGCCGCCGATGGCGAGGACTTCGGCGACGCCCGCGATGCTTTGCAGCCGCCGCGCGACCGTCCAGTCGGCGAGCGTACGAAGGTCGCGCGCTGGCATTTTCTCACTCCGCAGCCCGACGAGCAAAATCTCGCCCATGAGCGACGAGACGGGCGTGAGTCCCGGCCGCACGCCTTCGGGCAGCCGCGCGGTTTGCAGCCGCTCCTGCACGAGCTGCCGCGCGCGGTAAATATCCGTGCCCCACGCAAATTCCGCGAAGACGAGCGAGAGGCTCACGTCGCTGCTGGAGCGCAGCCGATCGAGCCCACCGACGCCCTGCACCGCCGCTTCGATGGGCTGCGTGACAAGCGTCTCGACTTCCTCCGGCGCGAGTCCCGGCGATTCGGTGAGGATGGTGACGGTGGGCTTCGTCATGTCCGGCAGCACCTCGACCGGCAGCTCGCGCGTCGTTTGCACGCCGAGCACGAGCAGCAGCAGCGAGAGCGCGAGGACCATGGGCCGATGCCGGAGGGAGAAATGGATGAGCCTATTGAGCATTGGCTTGTCCTTTCCTTTCTGAGTCTTGACGGGTGCTATCAACGATAGCACTGTGCGGCATGACCCAATTACTTGTCAGAAATGTCCCCGACGCGCTCGTGAAGAAGCTGAAGCGCCGTGCTGTTGAGCATGGAGTTTCGGCTGAGGAAGAGCATCGGCGAATTCTAAAGTCCGCGCTCTCTGCTCCGGTATCCAAAAAGTCAAAGCGCACGTTGTTCGATGCGTTTCGTGAATTGGGACGAATCGCGCCTGACTTTGAATTTGAACGCGACCGCAGCCGCACACGCCGCCGCCCTGTGGAGTTGTGATGCGGTACCTGCTCGACACGAATGCGATTTCCGAAATGCGAAAAGTAGAGCGCGGAAATCGAGGGTTCCAAAATTGGGCATCTGCCAATGATCCTGCGCTTTGTGCGGTGAGTGTCATCACCATCGGGGAAATTCGCAGGGGAATTGAAGATAAGCGAAAGAAGGATGCCGCGCAGGCGCGGGATATTGAGGCTTGGCTGGAATGCGTGCTGGCGGAATTTGCAGACAATTTGCTGCCTGTGACTGAAGCAATCGCTGAACAGTGGGGGCGGTTGATTAGTGCGACTGATATTTCCGATCCCGACGGATTGATCGCAGCCACCGCGCTCGAACACAACCTCACGCTCGTCACGCGTAACGTGAGTGACTTTGAGGATACGGGCGTGCGGATTTTGAATCCGTGGAAATAGTGCGCTGAGGCTCGTGGCTGAACCTCCTTCGGTTTCCGAACCGGAGTCCGCGACTGCGAGGATGATGGGGTGGTGCTGGAAGGAGAAATGGGCTAGCCGGTCTGGCATACTGAAGCCGCAAAGTGAGGTTGCCGCGTGGCGTCCGCCGCGGCATGGTGCGGCCATGTCGAAACGGGAACTCATCGCAAAAAACCGTGAGGCCATTCTCGCGCTGGCGGCAAAACACGGCGCGACGAATGTCCGCATTTTCGGCTCCGTCGCGCGGGGCGAGGACGACGAGACGAGCGACATTGATGTGCTGGTGAACATGGAGCCGGGGCGGAGTCTTTTCGACATGGGCGGCTTGCTGATGGATCTGCGCGAGCTGCTCGGGTGCAAGGTGGACATCGTCCAGGACCACGAGGGGATGAAGCCGCGTTTGCGGAAGAATGTGATGCGCGATGCGGTGCCGGTATGAGGAGCACCCGCGAGCGGCTGGAGGACATCCTCGATCAAATCATACTGCTCGAAACTCACGCCGGCGGGCAGCAGGCGCGATACAACTCGGATGTCGTGCTCCAGACGTTTTGCCTCAAGTGCATCGAAGTCATTGGTGAGGCAGCGTTCAAATTGCCGAAGCATCTGCTCGCGCGTTACCCCGCAATCCCTTGGAGCAACATCATCGGCACGCGGCACATTCTCGTTCACGATTACTTCGATGTTCGGCTTGAGGTGATTTGGCGCGTCGTGGAGCAGCACCTTTCGCCACTCCACGCCGAAGTGGAGAAGATGCTGCGGGAACTTCCCGCGGATGAAACTGGAGACAAACCCGCTCACGGCTGAACCTCCTTCGGCTTCCGAATCGCGGCCGCGAGCAGCAGGACGAGCAGCAGCGCATTTGCGGCGAGCGAGGCTTTGGTGAGCGCGGACATTTCGTGGGAGTGATGATGGTGCTCGGCGGTCGCGCCTCCGGCTTTGGCGGCGGCTTGTTGCTCGGCAGTAATCTCGCTGCCGTCTTCGTTGTGCGGGTGACCGTGGGCGGCATCGAGGGCATCTTTCAAACTGACGCTGCCTTTTCCGGCAAAGCCGAGCGAGTAGGCACCGGTGGTCACGACTTCGTCGCCCGCGGTGAGGCCAGCGGTGATTTCGACGCTCCGCTCGTTCATCGTGCCGACTTGCACGGGGATGCGGACGAAGGCGTGCTTCATCGTCGTGTCGTAGTGGCGGCGATAGACGCTGCGGTTGGTCGCGTCGCCTTGCAGCGCGGCGCGTGGGACGGTGAGCACGGCGTCGCGTTTGCCGGTGACGAAGGAAAACTCGGCGCGCATCCCGGGACGCAGCGCGTAGTCTTCGTTGGGTAAATGAAACGCGGCCTCGATGGTGCCGCTTTTCGCGTCCACTTCCGCGCCGATGTGCGCGAGTTCGGCGGTGAATTCCTTCCCGCCGAGCGCAAGCACGCGGATGCGCGCGGTCATGCCTTCCTTCAGCTTCGAGACGAGGTGTTCGGGCACCGCGGCGGTGGCGTGGACGGTGGAAAGGTCGAGAATTTCCACGAGCGAATCCGTCAGCTCGACGGGCTGGCCCTCGACGACATTCACCTTGCTCACAAGCCCGCCGATGGGTGCTGGGATGCGGATGCGCGGCGGTGGGTCGCCGGGCTGGCGCGCCTCGATGACGAGTGCCTCGGAGGACATCTTGATTCGCGTATCAATGTGCGCCTCGACGCTCACGACGCGGCCGGGGATGCGGCTGCTGACGACGGCACGGCGTCCCGGCGCGACGTTGATGCGGCCCAGTGCGAAGACGGTTTCTTCAAAGTCCGTCTCCTCCGCCTCGACGGTTTCGATGCGGAGATTTTTCTCGCCCGCCTCAGTGAGGATGATGGTATTCGCCGCTTCCTCGGGCGGAATTGCGGCGTGGATGGTCGCGGCGAGGAACAAGGCGAACATCCAACGTCCAATGCGCGGTGGACGGCGAACGAAGCTCGACGGTTGTTCGCCGCGGGTGTGTGGCATTGAGCGTTGGACGTTCATTGTTTTCCTCCGATTGCAGTTTGGTGTTTCGCGCGGGCGAGGTGCCAGTCGCGCAGGGCGTCGAGACGTTGTGCTTCGAGTTCAAAGCGCCGCCCGCGCGCGCGGATGACTTCCGGCAGCGGCGTGAGCCCGGCGGCGTAGCTGGCGCGGAGTTGATCCTCGATCTGTCTGGCCTGCGGGATGAGCTTGCCGTCAATGTCCGCGACGATTTTTGCGAGCGCGGCCATCTCGCCGCGTGCGGCAGCCGCCTCTGCGCCGGCCTGCGCGGCGACGGCTTCGATTTCCTTTTCCGTACGCTTTGCGGCGGCGGTGGCTTCGCGGATTTGCCCCTCGTTTTTATTGAAGAGCGGCAGCGGCAGGCTGAACTTCAGCCCGAACATCGTGTCGCGCTCGAAGCCATCCGGCGCATCCTCAGCAAGTTCGTGCGTGGCCATCAGCCCGGCGCTGAAGTCCTCCCACTTGCCCGCCTTCGCCAGCTCGGCGTTTTGCCTCGCAGCGTCCGCGTTCGCGTGTGCTGCGCGGACATCGCCACGCGCTGCGACACTCGCGCCCTTCGCGGGCAGCGCACCCGGATCGCCGAGAGCGCCGGTGATTTTCACGGCATCGCCGGCGCCGACGCCGAGCAGTGGGCGCAGCGTGCCGAGCAGCGCGACCTTTTCCACATCGAGCATGAGCACCTGCGTGCCAAGTTGCTTCGACTCGAGTTCGACCTGCGCCGCGTCCACGACAGATGCCTCGCCCGCCTGCACGCGCTTGGTCATAAAGGCGGCGAGCTCCTCGCTGGCGAGAATTTGCCGCCCGCGCAGCTCGCGTTCGTTTTCCAGAGCGATGAGGCCCACGGCGGCGGCGCGCACCTCGCCCGCGAGCCTGCGCTCGGCGTCGCGCACCTCGGCGGCGGCGGCGGTGAGTTCCGCGCGGGAGACGGCTTTTTCCAAAGCCAGCCGCGCGGTGCGCGGGAACTTCTGCATCCAAGCCACGCCAACGCCGTGCTCGCGCGAGCGGACATTCTGCGAAAGATCGAACTCCAGCTCGGGATTTGGCCTGCGCCCGGCAGCGTCCAGCCGCCCGCGGGCCTCCTCGATGCGCAGGCGCGCCGCCGCGAGCGCGGGGTTGTGTTTGATGGCGTAAGCTGCCGCCCCCTCGACGGAGAGCGAGACTTCGCGAGCCAGCGCCGGTGCTGCAAAGGCTGCGCAGACGATGGTTGAAATGAGAATGGTGCGTGGAATCATGGTCGTTGAGTGTGTGAGTGAATAATAGAGACGTCACGGCACGGGGCAGCGCGGATGGCGCACGTGCGCGTGAATGGCGGAAGAGCAGCCGCGAGCGCGGCTGCGCGGAGTCAGATACGCAGGACGACTGTCCGCGCGACGGCGATGCCCGGCGGCGGGCCGCCGTAGGAATCGGGAGGATATTCACGCGGAGCGGGGAGGCATTCCGGCGCAAAGCACATCAGCGCGGGGAGCGCCGCACACATCACGGGAGCGGGGATCACGACATGTGGAGCCTGCCCATTGGTGCCGGTGAGGTCGTCCTTCACTTGCTCGTGCTCCTTCCGGTTCTCATTTCCCTCCTCGTCGTGGGTGCCGGACTCTGATTCCTCCATGTGGCAGTGTTCGCCATGCGAGCCGGAGCAACTGCTCACCTCCACCACCTGACTCCTCCCCCCACAGTCGCAGACAAAGCCGCGAGCCACTCCAAACAACTGCGCCCCAATCACTGCAAAAACACAGAGCACTGCGAGCATGCAGGCAAGTGGTTGGCGCGGCGTCATGGCGGCTATGATGCAGGGAACGTGCAAATCCGCAAGCTGCGTTTGAGGATGCGGTTGGAGGCGGTCATTGAAGTCCGATCAGCGCGCGATTCTTCTTTCGTCCTTCGGGAGCTGCAATCACAGCGGGCTTTGCAGGATGCTTCGGCCTGACTTTTGGCGTTCGTGGCTGCGCGGGTTTGCTCGCGGGGGAACGTTTCAATTCACGGGGTTCTGGAAGTAATTCCAAATCCTCCTCCGAGGCGTGTGCGGGTGAGGACGACAATTCCGGAAGTTCCAGAATTCCCTCATCGGATCCTGCGAACACCGGCGGGAGCGCGGGATCGAGTTTGTTGGCGCTCTGCGCTGCTAAAGTATCCACAGCAACAGCGCTGGCTTCCTCGAGCGAGCCGGGCGCGGGCGACTCGGATGCGGGGCGCGGCTTTTTCCGCTGCGAGGGAGGAGTCAGGGCTTTTCCCATTTGGGCAGTGGCAGGCTGCGGCGCGCTGTCGTGCTTTTCTATCAGCGCGAGCTGTCGCTCGATGACCGCCCGGTGCGATGGTTCCTTGACTGAACCGTCATCTTGCAGGTTGCGGAGGCGGGCAGCAGCGGCATCCCAGCGTTTCAGGCGCCGTTCCAGTTCGCCGCAGAGCAGCATCGTGTTGGCGTACTCGCTGTCGCCGGGTTTCATGGAACTCAGCGCGATCGTGAAACGGTCCAGCGCAAGGCCGAGGCAGCGGTCTCTCTGACCCTCCTTCTCCTCCACCTGCCACGAGGCGCGCAGGTAGCTGTGGGCCTGGTAAATGGCGGGCGAGCGGAGGAACTCCTGCATTAGCGCGAGGCAGAAATAGGACGGGTTTTTTGCAGCGAGGAGCTGGAAATCCGGGCCGAGCACGAAGGGCTTGAGGCGCGCGACGAGGGCGGGGTCCCACTTTTCCGTGAAGAAAACGAGGTGGCACTTCGGGCACTGCGGGACGGTGGGCGGCTCGACGACATCGCCTAGGCGCTTGAGATCCAGGCGCACGCCGTTCGGTTGCGATGAGGTCTCGATGCGCTGCGCGAAGGTGCTGCCATCCAGCGGACATGTGAATTCGCGCTCGATCGTGTTGACCGCGCAAACGGTGGTCGAAATCGCACCCACAAGGGCCAGCAGGCGTATCATCAAGCCGACCATTGCCAAAATCCGCGCCGGCGTAAAGCATCGCCTCGCGTGTCCACCCGCTACCCGGCCTTCGGGATTTTCTCGAGGATCATGCGCGTGATGTCGTCACTCGTGATGCCCTCGCTCTGCGCGGCGAAATTCGGAATGATGCGGTGGCGCATGATGCTCGGCGCGACTGCCGCGACATCCTCGCAGCCGACGTAAATCTGCCCGCGCAGGATCGCGTGCGCCTTTGCCGCGAGGATCAAGTTGAGCGAAGCGCGCGGGCCTGCGCCCCACGAGAGCCATTTTTTGCAGAATTCGAGCCCCTGCGGGCTTTTTGCGCGGGTCGAGGCGGCGATCATTTGCGCGTACTCCAGCACGTGCTCCGCAACCGGCATCCTGCGCACCGTGCCTTGCAGATAGAGGATGTGTTCGTGCCCGAGCACCTGCCGGGGTTGCGCGGTCGCACCACCCGTCCCGCGCCGCATGATCTCCAGTTCCTCGCTCGTACTCGGATAGTCCACGTAGATCATGAACATGAACCGGTCGAGCTGGGCCTCGGGCAGCGGGTAGGTTCCCTCCTGCTCCACGGGGTTTTGGGTTGCGAGGACGAAGAATGGATCGGGCAGTTTGTGATCAACACCGCCGACCGAAATTTTGCGCTCCTGCATGGCCTCGAGCATCGCCGCCTGGGTTTTCGGCGGCGTGCGGTTGATCTCGTCGGCGAGGATGACGTTCGCGAAAATCGGGCCTGGTAGGAATTTGAACTCGCGATCCCCGGTGCCGGGTTTTTGGTAGATCACCTCGGTGCCGGTGATGTCGCTGGGCATCAGGTCTGGCGTGAATTGGATGCGCTTGAACTGAAGATTCAGCGCCTGCGCGAGCGTCGAGATGAGCAGCGTCTTCGCGAGTCCCGGCACGCCGACAAGCAGCGCATGCGAGCGGGTGAAAATGGCGATCAGCAATTCATCAATCACCTTGTCCTGGCCGACGATGACCTTGCCAATCTGGTGCCGCAAAAGTCCGTAGGCTTCCTTGAAATAGGTGATCGCCTGGACGTCGTCGTCCTTGAACTGCGCAGGCGCATTGGCGGGGGAATTGTCTTCGGGTGGTGGTGGTGGAATGTCCTGGCTCATGTGAAAAGGCGCGCGAGTAAAACAGCCGCTCCTGCCTTTGCCAACCACTCAATGCACCAGTGGTTCGCGGTGCGGCCGGAGCGCGAAGAAAGCGGCCATCCGTCCCGTCTGCCCCATCTCGCGGCGGTAGCTGTAATAGCGGGCGACGTTCGCCGCCGTGCAAATGCCGCAATCATGAACACTCGAAAGGCCTGCGGCACGGCACTGCCGGGCGATGTCGGCGGCGATGTCGGTTTCGTAATTCGGCGGGCGGATGCATGGGCCGATCTGCGCGACGATGCGGGACGGCTCGCATCCGAATTCCGCGATCATTTTTCCCAGCGCAACACCGACGATGCCGGCGGCCGTCCCCTTTTTTCCGCTATGTACGCAGGCGATCACACCGCGCACCGCATCCACGAGAAACACAGGCGCGCAATCAGCGACGTAGATGCCGAGGCACACCCGGGGGTCGTCCGTGACAAGGCCATCAACCGCGGGAATACGATCCGCCGATGCGCTGTTGACCACGGCAACGCCGGCGCCGTGCACCTGTTCCGCCGTGATGTAGCGAAGTGTGCCGATGCCGAGCGATTCGCGAAGCTCCGCGTGGTGAGCCTCCAGCCGCATGAGGGCCGTGGAGCGGTCGGTCTGCATGTCGAGGCCCGGCAACCGCCCCGTGAAGGCATGGATGACGGGAAGCCCCGCGAGGGCGGGGAAAACTTCATGCGGGCAGTTCATTCCCCGCGCAATGGCGCTCCACCCTCGCGCAAACGCGTCCGCGCTTGCTCCGCATGAGGGTCGGGAAACGTGTTGTCGTAAATGGTGTCCGCGCCGGTCGCGCGGTCGAATTCGGCGATCGCGACGTTATGCTCGAAGAGCGCCTGCTGCTGAGTGGTTCTCGCCTTGGTGCGCGCGACCTCGGCATCGAGCACGTCGAGCTGCGTGCCCGCGCCTGCGGCCAGGCGCTCGCGGGAAAGACGCAGCGCCTCCTCCGCCTGCTCGATCACCTTGTCCTGGCTCGCGATGAGTTCCTTTGCCTCCTGGATGCGAGCGAAGGCTTTCTGCACTTCGAGATCCACCTGTTGCACGCTGTCTTCGTAGGCGGTCTGCGCGGAATCAAACCGGGCCTTCGCTTGTGCGATCTTCCCCCCGGTCGCACCACCGTCCCACACGTCCCATGTGCCATTAACGCCGAAAAACCAGCCGTTCACTTCCTTCGACGTGTCATCGGTGAGGCGCGAATTTCGGAATTCCCAGCCACCGGTCGCCTCCAGGTGGGGCTTGTTCCCGGCGGCGGCCACGGTGATTTGCTGCTCTTCGGAGAGGATGGTCTGCTTCTGCGCCTTGAGAAGTGGGCGGCGCTTTTTCGCCATCGCGAGCGCGTTCTGGAGGCTCATCGGATTCTTGCCGGCGCGCAGTTCGCCCATGACTTCGAAGGCGGGCTTTCCAGTCGTGCTCTTGCTTGCGCTGAGGCCCATGGTTTTCGCGAGTTCCAGTTCGGCGATCAACGCGTTGTTCCGCGAGCGGATCAAATCCGGCCGCGCGTTTGCAACGGCCACCTCCGCGCGCAGCACGTTGAATCGCGGCACGGTGCCGGCATCGAAGCGGTTGCGCTGATCTTTCAGCTCATCCTCCAAAAGCCGGATGCTTTCCTCTGCGACCGTGATCAGCTTGCGGTTCAGCAGGACTGCATAGAACTGTGAACGCACCCTCGCAATGACACGATCCAAAGTATCGCGGAGCATGTAGTAGCTTTGATCCTCGGTGAACTTCGCGATCTTGATCGCTGCGCCCACCTGCCCTCCGGAATACAGCACTTGCCGCACTTCCATGGCGATGCGCCACGTCTTGTCGCCTCCACCCTGGTTGTTGAACAAGTCAGCCGGGTCCGATGCGGGTGCTCCGGCTCCGAACGAGAATGCACCGCCCCTCCTGCCCTCGATGAAATCCTTGTCCTCCTGGCGGTAGTTGCCCGTGGCCCTCACGCGCGGCAATGCCTCGGCCCGCACTTCTATGACCTGCCCGCGCGTCCGCTCTATTTCGTGCAGGGCGCGCAGAATATCCGGGTTTTGCTTGAGCGCGGTCTGCACTGCGCGATCAAGGCTCAGCGCAGCGGTCGTTGCAGCGGACTTTTTTTCCGCCACGCCACTTCCGGAAAGCGAGGCAGACGCCAACGCAAAGAGAAGAGCGACTCGATTCATCGGGGCGCGTGGGGGAATATTTTTTCGTAGATTCGCACCCACGCGCGCTGCTCACTCTCGTCGAGGTGCGCCATCAGGGTCATTAAGTTTTCCACCATGTCCTCCCGCACGCGGGTGACAAGTTCGAGGCCTTTTTGGGTGATGTGAACGAACACTTTCCGGCGATCTTTTGACGCTGTTTGACGCCGTGCAAGACCCAGCTTTTCGATCCGCCCAACCAGTCCGGTTGCAGCAGCCGTCGTGTGCTGCATCTTCGCTGCGATCTGGGACATCGTGGGAATTGCATGCTCCTGGGCGAGAAAACCGAGCAATAGGTACTGGGGAAACGAGACACGGCCGCGCACGAGTTCCTTGGAGAGTTTCAGAACAAAACCCCTCTGCAAGATCGTGAACATATCGGCCAGTTTCTCTGCATCCTCACGTAAGGTTGGGCTGTCTTTGTCACTCATTTTGAAAATTAACGACGTTAATAGTAAGCGGTGTTCACAATGCGTCAACCGCCATCACCAGATTCCTGGCCGCACAGAGCGCCAGTCCACAAACTCAATCGCCCATTGAACAGGGCACGTGCTTTGCTTGGAAAGAGTGCAATTCCCAACAAAAACAACAATGCAACGCTACACAGAACAATCCTCAATGCCGGAAGTCGCTGACGACTTCATCAGCGCATATCAATGCCCGGAAAGCCGCAAAGTCCTGCTTCTCGAAGATGATCCGGATTTCCGGGACATCATGACCGAGTTCCTTTCTGGAAACGGCTACAAAGTCATCGGGGTTCAGAACGGGGTCGAGGGCGTCCACGAAATCCTCGCAAGCGACTTTGAAGTGATCCTATGCGACATGATGATGCCAACGCTGCCCGGCGACATGTTTTACCGCGCCGTCGAACGCATGCGCCCGCATTTGTGCGACCGGTTCATTTTCATGACCGGCCACCGCGGAAACCCGAAAGTGAACGACTTCATCCAGTCCGTCAGGGGCACGATGCTGGCAAAGCCCTTCCAGGTGGATGACCTCCTCGAACTCATCGCTTTCATTCAGGTGCGGATGGCGGTCGCGTAGCTTCCGCGGAACCTCCTTCATTCCCAACCCCTCCTGGTGAAGCGATCCCCGCCGACAATGCTTGCCTCAACACTTGCACTTGCAGCGGCACCCGGTAGCGTGCGCGCCCTTTTTCAATCAAATGAGCAAGAGCCTGCATGTAGCGATCGTTGGAGCCACCGGAGCGGTGGGGATCGAAATGATGATGACCCTGGAGAAACGCAATTTTCCCGTGGGAAAGCTGACGCTGCTTGCATCAGCGCGCTCCGCGGGAAAGCGCCTGCCCTTCCGCGGGGATGAGATTTTGGTGGAGGAGCTGACGCCGCGGAGCTTCGCGGGAGTGGACATCGCGCTGTTCAGTGCGGGCGGTGGGATCTCGCGGGAGTTTGCCCCGCATGCGACGCAGGCGGGCGCGGTGGTGGTGGATAATTCGTCGGCGTTCCGGATGGATCCGCAGGTGCCGCTGGTGGTGCCGGAGGTGAACGCAGACGACGTGCGCTCGAACCGCGGGATCATTGCAAACCCGAATTGCACGACGGCGATCACGCTGATGGCGCTGGCGCCGCTGCATAGGGCATTCGGGGTGAGGCGCATCATCGCATCGAGCTACCAGGCGGTGAGCGGAACGGGGGCGCAGGCGATCGAGGAGTTGCGCGCGCAAGTGGCTGCGATCGCCGCGGGCAGGCCGGTGGAGAAGAAAGTGTATCCGCACCAGATCGCGTTCAATGTGCTGCCCCACGTGGATTCGTTTTTGGACACCGGCTACACGAAGGAGGAGATGAAAATGCAGAACGAGGGCCGGCGCATCATGCACCATCCGGAGTTCCGCGCATCGGTGACTTGCGTGCGGGTGCCGGTTTACCGCGCGCACAGTGTGGCGGTGACGGCGGAGTTTGAGAAGCCAGTGAGCGTGGATGCCGCGCGTGCCGTGCTGGCGAAGGCGCCGGGGCTGGATGTGGTGGATGCGCCCGCGCAGAATTCCTACCCCATGCCGCTCGACGTCGCGGGGAGGGACAACTGCCAGGTGGGCCGCCTGCGGATGGATTGCGCGCTGGAAAATGCGCTGGCATTCTGGGTGGTGGGCGACCAGTTGCTGAAGGGCGCGGCGCTCAATGCTGTGCAGATCGCCGAGTTGATTTAGCCACCCGGCCCCGGCACGGAGAGCCCGGGCTTGCGCTTGTCCGGCGCGGCCACGGGCGTGGTTTCCTTGTAGGGGACGAACGTGAAGATCGGGATCATCGCGGACTTCGCGCTCGCAGTCAGTGTGCGCCGTGCGGCGATGAAATCCGTGGGGCTCCAGTAAGTGCGGTCATCGTGCGGGAAGCGGTGGCGGGCCATGCCGACGCGGAGATCCTTGCGTATCTCGAAATGAAGATGCGCGTCGTAAAGGCCGCCGCCGGTGCCGATCGTGCCGATCTGCTGTCCCCGGCGGACATGGATGCCGTAGCGAACCATGATTGCTCCGAGATGACCGTAGAGTGAGTCCACGTATTTCTGCGTGCCGCCCTCCTCGTACACATGGCGGATGATCACCACGTTTCCCCAGCCGCGCCCGAAGTTCTCGGCAAACACGACCGCGCCATTCCCGCACGCATACACAGGGTCGCCGAGGTCGGAATCGCCCCCGCGCTTGCCGTTCCAGTCTTCGCCAAGGTGTCCGTTTGGACGGTAGCCGCGGGCTTTGTAGTAGCCGTCGCCATCGGGTTTGCCGACGGGGAAATCAAAGCCATCCGCGAGGAGCGTGGGTGCCTTCTCCCCACCCGCAACCGGGGTGGCGGCGATCATGAGCAGCGCAATGATTCGCGACGGAAGACGCATCGTGCGGGCCGAACCTACACGGTGCCACCCCTGCCCCGCCAAGCCCCAAAACGACCCTGCTCAGTGCATGACGCCGCAAAGCAGCAGCACGGCGATCAGCGCGGCGAGCCCGATGCGGTACCAACCGAAGCCCGCGAACGAATGCGTTCGCACATAACCAAGCAGCCACCGCACGGTGAGGAACGACGACAGCGCCGCGACTCCGCTCGCGAGCAGCATCGGCCCCCACTCGATCGTCTCCCCGCGCTTCCACGCATCAAACAGCGTCTTCACGCCGGCGGCGCAGAGCGTGGGCACGCCGAGGAGGAAGGAAAACTCCGTCGCCACGGGGCGCGCGAGGCCGAACATCAGCGCGACGAGAATCGTGACACCCGAGCGGGACGAGCCGGGAAAGGCCACCGCGAGGAGCTGCGCAGCGCCGATCACCGCGGCCATTTTCCAGGTGATTTCCGTGGCGGTGTTCCTGCCGTGAATCCGGCGCTCGATGACGATGAAAAACACGCCGCCGACCGCGAGCGCCACGAGGATCGGGAGCGCGGCATCGCGCAGTTCCAGGCCGAATCCTTTCATCACCAGTGCACCGGCGATGGTGATGCCGAGCGCGAGGCCGAGCTTCAGGAAATAGTCGCGGTGGATCCGCTCCCGCCATCTCCCGATGGTCGCCAGCCGGTCCTTGAAAAGCGGCAGCGCGGCGAGCAGCGCCCAGCACTGGATGAACGAATTGAACAGCTCCGTCGTGAGGAACGGCGCATTCTCGCGCACCCGCAGGAAGTTCTCCGCGAGCAGCAGATGCCCGGTGGACGAGACGGGGATGAATTCCGTGATGCCTTCGACAAGCCCGAGAATAATGGCGAGAAGCCAGATGTTCATGCACAGGGGCACCCGGTGCCATGCCCGGTGCGCGTCGCGAATTTCCCCGCCGCCTCAGACCGCCTTGTCCCCACGATCCCCGGTGCGGATTCGGATGGCGTCGTCAATCGGGCTGACGAAGATTTTTCCGTCGCCCACCTTCCCCGTCTTTGCGGCCTTCACGATCGCATCCACCACCCCGGCCACGGTCTCGTCGGGGAGGACGACCTCGATCTTGATCTTGGGGAGAAAGTCCACCGTGTATTCACTTCCGCGATAAATCTCCGTGTGCCCCTTCTGCCGCCCGAAGCCCTTCACCTCGGAGACCGTCATCCCCTCGATGCCCAAGGAAGTCAGCGCCTCCTTCACGTCCTCGAGTTTGAACGGCTTGATGATGGCCTCGATTTTTTTCATATCGAAGAGTGCTAGCCGCGTGTTTGCCTTTGGCAAGCCCGGCGTATGTCGGCGGTTGATTTTTCAAGGAGGACGCTACTTGAGGAACTCGACCTTCGCGCTCAGCTCCGGCGTGAGGAACTGATCCGGCTTCTCCACCTGCACCTTGATTTGCAGCGTGCCCTTCTGCCGGTTCGCCTCGGGCGCGACCTCGGCTACGTGCGCGGCATACACTTTCTCCGGGTAAGCCTCCGGGCTCACGCGGCACCGCTGCTCCATCCGGATCTTCGCGAGATCGCCCTCATTCACATCAATCTCCACCTGCAAATCATTCGGGTCGCCCAGCGAGAGCAGCGCCGTGCTCGGCCCCCGCGTCCCGCCGAAACTCTGCGGCGACACCAGCTCCCCCGGGTCCGCCAGCTTCTCGAGCACCACCCCCTCGATCGGCGACTTGATCACCGTCCAATCCAGCCACACCTGCGCCATCGCACGCGCACCGCCGAGCTGCACGAGCTGCGCCTCCGCGCTCTCGACCGCCAGCCGTGCCTCATCCTCACGTTCCTGCGTCTCATTCTGCGTCGCCCGCAATTTCATCACCCGTGCATGACCCACCTTCGCGCGTTCCAGCGCCACCTTCGCCACCGCCATCTGCCCATCCAGCTCCGCCACCCGCGCCTTCTGCTCCGCATCATCGAGCCGCACGATCACCTGATCCTTCTTCACGTGATCCCCCTTCTTCACCCCGATCCACCGCACTTGATTGAGCACCCGCGGGCTCACCTCGATGCGCTCGCGATTGATGATGTAACCACTCACCGTCAGCACCACATCATCCGGCTTTCCATCAAGCTTTGGCGCCGCGGGGACTGCCGCCGGCTTCACCGCCCCCTTCGCCGCCTGGTCCCTCACATCCGCCTCCCACGGCCTCGCAAAATACAACGCCACCCCGGCCGTTCCCATCACCAGCAAACTGACGACCCAGAAAGTCCCCGCCGGACGTCGGCGTTGATTTTTCGGAATGTGAATGCTCTGCAGCTTTGCCGCGTCCATGCGCTGCGAGAGTAGGCCCTCCCCCGCCCCTCCGCAATCACCGCGTGCGGCAGGTCGCATCCCCGCTCCGATCGTTCTCCCGCGATGGAACTCGGAGGGCACAGAGGTTGGGTTTTTTGTTTCCGTACCGGAAGGCAACGATTGCCTTGCGCTCAGCACGAATTTCCCCGCAAGGTTCCCAAAATTCACCAACACCCATGCCGCGCCTTTTCGACTCCAAGGAAATCAAGACAGCCCTGAAAGAACTGCCCCACTGGGAACACGAGGCCAAGACCATTGAGCGGACCATCGAATTCGACGACTTCGCGCAGGCCATTGATTTTGTGAACGGTGTCGCCGAACTCGCGGAGGAGGCGGAGCATCATCCCGACATCGAGATCCATTACAACAAGGTGCGCCTCATCCTTTCCACTCACAGCAAAGGGGGCATCACGGACAAGGATTTCGATCTCGCCGAGCAGATTGACACCCTGGTGGATGAGTGAAAATCCCCCATCGTCAACCGAGAGAGTCCTGGGGATTGTCGCAGTGATCGTGCTCGCGTTCGTGGTGTGGTTTGTCGTCGAAAAACGGAGTGCCCCTCCTCCGCCGCCGGCGGTCCTGCCGCCGTAGCTCCGCGATGACAACCTGCCCCCTAAATCCGGACAGCCTTCACAACGCGATGATCCTTCGTGCAACCTCCTCGGCGTTCGCGCGGGAGTTGAACGCGCTGATCCGGAAGTAACCCTCGCCCGCCGCACCAAAACCGGCACCCGGCGTGATCACCACATTGGCCTTACCAATCATCTTGTCGAACATCTCCCACGAGGTCAGGCCACCGGGACATTTGACCCAGATGTATGGCGCATTGACACCGCCCCACGTCGGCCATCCCGCCTTGTGCGCACCCTCGCGCAAAACCGCTGCGTTGCCGAGGTAGTGCTCCACAAGCGCGCGGACCTGTGCCTTTCCACCGGGCGAATAGAGCGCCTCCGCGCCGCGCTGGACGATATAGGACACGCCGTTGAACTTCGTTGTCTGCCGGCGCAGCCAGAGCGGGTGCAGCGGCTTGCTTTCCCCGGAAGCCGTCCGCGCCATCAGCGTCTTCGGCACCACGACAAATGCGCACCGCACCCCCGTGAAGCCGCCGTTTTTTGAAAATGAGCGGAACTCGATCGCACATTCGCGCGCGCCGGGAATCTCGTAGATCGAATGCGGCACGCCCGGCTCCGTGATGTACGCCTCGTAGGCCGCGTCGAACAGAATCAGGGTCTCATTCGCGCGTGCATACGCCACCCATTCCTCCAACTGTGCGCGCGTAGCCGCGGAGCCGGTCGGGTTGTTCGGCGAGCAAAGATAGACCACATCCACGCGACCACGGGGCGGCGGCGGGATGAATCCGTTCGCTTCGTTGCCCGCGAGGTACACCAGCCTGCCATACGCTCCATGAGCGTCCGCTTCGCCGGTGTTTCCAGCCATGACGTTCGTATCCACATAGACGGGATACACGGGATCGGTGACGGCGATGACGTTGGCTGCTCCGAGAATATCGAGGATGTTCCCCGTGTCGCACTTGCTGCCATCGCTGACGATGATCTCATCATCCGCGACCTCGATGCCATGCGCGCGGTAGTCATTCATCGCGATCGCCGCGCGGAGCCACTCGTAGCCCTGCTCCGGCCCGTAGCCCTTGAACGAGGCGCGCTCCCCCAGTTCGTCCACCGCCTTGTGCATCGCGGTGCGCACGGCCTCGGGCAGCGGTTCAGTCACATCGCCGATGCCGCAGCGGATGAGGCGCTTTGCGGCCTCCGGATTTGCATCGGTGAACGCCTTCACGCGGCGCCCGATCTCGGGAAAAAGATAGCCGGCCTTCAGCTTCAGATAATTGTCGTTGAGAAATGCCATGTCGTTGATTGATGAAAATGTGCCGCGCCCTGCGCGACGAAGGCGGGCGATGTAGGCGCAGACTGCCCTCCGGTCAATGCCCTGCCGGCTGGATCACAACCGCAGCAGGCATTCTCATTCCTCCCCGCTGCTGATCTCGGTGTTCATCGCCTTTGCAATCGCGTGGATCTTTTTCACCGCCTCCTGCGTTGGCGGTGTTTGCTGTTCGTTCACGGCAAGGGCGCGAACTTCCGCGAGGCTCTTTTCGATCGAGACGAAAAGCGCCCGTTTTTTGAGGTTCGGGTGCAGCGTCTGCACGCGGTCGGCGAAATAGCTGATCATCGCTGGCTGCACCAGCAGCCGCGCACGCGCGGGCGTGTAGGATTCCGCGATGATCGCCGATGCAACTTCCAGCCCGCGCCACCAGCCGCCGAGCGCAACGAGGTGCGCGATTTCCTCGTCCTTCAGCGCCATCATCCCCTTTTCCACATCACGCTGCGTGCCGATCAACTCGGACCTCACCGCGTCCCACTCCTTTTTTGCCGCACGCTCGAGGATGCTCTTTGCGTGACGGGTCACGTAGTCGGCGACACCGAGACCTTTCGCGTGGCTGAGCAGTGACCGGCCGATTGCCTCCAGCCTCGATTGCTTCTCCGCGACCACCGCGAGGAAACCATCGGCAATGACCCCGCCCGTGCTCAGCGCAAGCTGCGCGCGATTCGATGGCGGCTGCCGGGGAACGGCGCGCGCGACATCCTCATAGACCACCGGGTGGAGATCGCGCAGGGACTGCAGGATCAGTTCGATGCCGGGCGTTGTGAATTCATTGACGCCGAGTTCCTCCTTCATGTGCTCCGCCACGGCCACCTTTGCGGACTTTGCCGGCGGCTTTTCAGCAAAGACCGTGGAAGCCGACAGGAGCACGGCGACCAGGAAGATGTGCGGCAGACCGGAAGTCACTGCGCGCTTCTGCCGCAATGCCGCCGGAATTGCAATGCGCGGGACTAAACTGCCGTTCCGCTCCATTTCAGTTTCTGGCGCAGCACCTCGAAGAACGGCATCCCGGGCAGCGTCGCGAGCGGCAGGGTGTGTTGCGCCTTGGTGATCTGGAGGGTCTCGCCCGGCTCGATGTGGTGCGCGGTCTGGCCGTCGAGAGTCAGGTAGATGCTGCTGCCATCCACGGGGATGATCTCCACCGTGCTCGCATCGTTCACGATCACGGCCCGATTGGTGAGCACATGCGGACAGATCGGGTTCACGACGAACACGCCGCTGTCCGGCGCCAGCACCGGCCCGCCAGCGCTCAGGCTGTATGCCGTGCTGCCCGTCGGCGTTGCCACGATCAGGCCGTCAGCGTTGTATTCGGTGAGATTCACCCCGCCGATCCGCACGGCGAGCCGGATGAGCCGGGAAATTTCACCGCGGCTGATGACCGCATCGTTCAGCGCGATGCGCGACGCCGTCACCCGCCCTTCGCGGATGATCTCCACTTTCAACAGCGACCGCTCACTCAGCTCATACTGCCGCTCCACGATGGCCGCGACCGCGCGAAGATGTTCCTTCACGCTCACCGTCGTCAAAAATCCGAGTGATCCGATATTGATCCCGAACAACGGGCGCAACCTCTCCCCGAGCGCGTGGAGAACCTGGAGGATCGTGCCATCTCCGCCGAGCACCACGAGCATCTCGCACATCTCCGCCATCTCCGGCTCGCTCAGCGAATGCTCGGCGCCCACCAGCCGGCCCGCGTGCGGATCGAGGTGCAACTGCACCGGATGCTTCGCAAACTCCCTCACCAGCGATTGCACGAGTTCGCGCGCACCCGGCTTCGAGTCATTCGCGATGAGACCGATATGGCGTGTCTGGCTCACACCGGCACTCGTAGGCCGGTTCGGCCCTCGCGGCAAGCGCGGCGGCGCTCAGTACTCGGAACGCAACTCGACGGGCTTCGCCGCCGCGCGCTTCTTGCGGGCTTTCAAATTCAGCATCTCGACGCCAAACGCGAAGCCCATCGCGGTATAGACGTAGCCTTTTTCGATGTGCTGCCCGCACCCCTCGCCCACGAGCACGAGCCCGACCATGAGCAGAAACGCGAGCGCGAGCATCTTGATCGTCGGGTGCGTGTTCACGAAATCGCTGATGGACTTTGCGCAGACCAGCATCACCCCCATCGCGATCATCACCGCGGCGATCATCACTCCTATCTGGTCCGCCATGCCGACTGCGGTGATGACCGAATCGAGCGAAAAGACGATGTCCACAAGCACGATCTGCACGAGCACCGCGCTGAGCACCGGCTTCACCCTCGCCGATTTCCCGTGCTCATCGCCCTCCAGGTTTCCATGGATTTCACGCACGCTTTTCCAGATAAGGAACAGGCCGCCAAGCAAGAGCACGAGACGCTGCCCGGTGATCGCCAGCGGGGCGTTGGTTCCATGCTCATGCACAAACGGGATCGTGAAAAGCGGCGTGGTCATCTTCGCGAGCAAAAATATCAGGCTCAGCAGCAAGACACGCGTCACCAGCGCCAGCATCAGCCCGATGGTGCGCGCCTTCGCCTGCTGCTCGGGCGGCAGTTTCCCCGCGAGGATCGCGATGAAGATGATGTTGTCCACCCCGAGAACAACTTCGAGGACGGTGAGCGTGAAGAGGCTGATCCACGCATTGGGATCGGATAACCAGTCAAACATGGCCACCGCGTGTAGCGGGACATTCGGCGGAGGCAAGTACTGCGGACATTCGCCTCGACCAAAATCTCCATTTCGGGGAGGAAGCCCGCATGACACCAGCCGTATTCCTCGACCGCGATGGGACGATCATGGAAGAGGTCCATTACTGCAAAGACCCGGCGGACGTGCGCCTCATCCCCGGCGCACGCGAGGCGCTGATCCGTCTCAAGGCGGCGGGGTTTGCGCTTGTGATTGTCACAAACCAGAGCGGCATCGCGCGAGGACTGCTCACGGAAGAGCAATATGCGGCCGTGGATGCCCGGCTGGGCGCGTTGCTCGGCGAGGGGCTCATCGCCAGCACCTTCATGTGTCCCGACGCACCGGACGCTCCGAGCGAATTTCGCAAGCCCGCGCCCGGCATGCTCTTCACGGCGGCCGATGAACTGGAACTCGATCTGGAGCGATCATGGATCATCGGCGACAAGGAATCCGACATCCTCGCCGGGACGCGCGCCGGGACGCGGGCGATCCTCGTCCGCACGGGCCACGGCGCGGGGGAAAGCGGAAAATTCGCGCACTTTGTCGCCGCCGATCTTGCCAGCGCGGCGGACTTCATCCTACGAGGTTCGGGTGCCACCTAAGATCGCCGTCGTCATTCCAGCGCGTTTTGCCTCGACCCGGTTCCCGGGGAAGCCGCTCTTCCTCCTCGCTGGAAAGCCGATGATCCAGCACGTGTGGGAGCGCAGCGCGCGCGCGAAGGGCGTGGATCGCGTGATCGTGGCGACGGAAGACAGGCGCATCGCGGACGCATGCGCGCGCTTCGGCGCCGAGTGCGTGCTGACTTCCGAAAAATGCCGCAGCGGCACCGACCGTGTGGCCGAGGTCGCGCGCAGGAAGCTCCGCGGCTTCACCCACGTGCTCAACGTGCAGGGCGACGAGCCGCTCGTGGATCCCGCGACCATCACGAGGCTCGCGAGCACGATGGCTGCGGCGAAGGACGTCCGGATGATCACTTCCGCGAGCGTCTTCGAGCCCGGCGACGACGTGGCCAGTCCCAACGCCGTGAAGGTCGTCATGGATCGCGCGGGCGACGCGCTGTATTTCTCGCGCTCGCCGATTCCGCACGTCCGCAACGCCACGCAGGGCCTCCGCCTTTTCCGCCACCAGGGCATCTATGGCTACACGATGGAACTGCTGTTGCAGTTCGTGAAATGGAAGCCAACGCTCCTCGAAATGGCCGAATCGCTCGAACAGCTCCGCGCACTTGAGAACGGCGTGAAAATCCGCGTCATCGTGGTGAAGCACGCCGGCGTCGGCGTGGACACCCCCGCGGATGCCGCAGCCGTGGCCCCGCTGCTGGAGCGGCGCAGAAAAATCAGCACCCGCAGTTTCCAACCTTCATGAAATACATCTTCGTCACCGGTGGCGTGGTCAGCTCACTCGGCAAGGGCCTCGCCGCCGCATCGCTCGGCAATCTGCTCGAACGGCGCGGCCTCAAGGTCACGCTCCAGAAACTGGATCCCTACCTCAACGTGGATCCCGGCACGATGAATCCGTTCGAGCATGGCGAGGTCTATGTCCTCGACGACGGCGCGGAGACGGACCTGGATCTCGGCCACTACGAGCGGTTCACCAATTCCGTCCTCACGCGCTCGAACAGCTCCTCCAGCGGGCAGGTGTACGAGCGCGTCATCAAGAACGAACGCGCCGGGAAATATCTCGGCAAGACAGTGCAGGTGATTCCGCACGTCACCGACGAGATCAAGCGCCGCATCTTCAAGCTCGGCGAGGAACAGCCATGCGACGTGCTCATCACCGAGATCGGTGGAACGGTCGGCGACATCGAGGGGCTCCCCTTCCTCGAGGCGATCCGCCAGTTCATCCAGGATGTCGGCGACGACAACGTGCTCATCATGCACGTGACGCTCATCCCTTACATCAAGGCCGCCGGCGAACTGAAGACCAAGCCCTCGCAGCAAAGCATCGCAAAGCTCCGCGAGATCGGCCTCCACCCGAATGTCCTGCTCTGCCGCACCGAGCACGCCCTGGATGACGATGTCCGCCGCAAGCTGTCCGTCTTTTGCAACGTCCCGCTCGATGCGGTCATCGAGGGCCGCGACATCGAGGACACCATTTACCGCGCTCCGCTGCTGCTCCAGGAGGCGAAGCTCGATGACGTCGTCTGCAAGCGCCTCGGCATCACCGCACCCACCGCGAACATGGCCGACTGGGAGGTCTTCGTGCGGCGCGTGGTGAACCCGGAAAAGCATGTCCGCATCGCCATCGTCGGCAAATACCTCGATCACAAGGACGCCTACAAAAGCATCTACGAATCCATCTGCCACGCCACGGCAGCGCTCGATTGCAAGGCTGAGATCGCCGAGGTGGACGCCGAGGATGTCGAGCGGGACGGCGCCGCCGGGTTCCTTGCCGGCGTCGCGGGCGTGCTGATCCCCGGTGGCTTCGGCGAACGCGGCACCGAGGGGAAAATTCTCGCCGCGCAATTCGCGCGCGAAAACAAACTGCCCTACCTCGGCCTCTGCCTCGGCATGCAAATCGCCACGATCGAGTTCGCCCGCAACGTCTGCGGCCTCACCGGCGCGACCAGCACCGAGTTCGACGAAAGCACCCCGCACCCCGTCATTGACCTCCTCCCCGAGCAAAAGAAGATCAAGGGCAAGGGCGCGAACATGCGCCTCGGCACCTGGCCCACGACCATCAAGGAAGGCACAAAGTCCGCGCTCGCGTACGGCCAGCGCGAGATCCGCGAGCGCCACCGCCACCGCTACGAGTTCAACCAGGACTACCGCGCGCAGATGGAAGCCGCCGGCTTCATCATCGCGGGCACCTCACCCGACGGGAAACTCGTCGAGCTGATCGAACTCCGGAACCACCCCTTCTACCTCGCGTGCCAGTATCACCCCGAGTTCCAGAGCAAGCCGAACAACCCGCATCCGCTTTTCAAGGGCTTCATCGCCGCGTGCCTCGCGCACGGCCAGTGAAGTAGAGCAAGCTGCCAGCTTGCTGAGAACCGGATGTGGATGTCGGGCGTGGAACGCAGACCGCCCTCGTGTCGCCGCCACAGTCGCAAGCCGGCGGCTTGCGCCACCTACTTCAGCAGCGCCTCGATCTCCTTCGTCAGCTCCTCCTTGAGCTTCGGGCTAAAGCCCACATGCACCGCCGCCACCGTTCCGTCCTTCCCGACGACCACCGTCTGCGGAATGCCCGACACCTTGTAGAGCTTCGCCGCCACTCCCTCCGCGTCCATCGCCACCGGGATCATGAGCTTCTTCGCCGCGAGGAATTTCTTCACCACATCAGCCTCCTCCTGCTGATTCAGCGCGTAAAAGACCACGCCCCTCTCCTTGAACGCCGCCGCCACCTCCGCCAACACCGGCAGCGCCCGCACACACGGCCCGCACCACGTCGCCCAGAAATCCAGGATCACCACGCCCTTCCCCTTGTGCTCGGAAAGCCGCATCTTCCCGCCATCCAGCAAAGCCAGCGCGATGTCGGGCGCCGGCTTCCCCTTCAGCTCCGCCGCCGGATCACCGCCCTCCGCGCCATCCGGCGGGCCGAAAGCGGCCACCTTCTTCGCATCCTTTGGCGGCGTAAAGGCGAACGTCCCCGCCGCATGCTCCACGCCAAACTTCCACGCCGAATACTCCAGCGTCACATCCAGCCGCGCACCCTTGAGCTTCGCCTTCGCCTCAGCGGGTGCCTGCGCCAGAATCCCCTTCATCGGGCTGAACACAAACTTCCGCAGCGCCGGCTTGTCGCCCGCCTCGAACCACGCATCCCAGTCCATCTCCTTCTGCTCACCGCGGATGTGGACGCACTCCACACCGCCAGCCTTCTCCCGGCCCACGACCTTCAGAAGCTCCACCTCCTTCATCATCACCTCCCGCGGACTGGCGCGGAACAAATCCAGCACCGGCCCGAGCTGCCCCGCCATCATCCCGAGATGCGCGTTATCGCGGATCAAATCCTCCAGCCCCTTCGGCGCATCATCCGCGATGAACTGCTTCAGCCCTGCCACATGCGCCCACACCGTCTTCCCGTCCGCCACCAGCGCCACCCCGCCATCCACGTCGAGATTCAGCGCCAGCAGATTCGGACGCGCCACCGCCAGCGTCCCCTTGATCTTCAACTCCTCCCGCTTCTCCCCCGGGATTTCCTGCACCATCACCCCACTCACGGCCACGGATGCGCCCTTCAGCTTCGTATAAAATGCCGAGACCTCATCGAGGACCTTCGCTGCCTCCGGCGCGATCTTGATTTCATCAGCCGCAAAAGCCGGCACGACAAGCGCGCAGAGCGCGGCGGAAAGAAGTTTCATCCTCCCAACCCACCACCCCACCCCGCCCCTGTCCAGCAGACAGTTCAGGGAATCACCTCGAAATGGCTGAACAGCCGGAAGCTCTCATAGCGCTCCGCAATATCCTCCTGCGTCAGCGACCGCATCCTCTCCAGGCTGAACATCTCCACGTTGAACGACGCCAGCACCGAGCCATGCACCACCGCCTTCCGCAGATCCCCGAACGTCACCTCCCCGCTCACCGTGCTCGCCAGATACCCCGCCAGCCCCCCCGCGAACGTGTCCCCCGCCCCCGTCGGGTCATGCACATCCTCCAGCGGATACGCACTGCACGAGAAGAAATCCCCACCCTCCCCGAACAACAGACAGCCGTGCTCCCCCTTCTTGATCGCCACAAAGCGCGGCCCCATCGCCTGGATCAGCAGCCCCGCCTTCACCAGCGAAGTCTCCCGCGTCAGCAGCCGCGCCTCACTGTCATTGAGGATCAGCATATCCACCCGCCCGAGCAGCCGCATCAGCTCATCCAGCGCGACCTTGATCCACAAGTCCATCGTGTCCGCAATCACGAAGCGCGGCCCTGCCATCTGGTCCAGCACATGGTTCTGCAACCCCGGCCCGATGTTCCCCAAAAGCACGAACGCCGATTCCGCATACCCCGCCGCCAGCCTCGGCGTGAAATGCTCGAACACATTCAGCGCGATGCTCCGCGTCTCCCGCACATTCATATCCAGCATATACTCCCCCGACCACCGGAACGTGCGCCCCTCCGCCACCTGCAACCCCGCCAGATCCATCCCCCGCGACTTGAAAAACGCCACGTGCTCCGCCGGGAAATCCGCCCCCACCACACCCACGAGATTCACCGCCGAGAAAAACGACGCCGCCACCGCGCAATAACTCGCCGACCCTCCCAGCAAATCCGCATGCTCCTCAAACGGAGTCTTCACCGTATCCAAAGCGATCGAACCAACGACGAGAACAGGCATAAAGAGCGGAGTGATGATTGAAAAAGCCCCCACCCCCTACAAACTCCCCCCACCCCCCGCAAGCAAACAGAGCCCCCCGCGGCGAGGCGCGCCAGTGGCGCAAGCCGCCGGCTTGCGAGAGTGCGCCACGCCACCCCGCAGCGGACCTCAAGGTCTGCCACAGGTACGCAAGCCGTTTGCCACAACCTCGCAAGCCGGCGGCTTGCGCCACTTGCAGCCCCCCACACTCCCGTTCATCCGCCCAAGACGGGAGCGGACACGGCGTGTTTTGTGGCACAGTGCGTCCCGCCTGTGGGGCCATTAAAGACGCCGGGCGAGACGCCCGCTGGCCCCACAGGCTGGAAGCTCTGTGCCACGTTCCCATCACGGCTTCGCTGTGGACTCGATTTTAATCACGCCCGCCAGCACCTCTCACCTGCGGGCGCTCTTGACATGAATGGCGGCGGGCATTTTCCCTCCGCGCGTGATTTCCGTCCTGCTCAGCGTGCTTGCGGGCTACTTCCTCGGCTCGGTTCCGTTTGGGCTGCTGGCTGGGCGGATGAAGGGCGTGGACATCCGCGCGCACGGGAGCAGGAATATCGGCGCGACGAACGTGTGGCGCGTGTGCGGGTGGAAGTACGGGCTGCCGGTCTTCGTGTTCGATGCGGCGAAGGGCGCGCTGGCGGTGATCTTCGCGGGGCGGATTGCCGCGCATTTTGGCGGGGAGACGGAATGGGCGTGGGTGTCGGGCGCGCTCGCGTGCATCGTCGGGCACAGTTTCCCGGTGTGGCTGGGGTTCAAGGGCGGCAAGGGCGTGGCGACTTCGCTCGGCGCGGTGCTCACGATGGCGTGGCTGCCGAGTGTGATCGCGTTCGGCGTGTGGGTGCTGGTGTTTGCGGTGTCGCGGTACGTGTCGGTCGCGAGCATCGCGGCGGCGGCGGCGTTTCCGGTGGCGGTGTTTTTCTCCGGGTCGCGGGGGCCGGCGCTTGGGTTTGCGATTCTCGCGGCGGGGCTGCTGATCGCCCGGCACAAGGCGAACATCCAGCGGCTGATCGCGGGAACCGAAAGCCGGGCCGGGAGGAAAGCGGCATGAGCTTCGAGCGCGCCGGCGTGATCGGGGCGGGGAGCTGGGGCACGGCGCTGGCGCTGGTGCTGCATGGCAACGGGCTGCCGGTGACGGTGTGGGGGCACGATGCCGCGCATATCGCCGAAGTCCGTGAGCGGCGGGAGAACCGCATTTATCTGCCCGGCGTGAAGATGCCGGAGACGCTCGATTTTTCCAGCGACGCGGCGGATTTGCTCGCGTGCGACCTGCTGCTGGTGGTGACGCCCTCGAAGGCGGTGCGCGAGGTGGCGGCGCGCTTTTCCGCGGCGGGACTGCGGAGCGGCGCGGTGCTGCTGAGCTGCACGAAGGGCGTCGAGCGCGGGAGCGGTCTGCGGATGAGCGAGATTCTCGCGGAGCAGCTTCCGGATCACCCGGTCTCGGTTCTCAGCGGGCCAAGCCACGCGGAGGAGGTCGCGCGCCGGAAACCGACGTGCGTGGTGATCGGGTGCGCGGATGCGGGCGTGGCCTCGCGGCTGCAGCGGGCGTTTTCCTCGGCGTACTTTCGCGCCTACACGAATGACGACGTCGCGGGGATCGAACTGGGCGGCGCGCTGAAAAACATCTATGCGCTCGCCGCCGGCGTGGCGGACGGCCTGGGCCTCGGCGACAATGCCAAGGCGGCGCTTGTCACGCGGGCGCTCGTGGAACTCGGCAAAATCGGGGAGGCGCTGGGCGGACGGCGCGAGACATTCATGGGCCTGAGCGGCGTGGGTGACCTGATGGTGACCTGCTTCAGCCAGCACAGCCGCAACCGCTCCGTCGGCGAGCGCATCGGCAGGGGCGAGCGGCTGGCGGACATTGTGGCGTCCATGCAAATGGTCGCCGAGGGCGTACCGACGACCTACAGCGCGTGCGAATGCGTGGAGAAGCACGGCATCGAGGCCCCGATCATCGAGGTCGTGAGGATGATCCTCGACGGAAAGATCGCGCCCGCCGAGGCGCTCACCCGGCTGCTCAGCCGCGAGCCGAGGCCGGAATGAGACAATTGGTTTGCCGCCCACACCGCTGCCGCTAGCCTGCGAACCCATGAGCCTGTTTGCCCAATTGGATTCGGACATCAAGGACGCCATGCGCGCGAGAGCGACGGAAAAACTCGGCGTGCTGCGCATGTTGAAAAGCGCGCTGAAGGCCACTGCGATCGAGAAGGGAATCGCCGACGAGGCGATTGACGACACGATCTTCATGGCGATCACCCGCCGGGAAATGAAGAAGCGCGCGGACTCGATCGAGGCGTTTGAAAAAGGCGGGCGGGCGGAGCTTGCGGCAAAGGAAAAGGCCGAGGCGGAAGTCCTCGCCGCCTACCTGCCGAAAGCGATGTCGCCCGAGGAGGCGGAGGCGCTCGTGAAGGCGGCCATCGCCGAACTCGGCGCCACGTCGAAGGCGCAGATGGGCGCCGTGATGAAAGCTTGCAACGAACGCGCCGCGGGCCGTGCTGACGGCAGGATGCTCAGCGCCATCGTGGGTAAACTGCTCCCGTAAATGGTCTCCGCCATCATCGTCGCCGCGGGCGTGAGCCGCAGGATGGGGTTCGACAAGATCCTCGCGCAGATCAACGGAAAGCCCGTGATCCACTGGTCGCTCTCCGCCTTCCAGAAATGCAAGGACGTGGACGAAATGGTCGTCGTCATCCGCGAGGACGCCATCGAGCAGATGCGGAAACTCGTCGCGGACGAGGGACTCACGAAAGTCCGCGAAGTGGTCGCCGGCGGGGATGAGCGCCATATTTCCGTCTGGAACGGCTTGCAGGCCGTGAAGAGCGAGGGCTGCGAGTACGTCGCGATCCATGACGGCGCGCGTCCCCTCGTCACCCCGAAGCTCATCAGCGACTGCCTCAAGCTCGCAAAAAAAAGCGGCGCCGCATGCTGCGCGGCGCCGGTGGCGGATACGGTGAAGCAGGCATCCTACGAACTCGTCGTCTCGGGAAGCGTGGACCGGCAGAACCTGTGGGCGATGCAGACGCCGCAAATTTTCAGCAGCGCGCTCATCCTGCAAGCCTACGCGTCGCTGATCGCGCACAACGAATCCGTCACCGACGAAGTCTCGGCCGTCCAGAAGATCGGCAAGCGGGTCGTGCTGCTGAAAAACGACGACTACAATTTCAAGATCACCTTCCCCCGGGATCTCCCTCTCGCGGAGCAGGTGCTCGACATACGGAGCGCCAAGGCCGTGAGCGGAATATAGTCGCGGGTAGCGCCGCTCAGTCGGTCTTCTGCATCAGCGCGACGGCGGCTTGCTGGGCGGCGAGGGAGACGATGCAGTAGGCGGTGAACCAATAAAAACCGGGGCCGTAGCTCGTCTCGAAATGGATGGGCTGGCCGACGCCGATCGAGGATTTTGCGCCGAGATAGGCGGCGTAGATGGCGACGAC
Source organism: Prosthecobacter debontii (assembly GCA_945861385.1). Lineage (GTDB taxonomy): Bacteria > Verrucomicrobiota > Verrucomicrobiia > Chthoniobacterales > Chthoniobacteraceae > SXWH01. The sequence goes on from CAMAUI010000019.1 coordinate 47,575, forward strand.
GAAGACATCGGCCATGCTCCATTTTCCAATGACGTTGATGAAAGCGAGCAGGCGTTCGCGCACGACGGAGCGGGCGTGGATGGCCCACAGGAAGACGAGGACTTTCCCGATCGGGATGCAGACGCTGAAAAGAAAAAGGAGCGTCGCGACGAGGTAGCCGCGATTTTCAAAAAGGTAGCGGATGGTGACCAGGATGGTCTGCTCCTGCACATAGACGGTGTCGGCCCCGCCCTCGAGGCGCGCGCCGGCGAGTTTGCCGCGCACGACGCCGTTCATCAAACGCCCGATCATCTGGCTGAGGTTCGCATCGTCGAGCTGCGCGAGGCCGGCGGGGTTCAGGAATGGACGGATGCGCGCCATGTCCGCGGGCGGGATCTGCGCGGCGGAGAGCTGATCCATTTTCGCCGCGACGCCCTCGACGTCCAGGACTCCGCGAATGGTGAGCGCGTTTTGCGTCAGGCCCGGCCAGAGCAGGATGAGCGTGAGGACGATGAGTGCGATGGCCGTCCAGTAGCGTTGTTTGGGAGACATGCGCTGTGCGTGCGCCGCGCGGGGGCCGACGTCAAGCGCAGCGTCATGGCTACTTCACCCGCAGGTCAATGCACGCAGCTTCCTTCGTGCTGCGGACGAGGACGAGTCCGTTCGTGATGACGGGCGTCGTCCAGCACTTGCCGTCAATCACCTTCGCGCGGGCGAGTTCCTTGAATTCGCCGGGCTGGGCGGCGACGAGGACGAGTTCGCCGGCATCACTGAGCAGGAGAAGATTTCCATTGGTCAGCACGACCTGCCCGGGGCCGAAATTTTCCTTCTGCCACTTGATGTCACCATCCGGAAGTGCGACGCATTTGACCGGGCCGGAGCCGTATTTCTTGAACTGGAACATCCCGTAAAGATGCCCGCCATGGAGGACGGGCGTGCTCCAGTGGTTGGGGATTTTCTGGTCGCCCGGCGTGCGCATCACCTGCGTGGCTTTCCATTCCGCGCCAGCCTTGGAAATTTTGAACCCATAGGCGCCGACCCCGTAGCCGACGCTGGCATACACATAGTCCTCAGAGACCACGGGGCTTGCCGCGGTGGAGACATTGAACTGCACGGGCGCGGTCCAAAGCTGCTTGAGCGTTTTCGGCTCCACGGAGACGAGGCCGCTTTTCATGAAAAAGATAATCTGCCGCTGGCCGAGGATGGTCGCCGCGATGGGCGTGGCGTGGGTCATCGTGTCGTCTCCGGACTTGGCGACGACCGCCCCGGTTTTTGGATCAAGCGCGAGGAATGACTCCCCCGCCCCGCCGCCTGCGATGTAGAGCAGACCGTCTTCGAGCAGCGGGCTTGCGGCGTTTGACCACGAGATGTTGCGCCCGCGATGTTCTTTCATCAGGTCGCGGTTCCATGCGGGCTTGCCGGTGGCGACATCGTACGCGGAGAGGACGAGGTTCGAGTGCATCGCGATCACGAGGTTGCCCGCCACTGTCGGCGTGCTGCGCGGCCCGTCGCCGCCCCTGTTCGCGGGGGTTCCGTCGTCGCCGCCGCCCCCGTATTTCGCCGGGCCGAGATCGGCCTTCCACAGCTCCTTCCCATCGGCCAGCGCACGTGCGATGAGGCTCTCGTGGAGCACATCCCCCTTTTTCTCACCCTCGATGGTGAAACAACGCAGCGCGGAAACCGCGAAGCTGCTGAAGCCGGTTCCTCCCTGCACTTTCCACAGCACTTTCGCCGAGGCGGGCCATGCCGTTGCAATTTTGTCCGGCGTGCTGCCATCGCCATTGGGGCCCCGGTATTGGGTCCAGTCGGCGGCGTTGAGAGTGAGCGTGATTGCTGTGAGTGGAATGAGCGCGGTCAGTTTCATCGGCGCGCTTGCTAGGTGGATGTGCTGGAAATGTCAAAAGGTGCGTTTACCACGCTTTGCCGGGCTTGCAGCCGCGCACTCGCGGCACTACCCATCCGATCATGCGCGTCTCTCTCGCCTACGGTCGCGGGCATCTCGACATCGAGCTTCCCGACGATCGCACCACCATCATCGAACCCTCGCACCAGGCCGGCCTTGCCGACGAACACGCCGCGATGATCGCCGCGCTCGATGCGCCCGTCAGCGCCACGCCGCTGCGCTCGCAGGTCGTGCGGGGGAAGAAAATCGTCATCGTGCACACGGACATCACGCGCGCGACACCGAACGACCGCATCATCCCCTGGCTGCTCGCCTATCTCGAAAGCGCGGGTGCTGCGCGGGAGGACATCACCCTGCTCAACGGCCTCGGAACACACCGCCCGAACACGCGCGAGGAGCTGGAAAAAATCCTGACGCCCGGAGTGGTCGCGAACTTCCGCTGCATCAACCACGAGCCGGAGAACGACGACGCCCACGTGCAGCTCGGCGTCACACGCACCGGCGTCCCGGCGCTCATCAACCGCCATGTCGTCGAGGCCGACATCCGCATCATCACCGGTTTCATCGAGCCGCATTTCTTCGCGGGATTCAGCGGCGGCCCAAAAGGCATCATGCCTGGAGTCGCCGCGCTCAAGACCGTGATGAGCAACCACGGTGCGAAGAACATCGGCGACGACCGCTCCACATTCGGCATCACCGAGGGCAACCCGATCTGGGAGGAAATGCGCGACATCGCCCTGCGTGCCGGCCCGAGTTTCCTGCTCAATGTCGCCCTCAACGAGCACCGGAAGATCACCGGCGTCTTCGCGGGCGACCTCATCGCAGCGCACAAGCGCGGCATCGAATTCGTCCGCGCCGGCGCGATGCAGCGCGTCGGGAATCCCTTCGACATCGTCATCACCACCAACAGCGGCTACCCGCTCGACATGAATCTTTACCAGGCCGTGAAAGGCATGCGCGCCGCCGACCTCATAGTGAAAGACGGCGGCACCGTCATC
>CAMAUI010000020.1 GCA_945861385.1 Prosthecobacter debontii
GGGCAAATCGCTGAGCAGCAGGGGCGCGTCGCGGAAGCACTCACCGCATTTCAAAGCGCGCGCGATATTCTGGTGGAACGGGCGGCATACACAACGAAGGATTCAGAAAGCATCCGCAAAGTGATCGCGGCGCACCAATACGTCGGAAACGTCCTGCGCATGGCCGGGCGCACCGCTGAAGCGCGTGCGGAGTATAAGGCAGCGGAGGCGCAAGGATCGCTCCTGCCCGCGGCTGCATCAGCGAACTCGCGGTTTCTGCGAACACTTTCCATCACATACGAAAAACTGGGCGACATGGATGGCGATGAAGGCAGGTGGGATGAAGCTTTGAGGAATTATGGCATCCGGCAGAAACATCTGGATGACTTCGCCATGCGCGAACCGGACAACACCCGGCTTCAGCGCGAACGTTCAGTGATCCAACTGCGGATCGGAGATGTGCATGACCGGCAGGGGAAGTATGCGCTGGCAATGCCGTGCTACGAAGCCGGTCTCGAGATCCGGCGCAGGCTGGCCACGCAAGACCCCACCAATTTGTTCTGGCAACTCGACCTCGCCATCGCGCACGAGCGCGTCGGCAGCGTGCATGAAAACGAGTTGCGCCTCGATGATGCCATGAAGGCATACGCGGAGCGGCTTGCGATCCTCACCCGGCTCGCCAAGGTGGAGCCGGCAAGTCTTCGCTGGCAGCGAGAGTTATCGGTGAGCCACGGTTTGATAGGCGGCATCCTCGGCAAGCAGAACCGCTGGACGCAGGCCCGGGAGGCCTACGAACGCGGTGGAGTAATCGTCGAGAGACTGGTGAAGGCCGACCCGGAAAATTTGATGTGGCTCGATGACCTTGCGCACGCCCGCGTCCTGATGGGAATAGCCTTTCAACATGAAGGCCGGCTGGAGGATGCGGTCGCGCAATTTGCAAGGGGAGTGGAACTGGCAAGGCAGGTGGCGGCGCGCGACGCGAACAATGCGCAGTCGCAGCAGGATCTCGCCGCGGCGATTTGCTATCATTCCAGCGCCCGCGTCGCGATGAAGCATCCCGATGGCAAAGCCATCGCTGGCGACTGCGAGGCCGGGATCGGCATTCTCGATTCTTTGGACCGGCGCTCTCCGCCGACGCCGGAGCGCGGGCAGATTCGCAGGGAACTGCGCGCAATTCTCGATCGCGCCGCAGCGCGGTAGATCACGCACCGCGGTACACGGCGCGTGTGTTTTTTCCCGCGTGGAAAATCGCTCGTCACCCGGCACCCCACCTTTTATCCAGCCTGCTCCGCTGGTCACATGGACGAAACCACGCTGCTGCTCGACAACTCAAACGGCTGCGCCGAGTGCGGAGCGCCGCTCCTTCCCGGCGGGTTGTGCCCTGCCTGCGCGCTCGCGCTGGCCGATGAAAGCAAGGCCGCGAACGATTCGCCGGAGGTCCCGGGATATCGCCTGATAGAGGAGGTCGGCCGGGGTGGGATGGGTGTTGTCTGGCTCGCCGAGCATGCGGGGACGCGGCGGCGCGTGGCGGTGAAGTTCCTGCATCCGTCGGGATTCGACCGCGAAGCCCACGCGCGTTTTCAGCGCGAGGTGCGGCTCGCTGCACGGCTCGATCACGAGGGAATCGCGCGCGTCTATGACGGTGGCGAGGCTGGGGGGCAGCCATTTTATGCGATGGAATATGTCGAGGGGGAATCGCTCTCGAACCATGTGCGCGCAAAAACTCCCGGCCTGCGCGGATGCGTGGCGCTCGTGCGCGAAGTGGCCGAGGCGGTGCAGCACGCGCATGCGCGGCTGATCATTCATCGCGACCTTAAGCCGTCGAACATCCGCATCGGTGCCGATGGTCATCCCCGAGTGCTCGATTTTGGGCTGGCGAAGGCGCTCGATGAGGCGGCTGAACTCTCGCAGACGGGGCAGCGGCTCGGCACTCCGCTCTACATGTCGCCAGAGCAGGCCGCAGGCGCGGATGCCGGCATGGCGACGGACGTGTACGCGCTTGCCGTGATCCTTTACGAGTTGCTCACGGGCCGGCTCCCGCATGGCGGAAGCGGCGGCACGGAGGCGGTTCTTCATCGCATCCTCCACGAAGAGCCGGTACGCCCGCGGCTGGCGAACACGGCGCTGGACTCCGACATCGAGATGCTGCTGCTCCGCGCGCTCGCCCGTGATCCGGCGCAGCGATACCGCAATGCGGGTGAATTTGCCGATGAACTCGCACGCTGGCTTGCTGGCGAGCCGTTGCTGGCCGGGCGCGCGACGCCGTTTTACTTTGCGCAGAAATGGCTGCGCCGCCACTGGCTCGCCGCATCCGCCGCCGCGCTGGTTCTCATCGCCGCCGCGGGAGGCGCGGCGTTTTACGTATTCAATATCCGCGCCGAGCGCGACAAGGTGCGCAAGAGCGAGGCGGAAGCGCTCCGGTTGCTGGCGGAGACTTTCGCGCGCGGAGCCGAGGCGGCTGCGCAACGCGGGCAGTGGGGTGTCGCAATCGAGAATCTGGATCGCGCGCTCGCCGGCGGCCATCCCGAGCAGATCGAGCTGCGGCTCCTGCGGGCGCGGGCACTGGAGGCCGCGTTGCGATCCACGGAGCTTCAGGCCGAGTTGCGTGCGCTCGCCGATGCGCCGATGACGCCCGGCCAGCGTACACGGTTGAAGTTGCTGCTCGCCGACAACATCTGGCTCACATCCGATGGTGGAACGCCGCAGAAAATGATCCTCGAGTGTCTCGCCGAAGGGTTGCCGCCGGTGGATGCCGCGTATGCGCGGGCTGCGATTGCCGAAACCGGCGGCGAAGCGATCAACCATGCGCGCGAGGTGCTGCGGCTGGATCCGTTCCATCACGGCGGGCGCTCGATGCTCTGCTGCTTGCTGGCATACGGCGGGCAAAGCGCGGAAGCGACCGAGCACGCGCGTATCGGCGAACTCCTGTTTCCATCCGATGGGGGCTTCCCCGGTACGCATGCATGGATTCTCGCCTGCGCAGGCCGGATGGACGAAGCGATGAAACTCGCCGACGCCACGCCCGCCCTCGACAGGACTGCGCGCGAATCACTCAAGACGGCGTGCATGTCCGAGGAGATGTTTCGGACGGGGCTGCTCGATTTTGCCGACTTCGCGAAAATGAAGGAGGTCACCGGAGCCCGCACGGCAATAATCATGCGGATGATGTCATCGCCAATCGCCAGGGCAGACGGCACCCGGCTCCTCGGCGCGATGCGCCTGCCGGCGTATCTCGGTGAATCGCGCGCCAAGGCGGCGGTGGCGCTGGTGAAGGCGTCCATGCTCAACACGAAGGAGGCGGTGGCCGATCTGCAAGCAGCCATCGCACGGCATCGGGAGGCGAGTCTGTTTTTCATGCTCGGCCTCGTTCACGCGGCCGCGGACCAGTCTGTGGAGGCATCGGCGGCGTTTCAGGAAGCGGCGCGTCTCCCCGGCATCTATCCTGAGTTGCCGGCCCGTTCGCTTGCGGTTGCGGCGATGCTGGAGTCGGTGATCGCTGTCGAGGCGAAAACCGGCAAGGATCAGTTTGATCCTGTCGCGATGCGAAGATCCGTGGATCTTTTCCGCGCAGCCCACCTGCGCGGCCCGCTGAAGGATATTGAGACGCACACCGGGTTTTTTCTATCGCTGCGACTGGGCGAGTTTGATCTCGCGCGCTCGATCCTCGCGGCGGCACCGGCGAATTTTCCGAAGCGCGCGGAATTCGGCATCATCGTCGAGCAGCGCGCCGGCAACCTTCCCCTGGCGCTCGCACGCGCCGATGCCGCCATCGCCGCGCATCCCGGTGACAAGGCACTGCGCGAACTGCGTGCAAAGGTTGTCGCAGGAGTGGACCCGGCCATCGGCGAACTTGAACGCTTGCGTGACACGGCGCTGCCGCGGTCACAGTAATGTCCGATGAACCCGGGGCCCGAACAGAGCGATATTTTCAACTCCACACGCTGGAGCGTCGTCGCCGCGGCAAAGGCCGGTGACACGCTCGCTACGAAGGCGCTGAACGAATTGCTCCGCATCTACTGGCATCCCGTCTATTGCTACGTCCGTCGCCGCGGGCACGACGCGCAGGACGCCGAGGACTTCGTGCAGGACTATTTCGCGTCGCTGCTGCGGCGGGGCTACATCAGCGAGGCGGATCGGGCCAAGGGGCGCTTCCGCGCGTTTCTGCTCGCGGACTTGAAGCTCTTCCTCGCCAACGCCGCGCGCAAAGGCCGCGCGGAGAAGCGCGGTGGTGGAGTTGAGATCCTTTCTTTCGACGCGGAGGAGGCGGAGTTGCGGTTTGCGAGCGCGATGGTTGTGGAGGCGGAGCCGGATGAGTTTTTCGACCGGCAGTGGGCGGCGGAGCTTTTCGAGTCGGCTCAGCGAAACCTCGCGGAAGATCAGGAAAAGAGCCTCGTCTTCGAGCACCTGGCAGGGCTGCTCGACAAACCACCCGCCGAGGGGGTGCTCGCGGAGGTGGCGGCTGCGATTGGCTCGACAGATGGCGCAGTGAAAGTCGCGCTGCACCGGCTGCGCGTGCGTTTTGCGGAAATCCTGCGGGCCTTGGTGCGCGACACCGTCGCGGATCCGGCGGAGGCGGAGAGCGAATTGCGCTATCTTCTTTCCGTATGGTCGCGTAGCGGCGGCGCGCAGTGAGTTGCGCCCGCGCGTAAGGCGGAAGGTGCCGCGAGCATGGCGGCGCGCAGGGTGGGAAGGCGCATGCGCACGGTCTATGCGCAACCGGGGATGTGCGCAATGCCGCTCCATTGATCGCGGTCTTTGCATGTCGGGGCCTTCGATTCGCAGTCTGCGTCACGATTCCATTTCAATAGCTCAAGCTCAGGATAAGGCGTGACGATCAACCCGATCATATTTACGACGTACTCATGCTTGTCCCGAACACGAAGACCCTCGAGCCGGCACGCGACAAACTGCTGTTCACGCCCGGCCCGCTCACCACCAGCCTGCGCGTCAAGCAGGCCATGCTGCACGACGCCGGTTCGTGGCATTTCGAGTTCAATGCAGTGGTCGCGGGTGTGCGCGAGCGCCTGCTCGGGCTGGCTGGTATTTCCCGCGCATCGGGATGGGAGGTTGTTTTGATGCAGGGCAGCGGCACCTTCGGCGTGGAAGCCATTTTTCAGTCCTGTGTGCCGCCGCAGGGCAAAGTGGTTGCGCTGAGCAATGGCGCGTACGGCGAACGCATCGGCCAGATGCTGAAACACGCGCGCATCGAGCATGTGCTCCTGCGCACGCCCGAGGATACGCCGGGTGATTCCGCCGCGCTCGATCAATGCCTTGCGGCCAATCCCGACGTGACGCACGTTGCAGCGGTCCACTGCGAAACCACCACCGGCATTCTGAATCCCATCGAAGCGCTGGGTCGCGTCGCCCGGAAGCACGGGAAGGTTTTCATCGTGGACGCCATGAGCAGCTTTGGCGGGATGCCGATTGATTTCGAGGGCTGCGGGATTGATTTCCTGGTTTCGTCGGCGAACAAATGCGCCGAAGGCGTGCCGGGATTTTCGTTTGTGTTTGCGCGGCGCGAGTTGCTGCTGGCGAGCGAAGGCTGGGCGCGCAGCCTGAGCCTCGATCTGCTGGGCCAGCTCCAGGGCTTCGAGAAAAACGGCCAGTTTCGTTACACGCCGCCCACGCACACGATCCTCGCGTTCGACCAGGCGCTGCGCGAACTCGAAGCCGAGGGCGGCATTGCCGCGCGCAGCGAGCGCTATCGTAAAAATCACGCGACGCTGGTGACGGGTCTGGCGCGGCTCGGTATCCGGCCATTCCTCGATCCGAAGGTGCAGAGCCACATCATCACGGCGTTTCATTATCCGGACGAAAGCTTCGACTTTGGCCGCTTTTACCGGCAGCTCAGCGAGCGTGGCTTCATCATCTATCCCGGAAAACTCACCCAGGCGAACACGTTCCGGATTGGCAATATCGGCAGGCTCTTTCCGGCGGATCTGGAGCAGCTCGTCGGCGCGATCGGGGCCGTCCTCGCGGAAATGCGCGCGGGCAAATGACCACATTCACCGTCAACGGTCGCACCTACGCGCCGCCCGCCCGGCCGGTCGTCGCCATCTGTCTCGATGGCTCGGCGGATGAATATCTCGACGCAGCCCTCGCGCGCGGACTCATGCCGAATCTTCAGCGGATGAGCGTGGCCGGCCACCGCGGATTCGCCCGCGGGCAGATGCCGAGTTTCACCAACGTGAACAACGCCTCGATCGTCACGGGCGTGCCGCCCAGCGTTCACGGCATTGGCGGGAATTTTTTCTACGACACGACCAGCGGCGAGGAAGTGATGATGAACTCGGCGAAATTCCTGCGCGCGGAAACGATATTCCCCGCCGCCCAGCGCGCCGGCCGGAAGGTCGCAGTCGTCACGGCGAAGGACAAACTCCGCGACATCTTCGCCAGCGGCCTGATCGGAACTGGCGGCATCGCCTTTTCGTCGGAGAAAGCAAACCAGGTCACCCGCGCGATCCACGGCATCGAGGACGTGGAAACGCTGGCCGGCCCGACGCCCGCCATCTACAGCGGCGCGGCGTCGCTCTATGTGCTGCACGCCGGCGTGAAGCTGCTGGAGAATGGCCGCGCGGATTTCCTCTACCTCAGCACGACCGATTTCATGCAGCACAAGTTCACACCCGAGGCACCCGAGGCGCTGGACTTCTATGCCGCGATTGATGCGCACCTCGACCGCTTGCTCGAACTCGGCGCACTCATCGGGCTGACAGCCGATCACGGCATGAATGCCAAACAGCGCCCCGACGGCTCGCCCAACGTGATCTACCTCGAATCCACGCTGGTGAGCGAATTTGGCGCCGGCTTCCGGGTCATCCTTCCCATCACCGATCCCTATGTCGTGCATCACGGCGCGCTGGGTTCTTTCGCGCAGGTTCATTTGCCGCCGGGACGGGAATCGTTGCTGGCGGACGTCGTCACTTTTGTCCGCCAGTTGCCGGGCATCACCGAAGTCCTTGAGCAGGCCACCGCCGCACGCCTGATGGAACTGCCACGCGACCGCATGGGTGACCTCGTCGTGTGCTCGGGCCGCGACGTGGTGATCGGTCGCACGCCGGAGGGGCACGATTTGAAAGTGCTCGAAGGCGGGCTGCGCTCGCACGGCGGGCGCTACGAGGAAATGGTGCCTTTCGTTTTCAGCGCGCCGCTGACCGCGCAGTACGCCGCGCGCGCAAACGGCGATCCGCGCAATTTTGACCTGTTCGATTTCCTCTGCAACGGAACGCGCCCATGAACCTCGCCAGTCTCATCGCCGGAAAACCTGTCAGCGGCAAAGCGGCGCTCACCGTCCGCAGTCCGTATGACGGGGCGGTGGCGGGCACGGTCGTCATGGCCTCGCGCGCAGACACGGACGCGGCGGTGGCGGCGGCATGCGCTTTCCGGGAAACACCGAGCCGTTTTGAGCGCTCCGATATTCTGGAAAAAACCCGGACGGCACTGGAAGCCCGGCGCGAGGACTTCGCCCGCACGATCAGCCGCGAAGCTGGCCTCGCGCTGCGCGAGGGCCGCTACGAGGTGGGCCGCACGCTCGATGTGCTGCGGTTCGCCGCGATGGAGGCGCTGCGCGACGATGGCCAGATTTTTTCCGCCGACATCTCGGCGCAGGGCAAGGCACGGAAGATTTTCACCACGCGCGAGCCGCTGCGCTGCGCCGCCGCCATCACGCCGTTCAATCATCCGCTCAACCAGGTGGCGCACAAGGTCGGGCCTGCCATCGCCGCCGGCACGCCGCTGGTGTTGAAGCCGTCGGAGAAGACGCCGTTGGTCGCGCTCATGTTTGCGGAGCTGCTCTACGCCGCGGGACTGCCAGGACCGATGTTGAGCGTGCTGCTCGGGCCAACCGGCGACGTCGCTGAAACGCTGGTGCGGCATCCGGATGTGGAGACGCTGGCGTTCACAGGCAGCGTGGCGATTGGCAAACACATCGCCGCCACGGCCGGTTACAAGAAACTCGTCCTCGAACTCGGCGGCAACGATCCGCTCATCGTGCTTAACGACGCCGATCTCGACCTGGCCGTGACGCTCGCGGCGGAGGGCAGCTTCCGCAACTCGGGCCAGCGTTGCACGGCCGTGAAACGCATTCTGGTCGAGGATGGCATCGCCGCGGAGTTCACCTCGCGGCTCGTCGGGAAAACCCGCGAGTATGTTTGCGGCGACCCGCTGGACGAGGCGACGCGCGTGGGCACGGTGATTGACGAGGCAGCGGCGATGGCCCTGGAAACCGTGCTGCGCGAAGCGGTGGCCGCGGGCGCGAAAGTGCTGGTTGGCGGTGAACGGCGCGGCGCCTTGCTGTCGCCGGCCGTGATTGCCGATGTGCCGCGCGACTGCCGGATGGTGGTGTGCGAAAGCTTCGGCCCGCTCGCGCCGATCCTCACCGTGCGCGACCTCGATGATGCGCTGACGCTGGCGAACTCCACCGCCTACGGCCTGAGTTCCGGCGTCGTCACCACGAGCCTGCCCAGCGCGCTGAAGGCGATCAGGACGCTGCGCTGCGGGACGGTGAACATCAACGAAGTCCCCGGTTTTCGCGTCGAATGCAGCCCGTTCGGCGGCATCAAGGACAGCGGCCTCGGGATCAAGGAGGGCGTGATCGAGGCGATCAAGGCCTACAGCTACGTGAAGACTTTCAGCCTGCCTTGGTAGCACGAGCGTCGCCGCGCGCTTCACTTCCCAGCGTCATGCACTCCGCCACAAGCCACAGTCCCTCCGCCCGCATCATGGAACTGGCCGCGCAGCACCGGCCCGGACACGGACTGGACCGCGCCTTTTATCTGGATGCGGAAATCTACGAGCGGGAGATGGATTCCATCTGGCGGACGGGGTGGCTCTTCGCGGGACATTCGTGTGAAATTCCCAAGCCGGGCGACTACTTCACGCTCGCCGTGGACACGGATTCGATTTTGGTGATTCGCGCGGACGACGGCGCCATCCACGCCATGCACAATGTTTGCCGGCATCGGGGCAGTTTGCTTTGCGCGGAGCCGGCGGGTCATGCGGCGCAGCTGGTTTGTCCGTATCATCAGTGGGTGTATGGAAAGGACGGTGCGTTGCTGAGTTGCCGCGGGATGCAGGAGGGCGTGGAGAAGTGCCAGTTCGGGCTTCGGCCTGTGGCGTTGGAGGAAGTGGAGGGGCTGATTTATATCAGCCTGGCCGCGGCTCCGGGGAGCTTTGGCGGAGCGCGCGAGGTGCTCGCTCCGATGGCCCGGCCACAGGGCCTGCGCAGGGCGAAGGTCGCCAAGGCGGTGGACTACACCATCCCCGCAAACTGGAAGCTGGTCTGGGAAAACAATCGCGAGTGCTACCACTGCAACGTGAATCATCCGCAATACATCAAGGCCAATTTCGACCACTACAATGCCGACGATACTTCCGCCCGGATCGAGCAGGAAATCGCCGCGGCGGTGGCGCTGAATGAAAAGGAATGTGCGGCGAGCGGTCTGGCCGTCTCACACAAGCAGCCGGGCATGGTGTGTTTTCCCGATGCGGAGCGGGACGTGTGGTTCTCGGCCAACCGCACGCCTTTGGTGGAGGGCTACCTGAGCGAAAGCATGGACGGCCGACTGGTGGCTCCGCTCATGGGCGATTACGACCAGCCGGGCGTCGGCACCCTTCGCATGCGGACGCTTCCGAATTTTTGGAACCATTCGAGTTGCGATCACTCCGTCACGACGCGGCTGCTGCCGTGCGGCTTGGGAAGCACGCAGGCGCGCGTCGTGTGGCTCGTGCATGAGGACGCCGTCGAGGGGAAGGATTACACGCTCGAGGCGCTGCTCCCGTTCTGGCAACTGACGTCGGAGCAGGACTGGAAGATCTGTGCAAATCAACAGCGCGGCGTGGCATCGCGCGCGTTCGTCCCCGGCCCATTTTCCACTTTCAAGGAATACAACGTGGACAGCTTCGTCCGTTGGTATTTGCAGAAGCTTTGCCAGGCGAATTCATGACAACCAGCCCGGCCGCCAACGAAAGTCCCCTTTCGGAAGTTCCATGGGCACCTGTCCCGCGAATGCCGCGGGTTCCTTTGGATTCAAAATCAATCACGCCTTCCCGATCCTTTTTCGTCGCGTGCAGGTCGCAAGATACTGACGCGGGCTAAAGCCCCTCGACCAGCCCTGTCCGTGTCAGTTCCGCGCGAAGTTTCGCGAGTTCCTCCGGTGGCGGATTCGAGTTTGGCAGTCGCACCGGCCCCACTGGGACGCCGAGCCAGCCCATCACCGCCTTCGCCGAGCCGAGGTAGCCATGCCTCGCGAGCATTTGAATGAGCTGTACGCTGCGGAACTGCTCCGCCTGGGCCGCAGCCAGATCGCCGCGGGCAAACGCCGCGATGATCCGCTGGTAGATCACCGCCGCGAAATTGTAGCTGCTGCCCACCGCCCCGCGCGCCCCGAGCGCCAGCGCCGCGAGCAGCATCTCATCCAGCCCCCACGGCACATCCCACGCGCCGCCATCCGCGCGCAGGCAGAGCTGGTAGGCCATCTGGTCGGAATTTGTGAACTTGATCCCCGCAAGGTTTGGGATGCGTTCCTTCGCTGCCGCGAGGAATTCCGGCATCGCGTAGTTCGTCCCCGTCAGCGCCGGAATATCGTAGAAATAGAATGGCAGCTCCGGCGCGCCGTCCGCGATCTCCGCGCACGCCGCCACGAGCGTCGCCACGTCCCTGGCCTTGAAATACGACGGCGCCAGCGCGCTGACCGCCGCCGCCCCGTGCTGTTGTGCGTGGGCCGCGAGCGTCCGTGCCTCGCGCAGCGAATTCGATCCCACATGAACCACCACGCGCATCGCCGTCCCGCGTGCGATCTCGAGCCATCGTCCTGCGAGTTGCAGCCGCTCATCGAGCATCAGCGACGCGCTCTCGCCCGTCGTGCCCGCGACGAACACCGTGCGTATTCCGCAGGCCAGCAGGTGCCCGAACTGCCGCTCGACCGCGGTGAGGTTCAGCGAGCCGTCGGGGTGAAACGGCGTGTGAGTGGCGGTGGTGAGGCCGTGCAGTCGTTGTGAGTCGGATAAATTCATGCGCCGGGATTTGTCACAGGCTTCCCGGGGCGTATCAACAAAACGATGACGATGGACACGGCGGCCACCGCGGCAAACGCGCCGAAGATCACATTCAGCGGGACGTGATTGTCGCGCAGAACGCCGAAGCCCCAGTCGCCAAACCCGCCGCAACTGATCGAGACGAGATTCATGATGCCGTAGCCGGTAGCACGATGCTCGGGGCGCGCGATCTGGCAAAGGATCGGCATGTTGTTGCAGTCAAAAAATCCCCAGCCGAGTCCGAAGATCACGAGGCCGATGATCGCGGTCAGTTGCGCCGAGGCGTTGCCGATGCTGAAGAGCGCCGGCAGAAACATCGCCATCCCGATCGCGCTCACGAAAATCCGCCCGCGCGTCGAGCGGCGCATCCAGCGGTCGGCGAGCCAGCCGCCGAGCGCGGCGCCGACGATGGACGCCGGATGCACGAACATCGAGACGACGCCTGCCTTGCCCTGGCCGAGCCCGAATTTCTCGCGCAGGATATCGGGCATCCAGTCCTTCACGACCCAGCCCGCGATGGCCGGCAGCGTGAAGTACAGGACGAGCAGTTGAAAATTGCGGTTCGCGAGCAGACCGCCGATGCCCCCGCGTGGCAACGCGCTGTCCTCCACCGGGCACGGTGCATTTTTCAAAAGCATGATCAGCGGAATCGCGTAGAGCACGCCGGCAATTCCGCACGCGCTGAACATCCATCGCCAGCCGAGCATCGGCGCATCGGCGACGTAGCCGGCGAAGCCGCCGAGGATCAGTCCCGCGTAAATGCCCGCCTGATGCACGCCGACCGCGCGTGAGCGCGTGGGCCCGGCATGGAAATCCGTGATGAGCGCGAGCGCCGCCGGGATGTAAAACGCCTCGCTGATTCCCATGAGCGCGCGCGCGGCGACGAGTTCGTTGAACGTCGTGACGTGCGCCGTGTACCAAGTCACCACCGACCAGGTGAACAAGCTCGCCGCGATGACGTGCCGCCGGCTGAAGCGATCCGCGATGTAGCCGCCGATGGGGCTGAGCACCGCATACACCCATTTGAACGAGCCGAGCACGATGCCCCAGTCGGCCTTGTTCGCGATGGTGGGGATGTCAGCGACCATCGAGGGCTTCATCGCGGCGAGCATCTGCCGGTCGAGGTAGTTCAGCAGCGCAACGGGGAAAAGGAGCGCGACGATCAGCCATGCGAGGCGTACCGAGGGATGTTGCTTGGAAATTGGCGGCGTCATTTCGCTGGCACCGTCCAGACTTCCGGCGAGCGGACACCCGGCCGGACTTCGCCGCTGGGGAAAACGAACATCCCGCGCCATTCGACGCCGGGAGTATCTGGGAGCGGCGCCAGCTTTTCCCAGCGCAGTTCCCCGGCGGGCGCGGCGGTGGGCAGCAGGATGAGAAGGATGAGTGTGGTGCGAATCAGAGCGTGACTTCATGCACCGGACTTCGTGTTCCGGCAAGCGCGGCCGGGAATCACCGGGACCATGGCGCAACTCACCATGAGCGGCTGAAAGTTGAAGCCTCCGTCCGCGATTTCCATCCACCCGGCTGCGCGCAACGCGACGTTTCAGGGTTTTTTTGCGGCCGGCTCTTTTTCCATATTGCTCCAAAAACATCGTGGACCGCTTCGTCCGTTGGTATTTGAAAAGAGCTTTCAAATGAAACGATGACAACCAGCCCGGCCGCCAACGAAAATTTTCCCGCCGATGCGGAGATCATCATCATCGGCGGAGGCGCGGTGGGGTGTGGCATCGCGTATGCACTCGCCAGGGCAGGCAGGACGGACATCGTGCTGCTGGAGCGGGCGGATGACGTGGGGCTGGTGACGACTTCCCAGGGAGCCGGGTTGTGCGGGCAGGTGCGCGATTCCGCGGAGCGCATCCGGCTGGCGATGCACTCGGTCTCGGTTTTCCGTGAACTGCAAAAGGATCCGGAGGTGAGGCCGGACTGGCATGAGGTCGGTTCCCTGCGCATCGCGCTCAGCGAGCGGGGTGCGGAGAAACTGCGCCAGCTTAAGGCAGCGGGCGACGAGGCGGGTTTGGAAAGCGCGTTGATTGACCGCTCCGAGGCCAGGCGCCGATGGCCTTTGATGGAATTCGCCGCAACGACCGCGGTGCTCTGGTGTCCGAGCGACGGCTACATGACCCCGGCTTGCGTTGTGAAAGCCTACCAGCATCAGTGCCGGAAACTTGGTGTCCGGTTTGTCACCGGCGCAATCGTGGATCGGATCGAGTGCCGGAACGGACGCGTCGAGGCCGTCCACACGAATCGCGGGATGGCGCGGTGCCGGTACGTGATCAACGCCGCCGGGGCTCACGCTTATCACGTGGCCCGGCTCGCCGGCCTCGAACTCCCCATCATTCCCGTGCGGCACGAGTATTTCATCACGGTGCCGATGGCGGGCCTGACGCCCGATCTTCCGTGCTTCCGCATCCCGGAGTGGACGCTCTACGGCCGCGTGCGCGACGGCGGTCTGCTGCTCGGCGGATGGGAACAGGGTTCGCTGCATGCCGATCCGCGCGGCTACGAAATGGCAGGCACGCCGCCGGAAATCACGCCCGACGACGAAGTGCTGGAGAGCTTCGAGCGGGATTTCAGCGGGTTGTTTCCGGGAAGCCGTTACGCAGAAAAGGCGCGCGTCGGGAAAGGCTGGCCGACTTTCACACCCGATGGCCGTTTCATCCTCGGCGAAAGCAAGCGGGTGAAAGGCTTCGTCATGGCCGGTGGCTGCAACGCCCACGGAATCTCCGGCTCGGGAGGCATCGGCAAGCTGCTCGTGGAGTCGTTGCTCGACCCGGACCCATCGCCGTATGTCCGGAGCCTGAGCCCAGACCGTTTCACGGAAATGTCCTGGAATTGGGAGGACGCCACGCGGGAGGCACGCTCGGTTTACGAGAGCTACTACGGCACGAATGTTTGACGCTCGCGGGCCTGATCCTAGACTTTTGCGATGAGTTCCAGTCTGCCTAGCGAGGCCAGCGTGGTCATTGTCGGCGGCGGCATTGTCGGTGCCAGCGTCGCGTATCATCTGGCGAAATTTGGCTGCAAGGATGTCGTCCTGCTCGAGCAAAACGCGCTGAGCGGCGGCACCACATGGCACGCAGCGGGACTCGTCGGGCGGCTGCGGACGAGCAACAGCATGACGCGGATCAACAAGTACAGCGCCGAACTTTACGCCGGGCTGGAAAAGGAAACCGGCCATCCCACGGGGTGGAAACAAGTGGGCAGCTTGATGATCGGCAAGTCAGCAGAGCGCATGACGCAACTGCGGCGGACGGCGGCTATGGCGGAAATTTTCGGCGTCGAAGTGCAAATGATCGGTGCGGAGGAGACCTTGGAAAAATGGCCGTTGCTGCGGATTGACGACGTGCTGGGCGCGGCCTGGCTGCCCCATGACGGCAAGGTGATCCCGAAGGAAATTTGCGTGGCCCTGGCGAAGGGCGCGCGCCAGCGCGGAGCCACCGTGCTGGAAAATGTGCGCGTCACGGACGTGCTCCGGGAGAAGGGACGCGTGACCGGCGTGCGCACCACCGATGGCGTGATCAGGGCCGGGTGCGTCGTCTTGTGCGGAGGCATGTGGACGCGCGAGCTTGGGCTGCGCTGCGGAGTGACCATCCCGCTTTACCCGGTCGAGCATCATTACGTCGTCACCGAACCAATCCCGGGGGCCTTCGATGAATTGCCGGTGGGCCGCGACCCGGACCTTGCCCTTTATTTCCGGGGCGAAGGCGACGCCGTCATGCTCGGGGCGTTTCAGAAATATACGAAGCCGTGGATGGTGGATCGCATCCCGGACGATTTTTCCTTCCAACTGCTCGACCCCGATTGGGAGAAATACGCCGAGCCTCTGGCCGCCGGGAGGTGGAGGATTCCGGCGCTGGAGAATGTGAAGTTCGCCAAGTTCGTCAACGGCCCCGAGAGCTTCACGCCGGACAACAATTTCATCATGGGCGAGGCCCCCGAGTTGCGGAATCTGTTTGTTGCGGCCGGCTTCAACTCCGCCGGGATTGCGTGCGCGGGCGGAGCCGGAAAGTACCTTGCGGAATGGATCATCGAGGGCCAGCCAACGCTGGATCTTTGGTCGGTGGACATCCGCCGCTTCGCGCCGTACGCAAACAACCTCGCCTTCCTGCGGGAGCGCGTCACCGAGGTGCTCGGGTTGCATTATCGCATGGCCTGGCCGAACCGGGAATTCGAGACCGGACGCGGGCTGCGGAAGACCGCGCTGCACGAACGGCTCGCCACGGCGGGCGCATGCTTCGGGACGAAGAACGGCTGGGAACGGCCCAATTGGTTTGCCCGCGCCGGCATGAAGCCGGAAACGCAGTATTCGTTTGGCAGACAGAACTGGTTCGACTGCCACGCGGCCGAACACCGTGCCGCGCGTGAGCAAGTGGCGCTGTTCGATCAAAGCGGGTTTTCCAAACTGATCCTCAAAGGACGCGATGCCCTCGCCGTGCTGCAGCGGCTTTGCGGCAATGAAATGGACGTGCCCGATGGCCGGGCGGTTTACACCGGCATGTTCAACGCGCGCGGCGGCTTCGAAAGCGACCTGACCGCGGTGCGTCTGTCGCGGAACGAATTCCACCTCGTCACCGGGACCGCGCAGGCGGTGCATGACGCGGACTGGATCACCCGCAATATCCAACCGGACGAGCATGCGGAGTTGGTGGACGTGACCGAGGCTTTCGGCGTCATCGGCGTGATGGGCCCGAACTCGCGCGCGCTGCTCCAGCGGATCACGGATGCGGACCTCTCCGCGGAAGGCTTTCCCTTTGGGACTGCGCGGGAGATTGGGATCGGCCAGGCCACCGCCAGGGCGGTGCGGATCACCTATGTGGGTGAGCTGGGCTGGGAGTTGCACGTGGGCATCGGGCAGTTGGATTTGGTTTATGCGACGTTGATCCAGGCGGGGAAGGATTTGGGTGTCACCCATGCGGGGCATTACGCGATCAACTCGCTGCGGCTGGAAAAAGGTTATCGCGCGTGGGGCGCGGAGCTTTCTCCCGACGACACGCCGATCGAGGCCGGGCTTGGGTTCGCAGTCGCATGGAATAAAACCGTCCCGTTCATCGGCCGTGAGGCGCTCCTCAAGCAGAAGGCGGCGGGAGTCCGCCGGCAAATGGCCGTCTTCGTCCTGCAGGATCCCGAACCCGTGCTCTGGGGAAGCGAGCCGATCCTGCGCGACGGGGAGGTGGTCGGTTACACGACGTCCGGTTCCTACGGACACACGGTGGGCGGTGGCATCGGCATGGGTTACATCAAGAGCGCGTCGCCGGTGACGCCCGAATTCATCCGGTCGGGAAAATACGAGATCAATGTCAGCGGCCGACTCTGCCCCGCGACCGCTCACCTGCGACCGCCGTACGATCCGGAGAGGAAACGGATTTTGGTTTAGGCCGCCGGGCTTTGCCGATGACGGCGCACGAAGTAGAGGCAACTGCTGACCAGGCAAATCAGGCCGAGCACCGACATGAAGTAGGTGAACCCTTTGAAATAGGCGATCCTCGACATGCCACTGTGGGCCACATCCTTGTAAAGCTGCACACCCACCGAGCCGGTGTAGCCGATGGCATCAGCAATGTAGATGGCGAAAACGGCCGTTCCCACCACGCGGGTCGAGGCAATGAGCCGGTCAAAAAGAACGGAGCCATACGGAACGTAGGCGAGATAGGAGCCAAGCCCGGTCAGAGTCATCCACCAGAATCCATTGATCCAACCGGCCTCGAGAAGCAGCGTGCTGACACCGAGCAAGGCCACTCCACCACTCATGATGGCAAAGGCCCCGATGAGACCGAGCCGGTTGCTTTTGATCAGATTGAGCAGCGCCAGCGCCGCCATCACGCCAAACATGACGATCGTCTCCGCCTTCGAAATGATCGCCTTGTTCGCAGCGTAAGGATATCCAAGCCCGTCGAAAATCTCGACCTGGTAATTGTCCCGGAAATCGCGGTAGGCGGTCAAAAAGAAGTAGGCCAGGCAAAGCAGCGTGAGACCAAAGGCGAATTGTTTGACGAAGGCCATGCGCAGCGAGCCGTCCATGGGCGCCCTTTCCGCCCGCGCGGCAACGTCTGCGGCGCTGGGGCGGGGCAATTGGTTGAGGAGCCAGACCGCCAGGAAAAAAAGCGGCAGGAAATGCAGGCCGGTGATTGCAGGCATCCACCCTTCGCTGACGCGGCCGAGAAGATCACCGATGGCAGAGCCGATCCCGGGAACATTCCTCCACCATGCGGCGACGTCGCCTTCGATCATCGCCCTGCCGAAGTCTTTCACGATGCCGCTCGAAACGATGTAGGAGCACGACAATCCCGCCAGCAATAGCTCCGAGGTGCGCCGCCCTTCGAGATACCAGACGACCAGACCCCACACCATGCCAAGCGGCAGGCCGTTCAGGAAAATGGCCGCGACCTTGAGATTATCCGGCACCAGCCCGTAAACGACCAGGGCCGCCTCCGCCCACAAAATGAGCGCGATCAAGGCGAAGGCCCGCCGCCCCGGGGTGATCTCCGAGCAGACCTTGATGCCGATGTATTTCGAAAGCGCGTAGCCGATGATCTGGCTGATGACCAGAGCGGTCTTGAGCTGGACGACCGAGCCAAGGAACAGCACGCCCTCAAATTTCGCAGCCGCGAACGGCTTGCGGAATGCGTACATGCAAAAGTAAGTCGTGAACGCTGCGAAGATCGCGTAAGCCACGAAGACCGGCCCCGGTGCCGCTTCCAACATGGCCGCAATGCGACCTTTTCCGGCTGGCCGATCACTCATCGCGTGACTGGGAACTTCCCGGCTTTTTGGTCGGACGATGCTGAACTGAGAGATGGCAGACGTTTCCGATCACATCGGCCCTCTTGTAGAAGTTGGGGTTTGTTTCCGGCAAAGAAATAAATGCGCTCGCCGCGCGCACGCTCCACAGAGCGCGCGACCTCCCGCGCTGCCTGCTCGATCCGCCGGGGGCGAAATGATCCAAATTGCGACGCCAGTCCTCGGTTGTCCGCCTTCACGCGCCGCCGCACTGGCTCCATGCAGTCCCGCCCCTTCCAGCGGACCTTCATCTGCGAAAGTGCGGCGTTGACTGCTTCGCGAAGCTGCGGAAAATGCATGCATGACTGTGAAACTCTCCGACAAGGCGGAAGCATACGTTCAGCAGCTCATGCGCGACGGCTGCCAAGGGAACGCTGAACAAGTCGTGGACCTGCTCATCCTCAAGCAGCGCGCAGATGACCGCCACGACGCCGCATTTCCGCCACTCGCGCCGGAACAGATCGAGGCGGAATTGTTGAAAGGCGTGCGGAGTCCGCATCGCCAGTGGGTGCCGGGAGAATTTCGCAAACTGGCTGAGCGATTGATCGCCGAGCAGGCAGGCGAATGAGCCTGGCAGTGCGGATCGCGTCCGAGTTCCATCAGGACGTGGCGCTGCAAATCCAGTGGTATGTGCGCCACAGCATCCGACGAGCGGACAACGGGGTTAACGCCGCCACTGAGCATTTGACGCCACACTCCCCCCAGCCCATTCTCCCGTCATGAGCGCGCAGGAAATCATCGCCGAACTGCCGAAGCTGAAGCCGGATGAGTTTCGTCTCGTCCGGGCAAAAGTGGAAGATCTTGCGAAGGCGAAACGCCGGACGATCGGCGAGGCATTGCTCGAAGTGGCGGGGACGGCGGAAGGACTGCCCAGGGACTTGGCGCGCAACCACGACCACTATCTGCACGGCACACCCCGCGAGGAGTCGTGAAGTTTGCCGACACGTCCTACCTGCTCGCGCTGCTCAATCCAGACGACGAGTTTCATCCCGCCGCAACAGCAGCGAGCGAGAAACTGGATGAGGTCGTGGTGACGACGATGTGGATCTTGACCGAGTTGGGCGACGCCCTGCATCGCGGACGGAACCGTGCGACTTTTGTGCGCTTTCTCGACACGCTGGGCAGCCACGGGGATTTCGAGGTGGTGCCCGCCTCGGAGGAAATGTTTCAGCGCGGGGTCGAGTTGTTCCGCGCGCGGCACGACAAGGAATGGTCGCTCACCGATTGCATCTCCATCGTGGTGATGACGGAGAAGAGAATCAGCGAGGCACTGACGACTGACCGGCATTTCGAGCAGGCTGGATTCAAGGCGCTGCTCAAACCGTAGAGGCCATGGATCTCGTTCCTTTGGATGATGCGTGCCGGTCGCGGCTGGGTCTCTGGATTTGGCCACCAGTCACTTTTCACCAATCACCTGTCACAGTTCCCGCCCGCCCCTCACCCCGAAGCTCAGGTTGCTGGCCGTTGCCACGGCCACCCTTCGGGCTGCCTGCCGTTTAGACAGGCCTTTCATCAAGCCTGAGCAGAGTCGAAGGCAAGGCCCGGAGACGTTCGGCGAGCCATTCGGTCCCGAGCCTGTCGAGGGGCTCACGTCGAGTCCGCTTACTGAGGGGCGGCAGGCGATGTCGCTCCGCTCCATTCCCCGCGCAAAAACTGCGTTGCCAAGTCCTCAGCCCGCCTACGAAAGGAAAACCGCATTTCGCGTTTCAACGATCCGCACGGCAAAGGTGGAGGATTTTGACGTGCCGGTCGGCTCCATCTTCCCAAAAATGGATTGCAAAACCGGCATGAACATGGACGCCGAGCAGGCGCCCTTCGCTGTCGGGTTCGCGGTAGTCCGAGTATTGATGCGGATACTCGCGGATTTCACGGAAACGCTTCCACAGGACTTCCTGCTCGCGCCGCGTGAGCGCCGCGGTGAAATCGAGCACGTCCACCGCGATCAGGAGACGGTATTTCACTCCGAACTGTTCGGGGGCATGCCGAGCCGCTGCCCAAACTCCTCCAGCGTCACCCAATTGCCCGGCGTCCGATCATCAATCTTCCGGGCCATCTTCTCCGCAAAATCCGGCTCGTCCTGCCGAAGACGGAGCGAGACGACCAGCGCCTGCAGCTTGCGCAAATTTCCCGCATCCCAAGTTGCGATCTCCTGCTGAATGGCTTCAAAGCTCATGGTGCGAAAATATCCGCGAGCCGCAATTCGGCAAGACTCCATTCGACGGCGCTGGCCACCATTCACTTTTCACCAATCACCCAGTCACCGCTTCCCGCCCGCCCCTCCCCACGAAGCTCCGGTTGCTGGCCGTTGCCACGGCCACCCTTCGGGCTGCCTGTCGTTTCGACAGGCTCAAGGCCCGCAGCTTGGGTGAGGCGGGCGACGCGGAGTTGCACGGCCATACACGGTTTCTCGAGGGAAATTGTCAGCCGCTTTGCTCAACCGCGGATTGCCCGGCTCACATCCCATGCATCCGGCGGATGCGGAGAGCGTCCATGAGCATGCGGAAGGAATCGCGGAGGATGTGGACTTTGCTGTCTTCGAAGTTCGTCCACTCGACTGGGAGATCGGCGACTTGAAAGCCGTGTTTCTCCGCGAGAAGAAGGATCTCGACGTCGAAGGCGAAGCCCTCGATGCGCTGGAGTGGGAAGATGGTTTGGCGGGCGGGGCGGCGGAAGGCCTTGAAGCCGCATTGGGTGTCGCGGAGCCGGATGCCGGTGGTGCGGCGGAGGATGGCGTTGAAGCACCGGCCCATGTTGCGGCGGATGATGCCCTGTTTTTTCAGGATGACGCTGCGCTCGTGCTGGCGGTTGCCGACAAGGATCGCGGTCTCCGGGTGCGCGGCGAAATGGGCGAGAAAATGGCCGGTCTCCGCGAGCGGGGTGGAGAGGTCGCAGTCCATGAAAAATGCGATCTCGCCGCGTGCGCGGAGCATGCCTGTGCGGACGGCGTGGCCTTTGCCGCGCTGCTCGTCGCTGGCGATGATCTCAAATGCGGCTTGCCCGTCGAGCAGCCTGCGGGCTACGTCGAGAGTCCCGTCGGTGCTCCGCTCGACGACGAGGATGACTTCGTGAGTCCAAGGCACCCCGCCGAGGTATTCGCGCAGAGCCATGACGCTCGCCTCCAGGCGAAGCGCCTCGTTGCAGGCGGGAATGACGAGCGAAACGAATGGCGCGCCGGGCATGTGGGGAAGTTTCCTACCAGCCGGGAGCGCGCCGGTCAAAAGACATGATGCGCAGCCGAACAAACGCCAAAACCGAAGAACGATGACAGTCTGCCAACGCTGGTGCTCGCTTCTCATCCTGGCCGTCGCTTTTGCCCTCCGCGTGTGGGCGCTGGACTACAAGCCGGCGCATTTCGACGAGGGCGTGAACGGTTGGTTCGTGGACGGGATGCGCGTCGAGGGGTGCTACCGCTATGACCCCGCGAATTATCACGGCCCTCTCCACTTTTACGTCCTCTTCGCGGGCCAGCAGCTTTTCGGCAGGAGTCTGTGGGTGTTGCGAATGCCCACCGTTCTCGCCGGGACGGCGGTGGTTCTGCTGCTGCTCGGGATGCGGCGATTCCTCGGATTCCGCGCTGCGGCGTGGGCTGCGGCCGTGGCGGCGGTGTCGCCGGCGTTGGTCTTCTACTCACGGACTGCGATTCACGAGATGTGGCTGCCGCTTTTCACCCTGCTCGCGTGCCACGGGGCGTTCGGGCTGGCGGGGGGCGGGCGCAGGGCGGGCGATCTGTGGCGCATCGGGCTCGGGCTGGCGGGGATGGTTCTCACGAAGGAAACGTATCTCCTGCATCTGCTGGCCGCGCTTCTCGCATGGGCGATGATCCGCATTTTTTCACCCGCCCGCGGCGGCAGGCCACGGCCCGCGGATCTGTTCAAGGGCACGGCCAGCGAGCCGCAGGAAACGCCGCGGGCGGAATTTTCCATCCGCGACATCACGCGTGTGGCGCTCGTTTCCGTGGGGATCGTTGCGATTTTCTACTCGGGTTTTTTCATGAACTGGGCGGGCCTCAATGGGCTCTGGAAAACAATGGCTGAAATGATGAAGAAGGGCGGCGGCGGAGATGGCCATGAAAAGGAGATGCTCTACTGGCTGAAATTGCTCGCGCATTATGAGTGGCCCGCCCTCGCTGGAATGGCTGCCGCGCTCATCCTTGCCCTGCCGCGCTGGCGGATTGGGGGGATGATTCTGCTCGCAGTCGGGGCCGTGTTCGCCGGAATTGATCACTACTTGAGCCCCGCGCCGGGCACTGAAGAGCGGATTGAATTTCTTCTGCCCCGGCTCGGCCTGCACGCGCATGGCTCGCTGGGTGTCGGCATCGCGATCACCGGGCTCTGCATGATTTTCGCGATGCCCGCACGCGATGCCCGCATCCGCTGGTGCGCGCTTTACGGCCTCGGCAGCCTCGCTGCGTACAGCCTCATTCCTTACAAGACGCCCTGGTGCATCGTGAACATCATCTGGCCCTTCGCGCTCACCCTCGGTCATGCGATGCGGGAACTCGGCATCCTCACACGCCTGCTGCTCGTGAATCTCGTCGGCCTCCTCATCCTTCTGCCGCCGGCGATTGACTCCCTGCGGCTCAACTTCAACGACCGCACCGAGCGCCCCAACCCGACGCTCGATTCGCTCCCTCCGCTGCCGGATGGCAGCTTCATTGATGGAGACCGCTACGCCTACGTGCAGACGAATTTCGACATCAACAACCTCCTCCAGCCCATCAGCCAGCTCGTCGCGCTGGACCCGGCAAACCGCCAGCTCGTGGGCCACGTCATCGGTGAAAGCTTCCCGCTTTCCTGGCTGCTCAACGATTTCCCGAACGTCCGCTTTCACGAGCCGGAGGACACGCTGGAAAATTGTGACGCGGACTTTTTGCTGATCCCAAACGCGCGCACCACCGACATCGAGCCGCGGTTGCGCGGCATCTACTACCGCCAGCCGCATCGCAGCCGGGGCTTCGGCGCGAGCTGCACACTGTACCTGCTCGCCGACCGCTTCCGATCCGTGATGCCCGCCGGGCGCGAGCCGGAACTGGTCCCGCGAGTGCCGCAGACCGATTCGATTCCACCGCGATGAACGCAGCCGCCGCCGCCCTCTATTTTATCGCGTTCTCGGTGCTGATCTCGCTCGCGCTCGGGTTTCAAAATGGCGCGCTGGATTCTGACGTTGCCGCGCTCTCGCTCGCAGGCGCGTTCCTGCCAGCAGCGATCCTGTGGTGGCGCGGGAGAAAATTCGCATCCCCCCTCCCCCGCCCGCGCGGATGGGGATGGGTGCCGGTCGTGTTGTTCGCGCTGTTCGCTCTCCGCGCTTTCCTGTGGCTGATCTTCCGCGAGCGCGACGAACTCCGCGTGCTGTCGCCAAACAACCTCGGCGACATGTCGCTGCACCTCACGTTCATCAACCACCTTCAAAACGGCGCGCCGATCTGGCCGGACAGCCCGATCTTTTCGAACGGAAAGCTGAGCTACGCGCTGGGGATGGATCTATTCAACAGCCTGCTCGCGCTGGCGGGCCTCGATGTGTTCCGCGGCCTTATCCTGGTGGGACTCGCCTGCGCGCTGCTTGCGGGAATCGCGCTCTGGCGCTGGGGCGGCGCGTTCACGCTGATGGCGTTCCTCGCCAACGGCACGCTCATCGGCCTCGCGTGCTTTGCGGCGGGACCGGGCGAGTCGTTCTTCCGCGATTACACGGGCTATCAGGAACTCGACGCATCGTGGAAAAGCCTGCCACTCGCCCTGCTCGTGACGCAGCGCGGATTCCTCTACGCGCTGCCGGCGGGGCTTGCGCTGCTCTGCTCGTGGCGCACCCGGTTTTTCCTCGATGGCGCAGGATGGCGGATGCCTTTCGCCGGCGAACTGCTGCTGTACGCGGCAATGCCGGTTTTTCACGTCCACACATTCATCGCGCTCTCGTTCCTGCTCGCGTGCTTCTTCTTCGTGCGCGCCACTGCACGCGCCCGGCTCCTCGCGCTCGTCGGCGCTGCGCTCGTTCCGGCGACGGTGTTGCTCTATTTCACGATCGGGATGTTTCAGTCGAACGCACTGCCCATGTGGGAGGACATGGACAGCATCGGGAACCCGCCACCCCGGCCGTCGCCGGAAGTCCTCGGCTGGCAGCCGGGTTGGGAGGTGAATGAGCCGCCCGCTGCAAAAACATGGGCGCTGATCGCGGGTACCACCGCCCCGTTCCAGTCGCACGGGCGCTTCCTGGCATACTGGATCGGCAATTTCGGCCTGTGGCCTTTCCTCGCCGCCGCGGCTTCGCTCGCCATTGCGCGCATGCTGCTGCGGCGTTCCGTCCCTTCGTGGCACGCATGGCTCGCCGGGTTCGCGTTCGCCGTGGTCACCCCGATGCTCGGCTGGGCCGCAAGCTACCAGACAGCCAGCCTCTCGCACCTGTTGCTTGGCAGCGATTCCGCGGGCATCGCCAGGCAGCTCGTCCCCGCGGGACTTGTCCTTGCCGCCCTCGGCGGCGCCTTTGCACTCCACCGCGCGAAAGCCCGCGACGGCGGATTGCGCTGGGTGCTGCTGGGGTTTGCGGCGCTCTATTTCATCGAAACCTTTTTCGCCGGCGGACGAATGCTGGGCGGTCTTGTGCCGGTGCTCAGCGCGAATGCGATCCCTCTCATCCTCGCCACGCTCGTGTTCCTTGGCCTCATGATCTGCATCGCGCGGAGGTGGCAGCAGTCCTTGTGGCCGGCGGCTTTTTTATTTCCCGGGCTTTTTCTGTTCTTCGTTTGTTGCAATGTGATGTTTGCGCCGTGGGCGTGGGACAACACCAAGGTCATGCTTTGGGCGTACCTCGTGGTGGTTCCGTTCGTTTGGGAGCTGGTGCTTTCACGCTGGCGGGCATGGGCGCGTGCCGTTGCGGTGTCGGCGCTCTTTTTTCCGGGATCCGTGATCCTGCTCGGCGGGATCAGCTCCTCGCATCACGGCCTTGAAATTGCGCGATTGTCCGAGCTGGACGCCGTCGCCGGGGCCGCGCGCGGGATTCCGATCACCGAGACCTTCGCGGCGACGCCGATCTACAACCACCCGCTCCTCATCAACGGGCGCAAGCTCGCACTCGGCTTCACCGGGCACCTCACCAGCCACGGCATTCATTTCGACCGCCAGCTCGACCAGCTCGATGTGCTGATGAATGGAGACGACGAATGGCGGATCGCCGCGGCGAAGCTTGGCGTGCGCTACCTGTTTTTCGGGCCGCGTGAGCGCGCGCAATGGCCCGATTCACTGGAAACCTGGCGCGCGGGCGCACAGGTGATCGCGAGCGGCGATTGGGGCGAGCTGTTCGACCTCGAGACACCGCCGGTGCCGCTGGACGACGCTCAGCGGTAAACCGCAATCCCTGTGTACATCAGGTTCACCACCCATGTGAGCGCCGGCTGCACGAGCCAGCCCACACCGCGGAAGATGAGAATGATGCCGATGAACTGCATCGCGGGCTGCCAGAGAATGCGCTGGTAGTTTTCGGCCGCCGCGCCTTTCAGAAAAAGCAGCGGGCTCGCCGAGCCATCGAGCGGCGGCACGGGGAGCAGGTTGAAAACCGCGAGCAGGACGTTCAGGCAGAAAGCGACACTCAGCGCGATTGCCAGCAGCCCCATTCCCTTGTTCTGCGAAACGGCATCCACGACATGCCCGAAGGAGTACTTCCCCGGCGGCACGAACAATCCGTTTTCCACGCCCACGCGGATCAGGATTCCGCAGACGATGACGATGAGAATGTTAGCCGCAGGCCCCGCGAGTGCCATGAGCGCGGAGCGGCGCGGGTAGCGCAGCGCCCATTCCGGGTTGTACGGCGCGCTCGCCCACCCCATCATCCAAAGCACGGGAGGCTTCGCGAATGCGTTGAGGAAGAACGAGAGGATCGGAACGATCACCATCCCGAACGGCTCCCGTCGGATGTGCGGGATCGGATCGAGGCTCACCTGCCCGCCACGATACGCCGTGTCATCCCCCATGCGCAGCGCCGCCCAAGCGTGAGCCGCCTCGTGAAAAACGGTCGAATACACGAAGATGAAATAAAAAAGCAGGCCGGTCGCGAGGTCGGGTGTGGGCATCGGGTGGCCTGATTATCCAACACACCGGCCGGATGCAACCGCCGGACTTCGCGCGAGCCGCCGCTTGACTTGCCGGGGTGCGCTCCTAGCCTCCGCCGCAGATTCCATGCGACATCTGCTCAGCCTCGCCGCCATCATTTTCCCGCTATTTCACCTCTGCGCCGAGTCCCTTCGTCCGCTCGACGGCGTTGCCGCGGTCGTCAACGAGGAGATCATCACCTTTTCGCAAGTGAATGAACTCACGTCCCCGCTGATCCGGGCGGCGCGCGCGAACCTCAGCGGCGCCACGCTGGAATCGAAACTGCGCGAAATCCACAAGAGTGCGGTCGAGGAACTCGTGAACCGGCAGCTCATCATCCAGGAATTTCGCAGGATGAAGGCGCAGATCCCAGGGCACGTCATCGAGGACCGCCTGACCGCGATCGTTCGCGAGGAATTTGGCGGCGACCGCTCGGCATTCATCCGCACCATCACCGCGCAGGGCCTCACACTCGACCGGCTCCGCAAAATGGAGGAGGAGAAGATCATCGTCCAGGCGATGCGTTCGCGGGAGATCAAGAACGACCCGCTCATCTCCAGCGGCGCAATCGAACGCTATTACCGCGAGCACTCGGCGGAATGGACGAGCAACGACGAGGTGAAATTGCGCATGATCAAGATCATCGCGGGAGACCAGCCGGAGGCGAAACGCAAGATGATCACGGAAATCCGCGACAAGATCGCCGGCGGGGCGGAGTTCGGCGACCTGGCGCGCATCTACTCCCAGGATCCCACGCAGGACAAAAGCGGCGACTGGGGCTGGGTAAAGCGCGGCGACCTCAGCGCGGACATGGAGCGGGTCGTCTTCAGCCTGAAGAAAGGCAAGCCGAGCGACGTCATCGAACTGAACCAGACCTACTACCTTCTCCTCGCGGAAGACCGGAAGGACGGCGTCGCAAAGCCGCTCAAGGAAGTCCGCGCGGACATCGAACGAAAACTGCACCAGATCGAACGGCAGAAACTTCTCGAAGGCTGGCTTGGCCGCCTCCGCAAGAAGGCCTACGTGAAAATCTACTGACGCGCGGAGCGGGATTCGCACCGGTGAACTTCGCGAAATACGCAAAAGTTTTCGAGGTCGGCGTCCAGAACACTTTCGTCTATCGCTGGAATTTCGCCCTGCGATCGGTCTTTGGAATCGTCCCGCTCATCGGCACCATTTTCCTGTGGCGGGCGCTCTATGGCGACGACCCCGCCCGCGTCCTGAGCAGCTACACTTTCAGCGCGCTCATCACCTATTTTGCGATGACCGTGCTGGTGGAAAACCTCGTCACCCCGACCGAGGACGAATGGCAGATCGCCGGCGAAATCCGGGATGGAAAACTGAGCGCGCTGCTGCTGAAGCCGCTCAATTACCTCGCCTACCGCTTCGCACTCTACGCCAGCTACCGCGCGCTTTATTCCGCGGTGATCATGCCCGGGGTGCTGCTGATTTTTTTCCTCCTCCGGGCACACATCACCCTGCCACCGGAAGTCCTCACATGGCTCGCCTTTGGCGCGAGCACGGTGCTCGCGGCGCTGCTCCAGTTTCTGGTCGCATACACCGTCGCGATGATCGCGTTCTGGCTGCTCGAGATTACCACGATCGTCTTCATCATTTATTCGTTCGAGTACTTCCTCAGCGGGCGCGTCTTCCCGCTCGACATGCTCCCCGCCTGGGTCCAGCCCGCGGTGAAATGGTCGCCGTTCACGTATGAAATGTATTTTCCCGTGCAGGTCTTCATGGGCCGCGTGAAAGGGGACGCCCTCGTGCAGGGCATGGCGATCCAGGCCGCGTGGGTGCTCATTCTCTACATCCTTGCGACCACCCTGTGGCGCGCGGGCCTCAGGCGTTACCACGCAGCCGGCGGATGAAGCGCCACCTCGCCATCTACCGTCTCGCGATCCGCAACTCGCTCATCCGGGACATGAGCTTCAAGCTGAACTTCCTGCTGTGGATGCTCGTCGAGGTGCTCTGGTTCATCGGCCAGCTCGCGTTCATCGAAGTGCTCTACGGGCAGGTGGATTCCATCGCCGGGTGGACAAAATGGGAACTGGTCGCGCTCGTCGGCACGCATCAGATCGTGGCCCAGTTGTTCCAGGCGTTCTTTTACGTGAACATCGCCGCCATTCCCGAACTTGTCCGGACAGGCCGCCTCGATCTTTTGCTGACGCTCCCGATTGACGCGCAGTTCGCCGTGAGCACGCGGCAGATCAGCTTCGACAGCATTGTGAATGCGCTCGTCGGCGGCGGGATCGTTGTCTTCGCACTGCTCAAGCTCGGCATCGTCCCGGGGCCGGTGCAGATCGCGCTTTGCATCGCGGCAATCCTGCTCGGCATCGCTGTCCACTACTCGGTCATGTTCTCCCTCGCGTGCATCAGCTTCTGGAGCGTCCGCGCGCAGTTCATCCACGGCTACTTCAATCTGTTTATGATTGGCCGTTACCCCGAGGCCGTCTTCCGCGGGGCATTCCGGTTCATCTTCACCTGGCTTCTCCCGATCATCTGGGTTTCAAATGCGCCCGCGCAGTTGCTCGCACGGCCATTCGACAATCCGTGGCCCGGCATCACCGCCCTCGCCTCAGGCACGCTGATCTCCCTCGCCGCCACACGCGCCCTGTGGCGCTTCGCACTCCGCCGCTACGGAAGCGCGAGTTCGTAAGGGCCTGTCGTCGCTGCGCTAGTAAGAACGCCGGGCTATTCGCCATTTCCAAGCCAGTCCGCGTTCTCATAAAGACAGCTCCGAAACGAAATCCCCGTCCCCGGTACTTGCCCGTGCCTCTCCCGCCCTGCTACGCACCGTCCATGTCTGCCCCGATTGAAAAGTATCTCGATGGCATCGAACTGGCCCGGACTCTCGCGAACGCGACGGAGCACACCTACCGCCAGTTCCTCGCGCAGCTCATCGGCGAACTCGCCAGCGAATGCGTCGCGGTGAATGAGCCGAAGCGTTCCGAGTGCGGTGCGCCGGATTACGTGGTGATGGAAAGGCAGAGCCGCCTCACGCGCGGCTACATCGAGGCAAAGGACATCGGCGTCTCGCTCGACGAGGCCGCGAAGTCCGAGCAGCTCACCCGCGAAAAGGCGCAGCGCCTCATCCCGCCCACGAATGAATTCCTCCGCCGCTTCTTCTATCTCATCACCGGGCCGGAGCTGGACGGCGAGCCGTTCGCGCCCTTCGTCGAGGACATCGTGCAGACGCTCGATCACACGGCGATGGAGGTCATCCTCGAGGACTTCGGCCAGAGGCGTGAACCATTGCGCTCATATCGCTGAAGCAGGCGACACAGGACTTTTCCGTGTTCGTGACTGATCGCCCGGTCGGCCAGCACAAGCTCGCCACGCCGTATGATGGCAGCTACATTTCGCCCCTCTACCTTTCCACAAACGGTGAGACAGACGAGGAAGACGCTCTCATCCTCCGCGAAGACCCGCCGCGCCGCGTGAACCTCGCGCCGAAGTTCACCGCGGAATTTGCGGCGAAGCTCGGGCTGCGGTTCATCGGCGATGGCGCGGGGGATTTGAAGAAGACCTTCGGGCCGGAGGATGTGTTTCACTACGCCTACGCCGTCTTTCACAGCCCCGGCTACCGCGCGCGGTATGCGGAGTTTTTGCGGATGGATTTCCCGCGCCTGCCGCTCACGGCGGATGTGCCGCTTTTTCGCAAGCTCGCCGCCTATGGCGCGGAACTCGCCGCGCTGCACCTGCTGCGCAAGGACGGACCGGATGCGCCGGGCTTCCCCGTGCCCGGCCCCTGCACGGTGGACGACATCCGCTACATAGCGCCCGGCGAGGAACTGCCCGTGAAGGCCGAAGGCAGGGCGCGCGACGGGCGCGTTTACATCAATCCGCACCAGTATTTCGATGGCGTGCCGCCGGAGGCATGGGCCTTCCCCATCGGCGGCTATCTGCCCGCGCAAAAGTGGCTGAAGGATCGCAAGGGCCGCGCCCTTTCCTACGAGGAGCAGGCGCACTACCCCCGCCTCATCGCCGCGCTCGCCGAGACCGGGCGGCTGATGCAGAACATAGACTCCGCGATCAATAAAGTCGGCGGCTGGCCTTTGAAATAGGGCGAAGGCGGCGACAACCTGACTTCGTGAGATGCAACCGCCTGATCCGAAGTCAGGTGCTCTATCCAGTTGAGCTACGGGTGCGCACGCGCCACGGAAAGGCGCCGACAAACCGAGGTTGCACGCGGTTTCAAACTTCCGCAACGGATCGTCAGTCAGCTTTCGGTTTTGGGGGTACAGACGGAGATGGTTGTGCGGGAGCGGGCTCAGCAGCAGCCGATGGAGCCTTGGGTGGCGCTGGTAATGTCTTGGCGGGCGGCGGTGCCACGGGCGGCGGAGGCACGGGTTGTTGTGTCGCAGATGGCGGCGGCACCGGTTTCGGCGGCGTTGCAGGCACTGTCGGTTCAGGCGCAGTGGTGGGCGCAGGCGGCGGTGTTGTGGGCGCAGGCGGAGTACCCGGAACCAGGTTCTTCGGCAGTTCGGGCGCGGTTGGTTGAATTTTGATCGGTGGTGCGCCGGGCCCGGGGCCGAGCGGGG
This sequence comes from Prosthecobacter debontii, assembly GCA_945861385.1. Lineage (GTDB taxonomy): Bacteria > Verrucomicrobiota > Verrucomicrobiia > Chthoniobacterales > Chthoniobacteraceae > SXWH01. Next base: position 30,413 of record CAMAUI010000020.1, read on the forward strand.
GTTTTACCGGCGGCACCGGTTTCGGCGGCGGGGGTGGTTCCGGGCGCGGGGTGCCGCCGGTGAGCATGGCCTTCGGGTTGTCAATTTCCGCGAGGAGCGCATCGGCGTCATTGCGGAACGGCGTAGCCGGGTACTGTTTCTTGAGCTGCTCGATGACTCGCCGGACGTCGTCGTTTTTCTTCTGTGCCTTGTAGATGCGGGCTTCCGAGAGCAGTGCATAAGGCGCGTAAGTGCTCGAAGGATGGCCTGTGAGCACCTGCTGGTACGACTGCATCGCCTCATCCAGCTTCCCCGCTGATTCCAGCGTCGCGCCGAGCGCGGCAACGGCGCCGGCTTGCAGCGGGTGCTGCGGATAATCGCGGATAAAATCGCGGAGCAACTTCGCGGAGTCGTCCAGTTTGCCGGCATCGCGAAGCAGCGCAGCCAGCTTTACATGAGAGCTGCCGGCCGCCGCCGAGCCGGGCCACGAATTGATCACCTTGCGGAGGGCCTCCTCCGAGTTCGCGTCCGCAAATGCAGCCTCGGAACTCACTTTTTGATAATGCTTGTAGCCCAGAAATCCGAACCAGCCCGCCACTCCGAGCACGACGACCATGAGCACGCGAAGGATGGTTTTTTTGTGCTGGATCCAGAACGCCAGCAGGTCGAACTCCTCCGGCGGCGGTGCGGCCGGAGTGGCGGTTTTTGCGGGCGATGGCTCCTTGGGAGCCGGGTCGGTCTCGGACATAGGGGCGGGAAACTTTCAGACGATGCCGCAAAACGCAAGCGCAGCGTGCCTGCGCGTCAGGATGCGATCAACCCAGACGCCGCGATTGAAAGAGCCGTCTTGTGCGGCTGGGGATCACGCCAATGGCGGTCACGCCCTTTGGCGGGCTGGCAAGTTTCATCGCCAGAAAAAGCCCACATCTCATCCTCGATGGTTCACGGATTCTTTTTTCGCACCACCTCCACCATCGGCTAAAGCGGGTCGGCGGGCCTGCGGTAGTTGGCGAGGGTGCGGCCGTGTTCCCGGCACTGGCGGATCAGCCCGTCGGCGAAGAATGCCGGGAAGACGTGGAGGGGCACGCCGGCCCTCTTGAGGCTTGCGGCCGCCCACAGGTTGCAGGTCTTCGGCAAGTAATAGATCTCGGTGCCGTTGAGAAAACGGCTCTTCGGGATCTTGCCCGGCCCGGCGATGTATGGCTCTCCTTTCCTGTCGCGATCGAGTGCGGCGCGGAGGTGTTTGTGAAGCCGGGCAATGCCCCGCGTGGTCACGTCGAACTCGATGACTTCGCTGTTCGGGCACTCGGCGAGGATGCTCGTGCGGATCGGGATGACGTGGAGCGCGCTCGCGGTCGGCAGGATGGTGCTGGTGATCCACTGCCAGGGCATCACCCGGCGCATCATGTAGAGATCGCGGCCTCCCCAGCCGATGACGAAGAAGCGCGCCTTCGGATCCATCGCGCGGTAGCCGGCCGGGGTGTCCTTTGCACGCAGCGCGACGGAGGTGTGGAATCCATTGCTGACAAGCCACACGCGCTCGGAGCGCGGGAGTTTCCGCGCAGCGATGGGGGGGTGGCGGGACTGTTGCGCGCAACCTGCGAGAAGCATGGTGACACAAAAGATGAACAGGAACGGGCGCATCGGGCGCGGGAGAATATGCGGAGGCGGGCCGGCGCAAAGTGAAAATCCTGGCGCGAAGTCGGGCATTGCCACGGAGGGCGCCGCCCGCATTCAATCCGCGCGCTCATGCGGATTCGCAATCACCTGATCGCGCTCGTCATTCTCGCCGGTTTTCTGGGGCTTGGGATTCTCTATTTCCGGCTGTGGGTGGTGCAGCGTCCGTTTGGGATCATCCTTTTTGTCAGCGACGGGCTCGTCACGCGGCACATCACCGCCGCGCGGCTTTATTCGAGCGGCGCGGGCGGCACGCTGGTGATGGAAAGGGAGCTTCCGTACTCCGCGCTGTTGCGGAATGATTCGCTGCAATTCGCCGTCCCCGACAACGCCTCGGTCTCGAACGCCTACGCCACGGGCCGGAAAACGCGACATCGCACGCTGGCAATGGACGCGGATGGCACGCCGTTGCAGACCATCCTGGAACTCGCGCGCGCCGAAGGCCGGGCCGTGGGCATCGTGACGAACGGCCCGCTCGGCGCGGCGAGCACGGCGGCATTTTACCACCACAGCGCCACGGCCGGGGATCGGAGTGCGAACGTGGCCGCACTTGTGGCGGCGCCAAGGTTTGACGTGATCCTGGGTGGAGGCGCGGCTGATTTCCTGCCGGTGTCGAAGGGCGGAAAACGCACCGACGGGCGCGATCTTCTCGGGACGCAGCCTTGGGAAATCGTCCAGAAAAAGTCGGAGCTGGAAAATGCCGCGGCCTACCGCGACCGGACGCTGCTCGGTGTTTTCGCAGACGAACGGCTTGCGTTCAGCCGCGACCGCAAGGCCGGGATGCCTGAGCCGGCGCTGAATGACCTCGTCCGCCGCGCGATCGAATGCCTCCAGATCAACCGCCGCGGTTACGTGCTCATCGTGGATGATACGCTCGTGTCATCCGCCTGCGAACTGAATGACGGCGAAAGCGTGCTGCGCGAAACCGTCGAGCTCGACCGGGCAATTCACACCGCGATCCAGACCGCCGGCGATCGCACGCTGATCCTTGCAGCCGGGCGTCACAGCGTCGGCGGCTTCGCGCTCAACGGCTACCCGCTCCGCAACGACAAGGGCCTTGCGATCCTCGGCCCGACGCCCGAGGGCCATCCGCCGATCACGTGGGCCACGGGTCCGCACGGCCCCGGCGTCCCGGAACCCAGTGCATACCAGACGCCATCCGCCCTCAACAACGCGGAGGACGTCATCGTTCTCGGTCGCGGCAACGGGGCCGAGAAACTTCGCGGATACATGGACAACACCGACATTTTCAGAATCCTCCGCGAAGCGCTTTAGGCCGCTTGCCGGGCGCGCACAGGACTGCCATTAGACCCTCATGTCAGACCGACTCCGCACAGCCATCCGTGACGTTCCCGATTTTCCGAAACCGGGAATCGTCTTCAAAGACATCACCCCCATCCTTGCCGATGGTGGATTGTTTCGCGAATGCATCCGCCTGCTGACCGCGCCGCTCACCGGCACGGGAGTCACAAAAATCGTCGGCATTGATGCGCGCGGATTTATTTTTGCGGCAGCGGCGGCGTACGAGATGGGTGTTGGCTTCATCCCCATTCGGAAAAAGGGAAAACTTCCATGGTCCACGGAGTCCGCCGCGTACAAACTCGAGTACGGGGAGGCTACCGTGGAGATCCACACGGATGCCATCGCGCCGGGCGAAAAGGTCGCGCTGATTGACGACGTGCTGGCCACCGGCGGGACAGCCGGGGCCGCCGTGCAACTGATCCGCAAGTGCGGGGGAGAAATCGTGCTGGCAGAATTCGTGATCGAGCTCGGGTTCCTTGGCGGGCGTGAAAAGCTGGCCGGAACGCGCACGGCGAGCCTGTTAATTTACTAGACGGAATATAAATCCCATAATTTGGCACGCCGGCGGCTTTTCTCGTCGCCGCAATGCCTAACCGTCAGTCCACATCAGGCCTTCACCGCCACGCGCCTAGCCCAAGGCTTCGGGCAAACCTCGGATGCCTCTTCCTTCTCCACCCGGCGCTCGCACAGTCCGCCCCCCCACTGTCGCTCGATGACACGCTGGTCAGCCTCATCATTGTTCTTTGCCTGGTCGGGGGCCTGGGCATCGGAATCCTTTACCGTTCGATGTGCCGGCGAGAGGAAGCCCTCACGCACCGGATGAGCGCGGCCGAAGCGGAATTGCAGACGCTCCTTACGATGACCGACGATGCCATCCTCCTCCTTGATGAAAAGGCGGTCGTCCGGAATGCGAATCCCGCAGCCGAGGAAATATTCGGGTGCCTCACCAATGAGATCACCGGCACCAGCCTCGCAGAACTCCTCCCGCAGCCAACGCCACTCACGGAACTCACGAAGAACGGGCCCGCCCAATTCCAAACGACAGCAAACCGAAAAGGCGGGACGACAACCCAAGTCGAAGTCTTTCTCTCGCAGGTTCACCTTGCCGGGCCGATCAGCTACCTCGCACTGATCCAGGAAAACCACGATGCCATACTTGGCCGCACCGAGGAGAAACCCAGATCTCTCGGCGAACCCGTGAACCAATTCTGCCACGACTTGAACAACCAACTCACCGGGATCATCGGCAACCTCTCCCTGATCCTCATGACCAGCTCACCGGAACCTATCACACGCGAGCGCATCCTCGGGGCAAAAAAAACAGCCCATCAGGCGCAGGAACTCAGTCGGCAGATGCAGTTGCTCGCACAGAGCGAGGCCGGCTTTGATGAAACTGCAAATGCCGCCGGTCCAATCATACCGCTCCCAATTCCCGCCCCAACCCCTGCTGAAGAGCAACCCAGGCGCGTGCTGGTTCTTGATGACGAGGAGGCGATTTGCACGCTCGTCTCGACAGTGCTGGATTCCATGGGATTCAAGGTGACAGAGGCGACTGACGTCCTGGCGGCAATCCGCGCATGCGAAGAGGCGATCAAGACAGGCAGGCCATTTGATCTGGTAATCTCCGACCTGAGCCTCGACGGCGAGATGAGCGGCAGCGACGCCGTGGCCAGGCTCAAGACGATTGATCCGAACCTCAAGGCGATCGTTTCCAGCGGCTACGACAACGATCCGATCATGAGCCACTACCGGGAGCACGGCTTCTGTGCAGCCATCTCGAAGCCGTATGAAATTTCCCGGCTCAGCAAAGTCGTGTGCGAAGCAATCGGCAGCGACGAGCAAAGAAAAACCGCCTGACTTTTCACCTCCGGGGCCGGAGGTCGGAGGTCGGGGCCATTACCAGCGACTGCCTTGGGCTGACGGTCGCACAGTGGCTCCACCTTCGACCTCCGGCCCTGTCTTTTTGCGCGTTATTTGTCCCGCAACGCCATCGCCACCGCCTCGGCGATGCGCCCGTCGGCGGCCAGCACATGCGCGGCCTTCTGCACAAACCACAGCGGAGGATTCTCCCGGCTCGAAACTTCGAGCACCACCTCACGCATCAAAGCCAGCTCCCCCGCCCTTTCGTAAAATTCTGCGAGCGTCCGGGCATGCGCCGGATTGTCCTTCGAAATCTTCCAGTTTGCCTCGACCTGCTCGCGGGTCACTCCGCGCGGCAATCCCGGATAACCCGGCGCGGCCTGCACCCCGGCATAAAGCTCCCATGCGCGTTGATCGGCGCCGAGCTTGTGAAACACAGCCACCCACACGCGGAAATCCCTCCGCCGCCGGTCCGCGTGCCGGCGAATCCACTCCTCCATCTGCTTCCCATCCACCCAACCCTGCGCCAGCGAATTGAAATCCGCGATCTCCACCTCCGACACCCCGCCTCCGGAGCGCTTCTCCCACCACAAATCGAAATACTCACGCGCGGCCTCACGCGGCTGCCGCAGTTCCTCGATCAACGCCCGCACATACGCGAGCGCAAGCTCAGGACGTGCGCGGATGAAACGGTCCCACTCCGATAGCGCCACCGGCAGGTGCGACGTCTCGATCAATCCCGCCCTCACCATTTCCTCCCGCTGCCGTCCCGCCCGCTCCACTGCCATCTGCCAGTAATGAATCCCGAGCCTCGGCGAGACGCCCATCGTCGCACGCGCCTGCGTCACGAGATAATTCCACGCCGCAGGCGCCAGACGCTGGACCGCTTCGAAATGACGCTGCCATTCGCCATCGTCCACCCTCCCCTCCGATAATCGCGCGATCCCCGCGACCTGGTGCATCTCCACATTCAGCGGAAAATGCCTCAGCACCGCCTCGCATTCACCCGATGCCGGCAGCGGCCCGCTGCGCCTGCCCGCATCGCGATCGCGCAAAATTCCCGCCGTCACCGGCGACCACGGAGGCGGCGTGCCCAGAAATGGGAGCACCCAGAACGCCGCCACCGCCGCCGGCACCAGCGCGATCGCGCGGCCCGGCAAGCCTCCCGCATGCTCCTCCGCGGGGCACACAAGAGCCAGCGCCGCCAGCGCGAACCCCGCCGTTCCCCAGCGATGTCCCGGCACATCAATCACACAGTGAACCAGCCACGCAGCGACCGCAGCAACCCCGCCTGCGAAAAGGTAAAAACTGCTGCGCCCCGCAAACCCCGTCCGCAAAGCCGGCCAGAAAGCGACGCCCAGAAACGCCATCCCGAACGCGAGCGGCACCATGCCCAGCTCATTGAGCCAGAGCAGCCAACTGCTCTCCGGGTGCAGCACCGACTGCCCGTCCAGTTCCAGCCGTTGGTAAAGCGGAAACACCTGGGTGAAGGTCTCCACGCCATGCCCCAGCACCGGGGCATCCATCCACATCGCGGCCGCATTTTTCCAAATCCCAATCCGCATGTTGTTCGATACCGCGCCGGCCTCTTGCGAAGTGAACCGTTCGATCACCGATGCCCCAAACGCCGCCACCAGGGCCGACATCACCGCCAGCCCGGCCACCACACGGAAAAGCGTCCGCCTGTCACGACGCCTCGCAAGCACCATCCCCGCGAACAGCGCAACACCCGCTGCCAGCGCCACAAGCCCGCCGCGGGACTTTCCATCCAGCAATGCCCCGACCATCACCAGCACCGAGCAAATCGAGACGACGATCAGCTTTTTCCTCCGCCTCGCAAAGCTCCAGCACACACACCCCAGCCCCGTCAGAATCGCCATCGCGAGAAAGCACGCCGTGTGATTGCGATTCGGGAAAGGCCCCCAGCCCACCCAGCCAGGCGTCTCGCGAATCCCGAAAATCATCGTCGGATGCGCGGCCGACGCCTTCCCGAGAAAACACACCGCCGCCATCAGCGCTCCCGCGGAAAACAGAATCCACATCATCACCATCCGCTGCTCCCGATCCGCCGCCATCCGACGCACCCACTGGAACCACACCGCGGCCATCAGCAGCACCAGCAGACCATCCAGCGCACGTACAGGCTCAGGGTGGTGAGTCCACGGCAGACGCAGCCCCAGCTCACCCTCCGCGACAGATCGCCATTCGCTGCCGCCGAAAATCACAGCCGGCAAAAATTCCTTGGCGAGAAGCAGCACCACGACGGCAACCGCCACCCGCCGGAATGCTCCTCCCGGCAGAAGCGCCGCCGGACGGAGAAACACGCCCAACGTCAGCAGCCCCACCAGCCCAAGCTGCACCCAGCGATCCACCGCACCGAAGAGCACCGCCCCGCCAGCCACGATCACCGCGAAGATCGCCAGGGGAATCCGTTCGATCCATCTGCTCCCCGTGGCGGAATGCGAAGCACGGCGTGTTCGTCTCATCCGCATGCGTCAGCGATCCCCCCATTTCTCAAGCGCCTTCTTGTAAACCGGCCGGAAGCACTCCGCCAGCCGCTGCCACTCGTTCCGCGAAGCCTCGTCGCATGGCGCATGAAGCGTCCACGGCTTGGTCCCGTTGTGCCGCATCTCCACTCTCACGGTCTTCGCCGCCTCGTCCGCCTCACAAAAACCCACGCGCCGCAGCGTCTCGTCAAAAATCCCCCAAAACTCCGGCCCATCCTCGCACCGCTCGACTTCAAGCAACAGAACCCGCGATTGGAGCAGGGCGTAGCGCACCACCTCCCGCCGGCTCAGCACATGCCGCACGGTGCGATGCGCATCCTCCCATGTACGCACGCGGTGAAAGTGACGCACCGCCGCAAACGCGAGCAGGAACAATACGCCAGCCCCAATCGCGATCGGCATGGTCCGCTGCTCCCCCTGGCTCCAAAAAATCGCCAGCCCGCTCAACGACAGCACCACGCAAACGCCATAGAGCCCAAGCAGGATCCGCCGCTTGGAAAATCCAAACTCCAGCAGCCGGTGGTGGAAATGCTCCCCGTCCGCATGGAAAATCGGAAAACCCCGGAACGCCCGCCGGATCAGCGCGAAAGTCGTATCCAGGATTGGCAGCCCCAGCCCGACCACGGTCACCAGCAGCACCGCCGCGATCGAGCCCTTGTGCGAACTCGACATCGAAAGCGCCGCGATCACAAAGCCGATCAATTACGCACCACCGTCCCCGAGATAAATTCGCGCCGGGGGAAAATTGAAAACGAGAAAACCAAGCAACGCCCCCGCCATGACAAACGCAAACCACGTCACCGCGAAGTGGCCCGTGAAGAGCCCCACGATCCCAAGCGTCAGCGCCATGATCATTCCAAGGCCACCCGCGAGGCCATCAAACCCGTCTATCAAGTTCACAACATTCGGAATCGCGATCAGCCAGAACACCGTCACCGGCCCGCTCCATCCGCCGAGTTCGATCAGCCCCACGCCCGGCAGGGACAAAGTCTCGATGCGCAGGCCGAGCCAGTCCACCAGGGCCGCTATCGCCACCTGCCCGATCAGCTTCACTTTTGCCCCAAGCGGCTTCACATCGTCGCACAACCCCAGCCCGTACATCAGCGCAGCGCCGATCAGGATCGGGAACCACTCCGCCGTCCGCGCCGGTTCCCTCAGCAGAATCACGATCAAGCCAAGTGACAGCGCCAGCATCAGCGGCATCCCGCCAAGGCGCGGGATCGGCGTTGCCTGCCGCTTGCGCGATTCATCCGGGATATCCATCCCGACGCCCGAGTGCGCGAGGCGGATCACCCACGGCGTGGTCAACACCGCGATCACGAAACCAAACACGAAAAACAGAAGCGCAGTCGTCATGGCCTCCCGGTCAATTCCACTGCAGCGGCATCAGCGGGAAGACCACCCACAGATCGGGCGGTCCATGCGCATTGCTGTATGGCTTTGATATCGCTGACACCACTCATGGGATGCGGACGGTAGCAACACTATCGCAAAAAGGGAGTGCTTTCCTGCCCGGCGCGACGCCCCGTCGGCGCTGCCTCCCACCTTTTTCCTTTTTTCACGGCCCGGTTCCTGTTTCCTCCCCCGCTCCACATGAAGAAAGCGCTCATCACCGGAATCACCGGACAGGACGGCAGCTACCTGGCCGACCTGCTTCTAGAAAAAGGCTACGAAGTCCACGGCATCATCCGCCGTGCCTCCACCTTCAACACCTCGCGCATTGACCACCTCTACCAGGATCCTCACGTCAATGGAGTCCGCCTTTTCCTCCACTACGGCGACCTCAGCGACTCGCTGAACCTCACCCGGCTCATAGACCGGATCGAGCCCGAGGAGATTTACCACCTTGGCGCACAGAGCCACGTGCGCGTGAGCTTCGACATCCCGGAGAACACCGGCGACATCACCGCGCTCGGGACGATCCGCATCCTCGAAGCGCTCCGCGAAGCACAGGTGCCCGCGCGCTTTTACCAGGCAAGCAGCAGCGAGATGTTTGGCAAAGTGCAGGAGGTTCCGCAGACGGAACGCACACCTTTCTGGCCGCGAAGCCCCTATGCCGTCGCAAAAGTGTACGCCTACTGGGCGACCGTGAACTACCGCGAAAGCTACGGCCTCTATGCCACCAACGGCATCCTCTTCAACCACGAGAGCCCTCGCCGCGGCGAAACATTCGTGACACGCAAAATCACCCGCGCCGTCGCAAGGATCAAACTCGGCATGCAGAAGGAACTCTACCTTGGCAACCTCGACGCCAAACGCGACTGGGGCTACGCGAAGGAATACGTCGAGGGCATGTGGCGGATGCTCCAGCAGCCGGAGGCCGAGGACTACGTGCTCGCCACCAACGAGACGCACAGCGTCCGCGAATTCTGCGAAATCGCATTCGCCCACGCGGGGCTTCATTGGGAGGACCATGTGAAATACGACAAACGCTACGAGCGCCCAGCGGAGGTGGAACTGCTCATCGGCGACTACTCGAAGGCGAAGGCGAAACTCGGCTGGGAACCCAGGGTGAAATTCGATGCGCTCACCCGGCTGATGGTGGATGCCGACATCGAATTCGCGCGCACCGGCAGGCTCCCGCCCTCGGCATAGGCGTTCATAACGCAAGCAGCCAGCAGGCGGCGGGGAGCACGACCGCCAGCGTTCCCGCGACCGTGCGCTGCCAGCCCGGCGCATCGTTTTTCAGCCCGGCACCCGCAAAGACCGCCCCAAGCACCATTCCCGCGACCAGCCCGAAAAGGTGCGCGCCGAGGTCAACGTTCCCCACCTCGCTGGCCGGGGAGCCGTCATCATTCATGCCGCCACCCCCGAACAGCGAGAGAAACGCCAGCCCCGCCCCGATGGGAACGAACAGCGCCCAGCCCGTGCGTGCGTTTTTGTGCGAGAGCCGCGCCGCGACTTCCGCGCCGGCGAGCAAGCCCAGCCCCGCGAACAGCGCCGTGGAAGATCCGATGCTCCGGTGAAGTTTCCCAACATGCAGAAACGCATTCAGCACATTCCCCGCGGCGCCGCCGAGCATCGTCGCAAACAGCCCGATGCCCGTGCCGAAGCGCCAAAAAACAAAGGCGAAGACAAACACCGCCAGCGATAAATTCGAGACGAGGTGCTCGATGTCACCGTGAAGCGTCAGCGCCGTGACGACACGCCACCACTCACCGGCGCGGATCATCGAATTGTCAGCGACGCCGCGCTCGATCACCTGTGGGGGAAGCATTCGCTGCAGGCAGTAAAGCAGCGCCAGCGCGAGAAGGCTCATGAGCACCGCAAACTTCGGAACCCGAAGCGGCTCCAATGGCGCGGCGACAGGCTTTGAAAGTTCGTCCCGTTCGAATGCAGCAACGGCCGCCATGGCCGGCAGACGATCCTTTTCCTCGACAAACAACACATAATCCCGGCCCTGCCGGACAACCCAATGCGGAAGCTCCATTGCCGCCACGACGAGCCCCCGTTCACGCGCGTCGTTCAGCCGCGCGTAACGTCCGATCTCGGCGACCGGCACATCCGGCGGCTCATCATGGAAGACTGGCTCTGACACTTGCGCGGCTTTGTGGACGAACTGCGTCCCGCTGCCAATCCCATGCAGCGCAGGAATTCTGGCACGCCCGCCAGTTTCGATTTGCCCCCGTGGCACCGGCCGCTACCTTCCGCGCGCTCACTGGCCGATGGTGTAACGGCAGCACAGGTGACTTTGACTCACCTAGTCCAGGTTCGAATCCTGGTCGGCCAATTCCCAGTGCATGCGGCGGAGGTCATCCCCCGAAATTTTTCCGCAGCATCTCGATGCTCTTCGGCACCGCAGTGTTCGCGGGCTCCTTGCCCTCCATTTCCAGCGAGACGTAGCCGCTGTACTTTGCATCCGCGAGGATTCGCGCGATGCGCGCGTAGTCGAGGTGGAGCGTGTACCACACGCCCCCGCCATGATACGTCTTCGCCTGCACGAAGACCGTCTCCGCCACGATGGCCTTCAGCTTGTCATACGGATCCTCAAGAAAGTTTCCCGTATCCATCAGCGTCCCGATGAATGGCGACTTGATCGCGCCGAGGATGCGGTGAATTCCCTCCGGCGAGTGCGAAAGACCCCAGTGGTTTTCAAGCGCGAGGATGATTCCCAGTTCCTCGGCGCGCTTCACGCATTTGCCAAGGCACTCGATGCTCCAGTCAAACGCCTCATCCTCCGTCTTCCCGGCGATCGGCGGTTCGAGGCCGCGATTTTTCATGAACTCGTCAAAATTCGCGATGGTGTTCCAGCGACCGGCGTTCACCCGGATGCACGGCGCGCCGATCGCGTCTGCGATCTCGAGGGTCTTCAGCGTATGATCCACCGCGACCTGCCGGAGCTTGGGGTCGGGCGAGACGAAATTTTGGTGCGTCGAGAGGCAGATGAGCTCGATCCCGTTGCGGAAGGCGTGCCGCTTGAGATTCCGGCAATAAGCGCGCCCCGCGGCGTCGAACGGAGCACGCTCGGGAAGTTCCATCTGCCGGTGCAGGACATCCACCCCCTCCACCCCGATCTCCGCCGCACGCTCGATGACAGTCGTGACCGGAAACTTCTTCTCATCGAAGTGCCAGTAAGAATACGTGGAGATGCCAAGCTTGATCCGTTTTTTGAAGAGCGCCGGCACAGGCTGCTGGGCAAGCGCACTCGCGGCGGCGACCGCCCCGGCGGCGGTGAAAAAAGTTCGGCGGTTCATACGGATTAGGGCGACGATGCACCAAGCGCGCGTGAACGCAAAGGTTCGCTTTCCGCCTCATCTTCCGCCGCATCCACCGTCTCCCTCGGAAAATTCTCCCCCTCCGTGGATCGCACGCCCGTCGAGCCGGCGCACAAGCAGATCCATCGCAGCCTGCGCGGCCAGGTGCTTGAAGGTTTCCCGATCCGTCACGAATGCGTGCCGCTGCAAAACAGTCTCCGCCCCGGTCTCGGCAAGTGCCACAAAGACTGTGCCAACGGGCTTTTCCGCAGTCCCCCCATCCGGCCCGGCGATGCCGGTGGTGGCCAGCGCAAAGCGCGCGCCCGCCGCCCGCACCGCTCCCTCCGCCATCGCGCGGGCCACAGGCGCGCTCACCGCTCCGTGCTCCGCAATCAGCCGCGGATCCACGCCGAGCGCGGACGATTTGGCCTCGTTTGCGTAGGTGACATACCCCGCGAGAAAAACCCGCGAGGCGCCGGGGACGTTCGTCAGCGCGTTTGCAATGAAGCCGCCCGTGCAACTTTCCGCAGTTGCGAGCGTGGCTGCCGCGGCGGTCAGGGCTTCGATCACCACCCGCTCGAGCGGGCGCGTGTCCTTCGTGAAGATGGAGGCGCCAAGCCGCTCAAGCACAAGTTTTCCCGCCCTCTCCAGCGTTTCCCCGGCCCCGATCAGGCGAACGTCCACCTCGCCCGGTCGCGCGCAGTAGCCGACCTCGATGCCCAATGCCAGCAAGTCGGCACCGACCTTTTCCTCCACGAGTGACTCGCCCATCCCGATGACACGATAAGTCCGCATCTCGTGCCTTGCGCCCGGCGGCAGCAGCCCGGCGAGGATCGGGATGACCTGTTCATTCAACATCGGCACGAGTTCACGCGGGGGACCTGGCAGGAGAAAAATGTGCGGCGACTTCGCGCCTGAACCACCCGGGACCGGGAGCGGTGGAAAGTGGAGGCCGGGCGCGGTGCCATTTGGATTCGGCAACACGGCAGCTTCCCGCGGGCGAAGCGCCTGCAATTTTACCCGCTCGCTCCAGCGGATTCCCCGCCGGTTGAATCGTTCCATGATCGCCTGCCACACAGCCTCATCGTGGTGAAGCTCCACGCCCAGCAGGCCCGCGGTGATGTCACGCGTGATGTCGTCGGTCGTCGGCCCGAGCCCCCCGGTCACCAGCACCACATCCGCGCGCTCAAATGTCTCCATGAGAGCCTCCCGGATCGCATCCCCGTCCGGCACCGTCACCTGCCGCTGCACACGCAATCCCAGTGGAAAGAGCGCCTCGGCGATGAATGCCAGATGCTTGTTAATCACACTACCGAGCATCAACTCGGTGCCGGTATTGAGGACTTCGACGCGCACATGCGGAGTCTCTGGAAGCCGGGCGACAAGCGCAAGCGCGCCCACGGAGCTACACCCGGATCACGTGGAAGTCCCCGAGCGATTGATCCGCCGGACCAGCCTTGTGATAAGTGAAACCTGGGACGGAGAGTTGCTTGAGCGGGCCGCCGGAGATGATTCCAAAAGCGTCCCCGCCATTGTCGCTCACGAGGCTGCGGAATTTCACCTCCTTCACAACCGAACCGGCGATGATGCTGTTCGCAACCGCATCAATGCTGCCCGTGATCGTGAGGGACTTGATCAGGCCCGCCGCGAAAAACACGCCGCCGTCCATCGGCTCGCCAGCATTCGTGGGTGAAAAACCGGCGAAGATGCTCGAATCAATGAGCGAGCGGGCGCTCAACTGCCCGATGCTGTCGAGCGTCAGCTTCGCACCGGTCATCCCGCCGGAGATGATCGCAACCGCGAGCGTGTTGTCGAAAGGCACATCACCGCCCGAGAGCGAGAGCGTGGCATTGAAGTCACCGGCGAGCCCGGTTTTCGCATCGCCGCTCACCGTCAGGAGGGTGACCGCCGCTGCATGCAGAGTCGCCGACCCGATTCTGGCCGCCGTGAATGCCGTGATCGTCGTTTCCACTGAGATGCTCGCACCGTCACGAATCTCGTGGACGGTGAACGTGCTCAGATCCGTGGATATCCCACCCGCAGTGATACTGGCCGTGCCGAGAATGTCGTGCGCGCGAAGCTGGGTGAACCCGCCCTCCGCGGAAAAATCCCCGGCCACGTCCCCCTTGAGACCGCTGCCCTTGTCGCCCGTGACCACGACTTTTCCAAATGCATCCGCTTTGAACGCCGCATCGCCGATCTTCGCGGCTGTGAGGGATGCGACGGCGCTCCCGAGATTGATGACGGCTCCGTCGGCCACCTCGTGCATCACCAGCACGGTTGAATCGAAGAAATATCCGCCTGCCTTGATGCGTGCGCCGCCCGAAATATCATGGACGGAGAACTTGCCCAAGACCCCGGCGATTTCAGCATTCCCGCCGAAGTCTCCTTCGATCGCGGCCTTTGCATCGCCGGTGAGCAAGAAATTCTTAAGTGAGGGAACCGTCAGCGAAGACTCCCCGAATTCCGCCGCGCTGAACGATCCCACGTCCGTGCCGATCGCGACATTCGACCCATCACCGATCGCGTGGGCCTTGACCGTGCTCACGACACCCGCCGCTGTGCCGGTGTAAATGTTTGCGCCGTCGCTGAGATCGTGAATCCACACCGTCCGCACTGCACCGGCAAATGAGATGCCCTCGGCGGTAAGATCAATGCCACGCGCGTCGAGCGATTTGAGCGCGGCGCCGAGTGTGCCGCTGATCTCCTCGAAGTCCACGAAACCGTCCCCACCCTTTGCCTTCGCCACTGTGATCACGAGCTGGCTCGCAAGCGTGGTGTCATCGAGCACGAGTCGCGACAGCCCTCCCTTTCCATCGTGATCCGGGTCGTCGAGCACGTAGCCGAACAGGCCCGGGCCGGTCAGCCGGATCGTGTAGATGTCGCCGTCCGCGTCCGTGAGCTTGACGACGCCCTTTGGCGCGAGCTTCACGTCGCCGAGGTCGTTGGGCTTGAGCGGAAGCGAGCCCAGCGGGGAAAATGTTGAGCCGTTGGACTTCGAGAGCGGAATACCGGCAAGCGCGCCGTCGGCCTTGAACAGCGGAACCGCCGTCGCTGCGGCATCGAGCGCGCCTCCGACAGACTTTCCGCTGAACACATCCGTCGCCCCGCCCTGCGCGGACGACGCGGTGAGCGTGATCGTGGCATCCACCGGGAGCGCCGGCAGTTGCAGGTTTTGCTTCGCATCGAACTGATCAAAGTGGAACGTGAGCGGTGCGGACTCGTTCCCGGGAAGCTGGATCGAGATGGTGACGTCGTAGAGCTTCATCCCGCTCGTCGTGGAGAATGAACCGGTCTGCTGCGCCAGCGCAGGCGAGAGCGCGGACCCGCCGCTCTTCCCCAGCACGGAGGTGAGGTAAGCCTCGGCATTCTGCAGGGTGACGCCGTCACTCCAGGTTTCCGCGATCGTCAGCAGTGTCTCCCCAAACTCCGCGCCGGTGTCGCGCGGCGCATTCTGCTTCATGATGTCGCCAAAGTTTGCGTCCTCGACATGGCGCAGTCCGAGCGCGTGCCCCAGCTCGTGTGCGATGGTGACAGCGAGGTGGTCGAGTCGCGCTTCAACGGTCTCGCCGGAGAAAAAGTTGTCAAACTCACCCGAAAAGATCACCGCCTGGTCGCTGTGATCCAGGTTGCCGACATCCGGCACGCCAGCCAGCCCCAGTATGGAATCGGCTCCGAGATTGAAAAAGTCCCGGAGCGTCGCGCTCGTCCCGCCGGCCTGTTGCTGCGTGAGCACGCTGGCACCAGTGAGATCGAGCAGGATGTCGTTGTTCCCGCCGATGACGAGTGTGCTGTACTCACCGCCCGCAGGCTGGCTCATGGTAAAAAGGATGTCGTAGTCCGCGTAGAGCGCCTGCACTTTTGCGAACAGTTGCGTGATGATGTCGCCCGTCGCATCCGCCGAGCCGATGTCCGCCGCCGAGAATGCCGGGAGGATCCCCGTCACACCCACGCCAAAGTGATTCAGGACGGTTGCCCCGTCGAAATCGAGAAACACCACCTGCGGGGACTCGAAGCGCACATTGTCCACGAGCACCGCAGAATCGAGCACACCGTCACCGATATCGGTGAGGCGCATCTCAATATCGAGCGATGTCACTCCATTGGGAATCGTGTAATTCAGCGTGAGCTTGTTCGTCCGCCCGTCAAAGAAGGTCCCCGGCGCGGCCTCGCCGGAGAAGAAGGCGTTATCAACGTCAATCGGGTGCCCAAATTCATCCTTCGCCTGATTCACGCCGTTGATGAGCACCTCGAAGGTGTCGTTGAAACCCGCACCGACGAATTCAGGGAACTCCTCGGTGAGGAACATGAAATCCAATTTCAGCCTTTGCTCCCCGCTGACGACCGGCACCGGAAGCGTGAAACGCACGGACACCTCATCGCCATCGCTCCCCCTCGGCCCAAGGTCGGTGCCCTGCGAGTCGCCCGAATTCGTCAGCGTGGAGACATGGGTCGCGATGCCCGTGCTCAGGATTAAAAAATCACCGTCGCTCCCGCTTGGAAATCCGAGCAACTGGCCGGTTGTCCCGAGCGATTGAGTCGCGACCGCCGCAGGATCCCCTGTCACCGAGACCGCTATGCCCCCTGGCAAATCCAGCGCACGCCCGATGGCGAGACCTGTGGCTGCCGGGGCGATCCGCGCTTCGAGCGGCTCAATCACTGGTTGGTGTTTCGCAAAAAGCATCGTCAACTGTCCGCACGCTGGAGGCAACGTAGGCAGGAGCTTGTCCGTGTAAACGGGAAGTTCGCCTCTCCTCTTAGCCGGAACGATTCAGTTGCGGGAGAGGTGCGAAGTGGAACACAGGCTTCCAGCCTGTGCGGACAGTGGGCTTCCAGCCCGCTGGCCCATGCACCGAATGGTGCGGACGCCGCACGCATGATGACCGCCGGCCGCACAGGCTGGAAGCCTGTGTTCCGGACGGAGCGCGCCGCACCAACTGCATCGTTCCGGCTTAGCAGCCCATATGAAAAGCTGGCGGGGCATCCGTGCAACCGGACTGCATCCCTTTCAATCGTTCCCGATGTCCGGCAGTGAAAATGCACCCCCTCTTTGCGGGCGGGATTGCCCCTGCATCGTCACCGCTTCGCCCGCGGGTCGAGCGCGTCGCGCAGCGCGTCGCCGAGGAAGTTCAGCGAAAGGAGCGTGAGCGACATGGCGGCAGCGGGAAAGACGAGCAGCCACCAGTAGCTCTTCACCGGGTTGATGACGTTTTTGCCGTCGCTAAGCAGGCTGCCCCAGCTCGCCTGCGGGTCGTTGATGCCGAGTCCGAGGAAGCTGAGGAATGATTCGTCGAGGATGACCTGCGGGATGGTGAGGGTGAGATAGACGACAACCACGCCGACGAGATTTGGGAGGAGGTGGCGCAGGAGGATGCGGGCATGGCTTTGGCCAAGCGCGCGCGCGGCGAGGACGAACTGCTGCTCCTTGAGCGCGAGCACCTGCCCCCGGACGATGCGGGCCATGCTGAGCCACTCGATGAGACCGAGGCAGAGGATGAGGATGATCACTTTGCTGTAGGCGACCCAATCGGGATTGATCTCGTTGATGAGCGCCGCGAGCCGCTTCTCGAACGTGAAGATCGCGACGATGACGATGATGAGCCTCGGGATGCTGTAGAGCACTTCCACGAACCTCATCATGGCATTATCCACACGCCCGCCGACGTAGCCCGAGACGAGCCCGTACGCGGTGCCGACGAGGAAGCTCACCAGCGCGCCGCACAACCCGACAATGAGGGAGACTTGCGCGCCCTGGATGACGCGGGAGAAGAGGTCGCGGCCGTTCAGGTCAGTGCCGAAGAGATGGGTGAGCGACGGAGCGGCGTTCTTTTGCGGAGTGGTCAGCTCGGGCGAGTAGAACGGAAGCAGTGGACCGAGAAGCGCGAGCAGCACGATCACGGCGAGCACGACCATCGCAGAGATGGCCGCGCGATTTTTCAACAGGCGGCGAAACGCGCCCGGTGGCTGTACGACGGGCGTGCTCATTCGAGGCGGATGCGCGGATCGAGCATCTGGTAGGCGATGTCCACGATGAGGTTCATCACGACGAGCAACGTGCAATAAACGGCGACACTGCCGCAGCAGAGGAACACGTCGCGGCTAAGCACGGAATTCACGAAGAAGTCGCCCATGCCCGGCAGGCTGAAGACCCGCTCGATCACAAGCGATCCGGTGAGCAGCCCCGCTGCAAGCGGGCCGAGGAAGCTGACGACGGGAAGCACGGCGACTTTCAGCGCGTGCCTGTAGATGACCCTCCGCTCGCCAAGGCCCTTCGCATGCGCCGTGCGGACGAAATCCTGATCAAGCACCTCCAGCATGGAAGTGCGGGTGAGCCGCGCGATGTAAGCGATGAACGGCCCGGCAAGCGTGATCGAGGGCAGCAGCAGGCTCAAGAATCCGCCCCATCCGCCCACGGGCAGCCAGCCGAGCCACAGCGCAAACACGAGCACCAGCACCGGGCCGGTGACAAAAGTCGGGATGCTCACGGCAAGCATCGCGGTGAGCATTGTCGCCGAGTCCATCCACGTGTGCTTTCGGAGCGCGGCGAGGCTGCCCAGCCAGATTCCCGCGACCGATGCGATCAGCAGCGAGAGCCCGCCGATGATCGCGGAAACCGGCAGCGTATCCGCGATCAGCTCGTTCACGGTGCGATCCTTGTATTTCAGACAGCGATGAAAGTCCGGGAAGCCGGCCGCGGGATCATTGCTGAAAAGAAGCCCGCTATAATACCCGCGATTGTTCTCCTTGATGCCGAGATACCGCGCACACTGCGACGGGATGCCGCGGTCGAGATCGTAGAGGACTTCCTGCTTCGCGATGTTCTCGGGCGTGGACTGCTTTTCGTTGAGGTTGAATGGACTGCCAGGCGCGAGCCGGAGCAGGCAAAAGGTGAACGACACCGCGATGAGCAGCACGAGAAAGAGGGCGATGATGCGGCGGACGATGAAGCCGAACATTGGGCGCTGGCGATAGGCGTGGAAAATGCCGCGCCGCGCAAGCCCGCATTGCTCCTTCGACTCAGCGGACTTCCTGGCCCCAGGCCCGCAGTTGCTTTTTCGCCTCCTGGAATTCCGGCAGCTTTCCGAACTTGTCCGGCTTGCGCATCATCTCGCGCAGGTGGCGGATCGCAAACTCCCGCTTCCCGAGTTTGTCCATGCACTCCGCGGCGCGGAGATAGGCGCGCGCAGGCCATGCCGGATACTTGAGCCAGCTCACGAACGTGCGCTGATAGTATGCGATCGCCTCCGGGTAGTGCTGCTGCATCCGCTCGACTTCGCCGATGGAAAAAACCGCGCGCGCCGTCGGCTCGCCACGCCAGTCCTTTCCCGGCGAAGCCTTGTCGCTCCCCTTGGCGACCTTTTCAAAAAGTGCGCGCGCATCGGCGTAGTAAGCATTGTCCTCCACGCCGAGCCCGAGCAGGGCGTCGCCCGCCGCGAGGTAGAGCCCCGCAGCCTTTGCAAATTCCTTCTTTTCCTCCGCCGCTTCCGCCTGCAGCTCGCTCACGCGCGCGGCGGCGTAGCGCCCCAGCACCGCATTTCCCGCGAGCTTGGCCACCAGCGCATACGCGCGCCCGGCGTCCTCGCTCGCACCGAGCAGCCGGTGCGCGTCGCCGAGCAATGCGCTGACGGCCACCACATGGGGCGACTCATCTGGCAGGGGGCCGATCCGGGCGAGGGCATCGCGGGCTTCAATCGCCTTGCCAAGCCGAAGATACGCGCGGCCTAGCGCGATGCGCGCGACCGCAAGCTGCGCCGCGTCCGCATCCGCTGCGCGATCAAATGGCGCGAGCAATTCCACGGCGCGCGCTGCGTCGCCAGACTCGATGGCTGCTTTCGCTGCCCGATAGGCATCCTCGATCGGCGCAGCCTGCGCCGCCATCGCCAGCAAGAATACGATTTTCACACTCATACAGCAGGAAGGGCTAAGCGAAGCGCCGCGCTTGCGGGTGGAGCACCCGACTCGGGTGCAGTTTCCGGCGACTCGCCGGAAACACCTCGGGGCGGATGGATGGCTGAAGG
>CAMAUI010000021.1 GCA_945861385.1 Prosthecobacter debontii
CTGTGTTCCGGACGGATCGCGCCGCACCAACTGCATCGTTCCGGCTCAGTCACCCGATGCCTCGTCCACTTCAAAACGGTACCCGACTTTTTGCACCGTGTGCAGCATCGCCGGCCTTGCCGGAGTGTCCTCGATTTTTGCGCGCAGCGAAACGACACAGCGGTCCACGCTGCGTCCGGTGACGGATTGTTCGTCGCCCCACACGTGGGTGAGGATTTGTTCGCGTGTCAGTGCCCGGCCGATGTTGGCGAGGAGGTAATCGAGGAGGCCGTATTCCTTCGGAGTGAGTTCGATCTCCCTGCCGTTCCTTGTGAGCTGGCGCGCGCCCTTGTTCAGCTCGAATCCGCCAAACTTCACGAGTTCCGCCTCGGGTTTGCGATAACGCCGCAGAAAATTCCGCACGCGAGCGAGCAGTGCCTGAATGCTGAAGGGCTTTGTGAGGTAATCGTCGGCGCCGAGGTTGAGGCCTTTCACGACTTCCGCGTCCTGCCCCCGCGCGGTGAGGATGATGACGGGCATGTCGAGTTCGCGTTTCCGGATCGCCGCGAGAACGTCGAATCCATTTGTGCCGGGCAGCATGACATCAAGGATTATAATGTCCGGGCTTTCCTTGATCGCGAGTTCGAGTCCGAGCGTGCCGTCAATGGAACTCAGCACACGGTAGCCTGCGAGTTGGAAGTTGTCCCGCAGACCGAAGAGGATGCTGGGATCGTCTTCAACGATGAGGATGGTGTGCTGCCTT
This sequence comes from Prosthecobacter debontii, assembly GCA_945861385.1. Classification (GTDB taxonomy): domain Bacteria; phylum Verrucomicrobiota; class Verrucomicrobiia; order Chthoniobacterales; family Chthoniobacteraceae; genus SXWH01. Next base: position 743 of record CAMAUI010000021.1, read on the forward strand.
GCGTTCATGGTTTGTCCGGATGATCCACCGGGATGCGAATGGTGAAGCAGCTTCCCTTCCCAGGCTCGCTGCGGACATCGAACGAACCCCGGTGTGCCGCCACGACATTGTTCACGATGCTGATGCCGAGCCCTGCTCCTCCGCCCGTGCCTTCTGCATCCACGCGATAACAGCCTTTCATCACCCGTTTCGCGTCGCGCGCCGTCATTCCAATGCCGTTGTCCTCGATGCTGAAATCTACACGATCAGCCTCCGCGCAGACGCGAAGGGTGATCCTGCGGTCCTTCGGCGTGAATTTATAGGCGTTGTCGAGAATGTTCAGGAGCGCGGTGATGAGTGAGTCCGAGTCGGCCCAGATGAGCGGCAGGCCGGGCATGACTGAAAAATCCAGGCTGCCGTGGCCGCGAAAGCGTCCCCTGATGATTTCGGCTGCGTGCTCGGCGACCTGCGCAGGATCCGTTTCCGCGAAGTCGAACCGCATTTTTCCGCGCTCCAGCCGTGTATAAGTGAGGAAGCTGTCGAGCACGTGGCTGAGGCGAGTGATCTCGCGGTGCATGATTTCCGCGTACTGCTTGGTGCGCTCCGGGTTCGCCCACTGTCCGGCGTTGAGCGTGTCCACGAGCAATCGCACGCTGGTGAGCGGTGTTTTCAATTCGTGGGACACGGTGGACAGGAAATCGTGCTGGAGAGCGGTGGTGCGGTCGGCAAGAAGGCGCTTGCGGGCGGCGATCGCCGTGATGATTCCACCCAGGGCGAAGACGCCCGCGCAGAACGCGAGATGGCGCAGCGTTTCGGCGCTGAACGCGGCGCTGTCCCGCAAGCCCGGCGCTGTGCGATCGCGCTGCTCCGCCGTGATGAAAAGCGCCCATGCACCAGCCAGCGGAAGCACGATGAGAAGGGCCAGTGGCATGGCAAACATGAGGCCCTTGCGCTCACTCACGCAACGACGCACGAAACTTTGGAACGCGGCCAGGCAAGGGACGATCCGCCTCGAAACATGCCGCAACGGGCCGCGGATGGCGGTGCTTCGAGGCGCGGCTGGCGTGAAGGATGGCACGACTGACTAGCAGATCGCCTGCTAGCAGGTTGCCGGATTTATGGGCGGATGGGCGCATTTGCGAATTGAGCGCCGGGCGTTTGCCGCGAATGTTCAACGCATGAGCACGAAGCCTCTATTTCTCGATGGGCAGTGGGTGGAAACCGGCGACTCGCTGCCGGTGAGCGATCCCTTCACCGGCGCAGAGATCGCCCAGGTGGCGCTGGGCGATGCGGCGACCCTCGATGCAGCGGTGGTGTCGGGGCGCGTGGCGTTTGCGAAGGTGCGTGGCATGGCTGCGCATGAACGCTCGGGTTTGCTTGGGCGGATCGTGCAGGGGATCGAGGCGCGTCGGGCGGAGTTTGCGGGGACGATTGTGGCGGAGGCAGGGAAGCCGGTGGTGTACGCGGAGGCGGAAGTGGCAAGGGCGGTCGCGACTTTCACGATGGCTGCGGAGGAGGCGCGGCGCCAGCATGGCGAGGTGCTGGATGTGGACGCATTTTCGAGCGGGGCGGGGCACGTGGGGATGGTGCGGCGTTTTCCGATCGGGGTGATCGCGGGGATTACGCCGTTCAATTTCCCGCTGAACCTCGTGGCGCACAAGGTGGCGCCGGCGCTCGCGACCGGGAATTGCATCGTCATCAAGCCCGCGCCGAAGTGCCCGCTCACCGCGTTGCTGCTGGCGGAGGTTCTGGCCGATGCCGGCGTGCCTGCGGGGCAGGTGAATGTGGTGACTTGCGCGAATGAGCATGTCACGCGGTTGGTGACGGACGACCGCGTGGCAATGCTGAGTTTCACGGGAAGCCCGGCGGTGGGCTGGCCGCTGAAGTCGCTCGCGGGGAAAAAGAAGGTCTGCCTGGAACTTGGCGGGAATGCCGCGGTGGTGGTGAATGAGGACGCCGATCTCGCGCTGGCGGTGCCGGCGATTGCGACGGGCGCCTTCGCTTACGCGGGGCAGACGTGCATCAGCGTGCAGCGCGTGTTTGTGCATGAGCGGGTGTACGAGGAGTTCCGGCGGCTTTTTGTCGCACACGTCGCGCAGAAGGTGGTGCTCGGCGACCCGCGAGATCGCGCGACGGTGATCGGACCGATGATTTCCGCGGAGGCGGCGGATCGGACACGTGCGCGGATTGCGTCCGCGATCGCGGAAGGCGCGAAGGTGCTGCACGATGGCGGCGGGGAGGGTCGGATGCTCGGAGCTGTGATTCTCGAGGATGCGCCGCCGTCGCACGAGGTGTGCGTGTGCGAACTGTTCGCACCGGTGGTGGTTCTCCAGCGGGTGGGCTGCGCGGAGGATGCGCTCGCGATGGTGAATGATTCGGTATTCGGGCTGCAGGCAGGGATTTTTACGAGCGACATCGGGCTCGCGTTGCGTGCACACGAAACGCTCGAGGTGGGCGCGGTGCTGATCAATCAGGTGCCGACTTTCCGGGTGGACAACATGCCGTACGGCGGGGTGAAGGACAGCGGCTTTGGCCGCGAGGGTGTTCGGTATGCGATGGAGGAAATGACGGAGCCGCGAGCGCTGGTGATCCGGAAATGATGCGGCAATTTTTTGCGGTCATGATCGCGGGGAGTGCGCTGGCGGCGGAGCCGGCGACATTTCACCGCGATGTGCTCCCGGTGCTCCGCGGGAAGTGCGTGGCGTGCCACAACGCCGACGGGCTCGGGCCGTTTCCGCTCGATAATTTCACCGATGTGCGGAAGCGCGCGGGGCAGATCACACGGATCATCGCGGACGGGCTGATGCCGCCGTGGAAGCCGGAGGGAGGCCATTTCGCGTGGGACCGCAGATTGAGCGCGGTGGAGGCGGCGACGTTCCGGCACTGGGTGGAGGCTGGCGCGCAGGAGGGCGAGGCGGGGCCGCCGCCGCAGGCAAACCCGGACGGGTGGATGCTCGGGGAGCCGGACATGATTCTCACGGCGGCGCAGGCTTTCGCGATCCCGGCCGAGGGGCGCGATCTTTTCGTCCACTACGTTTTTCCACTCGGCCTTGGAGAGGAACGGCAGCTTCGTGCGGTGGAGGTTTTGCCGGGGAACCGGCGTGTGACGCACGGTGCGCTCGGGATTCTCGATCGAAGCGGGAGCGCGCGCGAGCGGGCGGGAAAGGACGGGCGGTACGAATTGTACGGCGGGCCGGGTTTTGTGCCGACGGGCTATACGCCGGGATACTTTCCTGGCCAGGCGGCGCGGGCGTTTGGGGATTCGGCGATCACGCTGACAGCGGACACGGATTTTGTTTTGCAGGTTCACTACCGGCCACGCGGCGAAGCTATGACGGATGTTCCGCGCGTCGGGCTTTATTTCGCGAAGGAGCCTGTCGTCCGCGAGGTGAGCGGGGTTTTTCTTGGATGCGAGGACATCCGGATCCCGGCGGGTGCCGGGGAGGCAAGGCTGCGCGACACGGTCACGCTGCCGGTGGCGCTGCGGGCGACGGACATTCGGGCGCGGATGCTGAGGGTGGGCGTGGGGGTTCGGGTGTGGGCGGAACTTCCCGGCGGGAAGAAAATTCCGCTTTTAAAAATCAGCGACTGGGAGCGCGAGTGGGAGGAGACATGGCGTTTCGCGGAGGCTGCGGAATTGCCGAAGGGCACGCGGATTTATGCGGAGTGGATCTACGACAACAGCAGCGCGAATCCGCGGAATCCGAACAAGCCGCCGAGGGAGATCCGGGCGGGCGAGACGGAGGCGGACGAGGCGGCGGTGGTGTGGATCGGCGGGAGTGTCGCGGGATGGATTGACCGCGTGACGCTGAACGGTGCGAATCTCACGCACTACATTGACCTTGCGACCGCTGCGCACAGGCGGAAGTAGGGGGCTACGGGCCGGAGGCGGTTTTCTGCGCGATGGTGAAGCGCCACCGTGTCTCCACGCGTTTGCTGCCGGCTTTTCCGGAGATGGTCACGGTGTACTCGCCGGGTGTGAGCGGCTCGGGTGGGCGGGATTCGAGAAGATGCGTGGAGCTGTCGTATTTGTGCGGGACGAGGCCGATGCCGCTGAGGCGAACGCTGACGCTGGAAGGCTCGATGCCTTCGATTTGCGAGAGGTTCACTTTCAGCGTCGGCTGGGGATCGGCGATGGTTTCGCCATCCAGTGGCTGGGTGAGAAGCGTATTCGCGGTTGCGGAAGACGGCGGTGGCGTGGGCCCTGGTTCAGTGCTTGAGAGCGGGCCGATGAATTTCAAGGCGAGCTCGATGTCCTGCGGGCGGCGGGAACTCCATGCGTAGCGCCCGATTTTTTCCGACGGGGCGGAGTGGGTGATGCGCTGGCCGTAAACGGTGAATGCCGCGGCGTAGCCCGCCTCGCGGACGATTTGCACTATGCGCGAATTCCATCCTCCAAACGGATAGGCAAACGCTGTGCAACGGATGCCGAGATGCTGCTCGATGATCGTTTTGGAGCCTGCAATCTCATCGCGCAGCCATTGCTCGTAGGCCTCGGGTGTTTTGCCGCGCGGGTCGCGCAGGTCCTGGTGGGAGACGGTGTGGCAGCCGATTTCCACTCCTTCGTCGCGAAGCTGGCCGAGTTGCTCCCATGTGATGCTCTTTCCTCCGCTGCCGACGTACTTTGTATAAATGAAGTATGTCCACGGGTAACCAAACTTCTTGAGGATTGGCCGCGCGGTGTCGAAGGCGGACACGTAGCCGTCATCAATGGTGATGATCGCTGACCGGGAAGGGATGCTTTTTTCGCCGCGCCGCCAAGCGAGGAAATCGGACATGGAAATGACGCTGATGCCCTCGTCTTTCAGTCGCTGCATGTGCTGCTCGAAAACCTCGGGCGAGACATTCAGGTCGCCAGCCGTTTGTGCGGAAGGCTCGATGCGATGATAGAGAAGCACGACGACCTGGGCCGTTTTATCCACAACCACGCGGGCATCCGCGGAGGGAGCCGGCGGGACGGCATCCTCCTCGGGCTTTGAGGCTGACAGTGCCGGGGCGGGTTCCGGCAAGTTCTGTGGCGAGACGATTTGCGGGGCTGTGCGTTTCCAGAACATGATGCGCTCCACAGTCTTCGGGCTCCATTTTGCGAGGGCGAAAAATCCGGCGGCGAGCAGGGTGAAAAGGATGATGAGTTTCTTCATTTCGGAATGTGAATTCGCGGGACGGTATGCGGCACGCCGCAGGAGGGAAGCGGGAATGTTTCCAAGGCGAATCCGTCTCAGCGGTTTGGTGATCGAGAATTCAACGATGGCGGGGAGAAACAAGTTGCAGATCATGGAAACCGAAGGTACAGGGCGCGCCCCCTCTTCCAACTGACTACCGACCTGCTGAACCGCTTGATGCGCAGAATATCACTCCTTTTTCTCCTGCTCCTTCACAATGCGAGGGCTGAGCAGGTTGTTATGTCCGAGGTCATTTACAACCCCGCTGCGGGCAAGCCGGAGTATATCGAGCTTTGGAACATCACGGTGACTCCGCTCGATTCGGCCAAGTGGCGGTTCACGGCGGGTGTGGATTTTACGTTCCCGGATTTCAACGCAGGCAGCGTGCAGGCGCATTTCATCAAGGCATTCGAGAGAATCGTCATCAGTTCGGCGGATGAAGCGACGACGCGCGCTGCGTATCCCGCGATCCCGGGAGCGGTGCGCGTTTTTGGTCCATGGACCGGCTCGCTGTCCAATGACGGGGAGACGATCACGCTTACTGACAAGAACGGGGTCACGGTGACGACGCTGGATTACAAGGACGGTGGCCAATGGCCGAAAGCGGCTGACGCGGGGCACTCGCTGGTGCTTCGCAACGAGAACAACACGATTGATGACTGGCACAACTGGCGCGCAAGCCGTCAGCCAGGCGGCACGCCGGGATATACGGAGTCCGCGGCGGTCGAGGCATTTTCTGGAAACCCGGAAATCGGCGTGGGTTCGTCGGCGACGGTTGTGGATTTCAACGCTCAATGGAAATACACGCAGCCGACGAGCGACCCCGGCACGGCGTGGCGCGGGCTGGGCTTCGATGACAGTTCGTGGAGCACGGGTACGGGCCTGCTGGGATTCGAGACTGCGGCGCTGCCGGCACCGGGCCTTGCGGTACCGTGGGTGCAACCACCAGAGCCGAGGCCACTGGTGTATCTTTTCCGAAAGACGTTCACATTCAGCGGGAATCCGGCAGGCGCGACTTTTTCGATTGATCAGATCGTGGATGATGGCGCGTACTATTACCTGAATGGCCAGCCGATCGGCGGAGCGGGCTACACCCAGGGTGGCGTGTGGAATGCGACTGCGAATCGCACGGTGAGTGACGCAGCCTTGGAGACCAATGTGGCCTCGGGGTCGGCGGTGGGTCTGGTGAACGGCGTGAACGTCCTGACCGCCGAGGGGCACCAGGCGACCACTAACAGCAGCGATTTCGTTTTTGGCGCGAGGCTGAAGCTCAGCACGCAGCCGAGCATCGTGATCAACGAAGTGAAACCAGGCACCGCGGGGAACGGCTTTATCGAATTCTTCAACACCACGGCGGCGCCGGTGAACTTGAACGGATATTTTCTCACCGACACGCCGGGACAGCTCAACAAGTTCCCGATCACCTCCTCGCTGGTGGTGCCGGCGAACAGCTATGCGACCATCGGGTTCGCCGAGGCGGGTTTCACCCCGGGCGCGACCACGACGATCTATCTCACGATGCCCAACGGCACGACGGCCATCAGCGCGATCAGCGCCGTGATCCCGCTCGATGGGCGATCGCTCGGGCGCAATCCGGCGGGTTCGACGACGTGGTTCCTGTTTTCCTACACGACGCCGGGCGCTCCGAATGGCTCGGCGAGCGAGTCGGGTTTCACGGTGCGCCTGAGCGAGGCACACTTTGATGAGCAGGGCCGGGTGGACTGGGTGGAGCTGCAAAATACCTCCTCCGCACCCGCGAGCACAGCAGGGCTGTGGCTCGCATCCCAGGCGGATTTTTCTGACAAAATCCTGCTCACCGGCAGCGTGCCCGCAAGCGGCTACGCGAGCTGGAGCACCCTTTTCCCGACCGATGAAAGCGGGGATGTGACGCTTTACCTCATTGATTCGACCAACACGGTTCTCGGGGCCGCGGAGCTGGAGCGTGTGGCGGGTCGTGACTCGATGCAGGTGGTTTATCCGCCGACCGTGAGTGCGAAGCCCTCATGGCAGAACGCCCCGGAATTGCCGTGGTGGCATTCGTCGCCGACGCACACCCGCGACGCTGCGAATGCTCCGCCGATTGTGACGGACATCGTCATCAATGAAATCATGGCCGATCCTCCGAGTGACCATCGGAACGGGCAGTTCATCGAGCTTCACAACAAGGGTGCCGGGGCGGTGTCGCTCGCCGGTTGGAAATTGCGGGGTGGCGCGGATTTCGATTTTCCCTCCGGCACGAGCATCGCGCCGGGCGGCTATCTTGTCGTCGGCGGGGATCCGGCCTATCTGCAGGCGGCGTTCCCAAGTGCGACAGTGGTGGGGCCATGGAGCGGCTCGCTCAGCAACAACGGCGATTTGATCCGCATCGTGGATCAATACGGGAACCTCGCCGACGAGGTGGACTACAAGATCGGCGGGGACTGGCCGGATTTCGCGGCGGGGTTTGGCAGCTCGATGGAGCTGGTGAATCCGAACGCCGACAACAACGTGCCCTCCGCGTGGCGTGAGAGCGACGAGAGCAACAAGGCGGGGTGGCAGAGCTACACGATCACGGGAGTGTGGTCGCAGTTGAACACGATGGGCGGCGTGACCGATTACAAGGAACTGCATCTGTTCCTGGTTGGCGACAGCCATGTGGCGCTGCGCAATTTCTACCTTCGGCCGACTGCGGGCGGAGTGAATCTGATTCCGGGCGATGGCACCGTTGTCTCGACCAACGGCTCCAGCGCGGCTGGCTGGCTCTGCCAGGGCACGCACTGGGCAAGCTACATGAGCGGAGCCGAGCTACACCTCGTCGGCGACGGACATGGCGACAACCGCCCGAACCGGGCGGAGATTGACGTGACCGGGATGACGGCCGGCACGAACTACACGCTGACATTCGACGCGCGCTGGGTGTCGGGAAAAAACCGGCTCATCGTGCAGACTTGGGATCACAGCTTTGGCAATACCTTCGCGCTCCCGATCCCCAACAACGTCGGCACTGCCGGGGCTGCCAACTCACGCTTCGCCGCCTCGCCTCCGCCGCAGGTGGATTATGTCATTCACTCGCCCTCCGTGCCGAAGCCTGTGGACGTGGTGAAGGTGACCGCTCGTGTGACGAGCGCGACGGCGCTGACTTCGGTGCAGCTTTTCACCCGCGCGGACGACATTGACAACCTCAACGCCTGGGCAAGCCAGCCAATGTTCGATGACGGCACGAATGGCGACGCTGCAGCGGGCGACGGCCTGTACACCGCCAGAGTCACCACTCATCAGACCGATGGCAGGATCGTGCAATTCTACGTCCGGGCCACCGCCGGTGCCGCCACCCAGGACATGCCGAAACTCGGCGCATCGAAGCCCGCATTGTGGATCGTGGACAACCGGACCATCAGCAGCCTGCTCCGTCGCCAGCGATTCATCGTCCCTCGGTATGAGCGCGATATCTTCAGCGGCAACGGCCTGACTGCGAAATACGCCTACCGTTTCCCGCGACTCTCGAACCACTACGCGCAAGCCACGTTCATCCACAACGAGACGGATGTGTACTACAACTGCGAGATCCGGAAAAGCGGCAGCCCGTGGACGCGCAGCGGGGGCTCGGACCTGAGCCGTGGAAAATGGAAATTAACGGGAGATCGCCTCTTCCGCGGGCGCCAGAAGAGCACCTACGACAATGATGCCGAGGCAGGGAACCACAACAATCGCATCACGCGCTACTGGCTCTACGTCCTCGGCCACCCGGTGAACGAAAACGAGTTCGTTTACAATGTCATCAATTCCGACGGCCTCGTGATCCGCGAGGACACCGAACCTTGCGATGGCGAACTGCCCGCGCGGTGTTTTCCTGGTGGCGGAAAAGGCCAGGTCTTTCGCACCGACGACCAGTGGTGGTTCGATGACAACTGGGGCCAGAACGCCCAGAATGCGGACTGGAGCTACAAGAGCACCGACAGCACGATCCGCTACCACACCGAATGGATGTTGCGTTCGCGGGAGGCGGAGTACGACTACAGCGCGCTGATTGATTTCTTCCGCACTGTTTCCGGCAATGCCACCAGCAACGACACAGACTACCGCGAGCGGGTGAACCGGATGCTCGACCCGGATCTCACCCTGATGATGGCGGCCGTGCGTGGCTATATCCAGGACTGGGACTCGCTGACACTCGATCGCGGCAAGAATGGCTACATGTACCGGAAGTCAACCGACGGGCGGCTCATGTTCTTTCATTGGGACAGTGACCTTGCCTTTGGCAATGCCGGTGGCAGCGTGGTCGGGGGGCTTGCGGGCTGGGGGACCTACATCAGCAAGCCTTGGAACCGGCGGACGTTTAACTATTACCTCACCCGAATGCTCGACCTGACTTCGGGTGCGAACGGTGCGCGAACGAATGCGTGGATGGATGCGGAGGACGCATCATCCACAGCGTTTGCCGTGAACAAGACGGGATATCAGAGTTGGTTTGCGAACCGGCAGGGCACGATCGTCACTGAAATCAACAAGGCGGCGGGAGGTGGCACCGCAGGCGCCTACACCGCGGCACTCGCGGTAAGCACACCGAGCAGCACCACGTCGGCGAACTCGCTCTCGATCACCGGCACTGCACCGTCGTCCGCCTTCAGCGTCGTCGTGGACGGGCATCCCGAGGCTGTCATCACATGGACCAACCAGACGACGTGGTCGCTCGGCGGCATCCTTCTCAAGCAGGGCGTGAACAATCTCACCGTCCGGATGCTGGATCATCTCGGCAACACCGTCGGCAGCACCCTCGCGTATTCGTACACCAAGACCGGCAATGCCCCGCCCGCGATGAGCCTCACGGCAAACCCGGAGTCCTTCAACGCGGCCATGGGCGAATCGGTCACCCTGGATGCCGGCACGAGCTTCGATCCCGAGGGCTCTGCGCTGTCCTACGGGTGGAGCGTGTCGCCGGCCACCGGCTTCACCGTCACAGCGCCGGCGACTTCACGGCGCATCTACGTCTTCAACACGCCCGGCATCTACACTGTCACCGTGACCGGCACCGATGGAGCCGGGGCGCCGGGCACGGTCGTGCGCGACATCACCGTATTCAACTCGGAGGACTTCGAGTCCTTCGGGAACAACGATATCGCCGCGTTCTGGACAAAGCAGAACATCGAGAACCGCGACAACGACTCGCCGGCCGCGTGGTATTCCGTCGAGGACAAGCCGGGCCGCATCCTCGTGCAGACGCTGGCCAACGCCGCCAAGCCGCTCGTTTTCAACTCGCCCACGTATCCCGCCCTGCTGCGCGCGTTGCCCGCGACGGCGAGCTGGTCGCTGCAGACCGAGTTCACCTACGACGCAAAGCGCAGCGGCGGCCACTTCGTCGGCCTGCAGGTGGAGATCAATGAGGGCGGCACGATCCGACGTTACGCATTCGGATCGGAGGACGGGCTCAACATCGCGGTAAAAATGGGAACCACATCCGCGGCGTTCAGCAATCTCAACACCCCGGCGTCATTCCCGCTGAATGCCACCGGCGCCACGCTGCGCATCCGGCGCGTCGGCGCGAACATTTATTTCGACCGGCGGGTGAACAATGTCTGGTCCAACGTCCTCACCCGCTCGCTTGGTGGCGGCACCGCGGCATCCGCGGTGAAAGGCGGGATTTTCGTAGCCACCACCTCCGTGGAAAATCTGAGGATCGCGTTCGATTACGTGAATCTGTCCAACTATTCGAACAGCAGCAGCCAGTTGAACAACCTGCGCATCACCGAGGTGATGTATTCACCCGGTTCCCCGGACACCGTCGAGTTCCTCGAGTTGAAAAACATCGGGGCGGGTGCAATCAACCTCCAGGGCTGCAAATTTCCGAGCGGTGATCCGTTCGACGAATTCGTCTTCCCAAACATGACGCTCAACCCCGGCGCATTCGTGGTCGTGACAAACAACACCGCTGCATTCACCGCGCGCTACGGCACCAGCGCCACGATCGCGGGCCAGTGGGGCACGGGCAGCGGCCTGGCCAACTCTGGGGAACAGATCCGCCTGTTGGATGCCGATGGAAATGAAATTCACGACTTCACCTACTCCAGCACTGCCCCGTGGCCGGCCACTGCAAACGGTCTCGGCCCGAGCATCGAAGTCATCAGCACCTCCGGCGACTACAACCTCGGCGCCAACTGGCGCGCGTCCGCCGAGACCGGCGGCTCGCCTGGGTGGAGCGGCACTGCGCCGGACAGCGACGGCGACGGGCAGCCCGACAGCTTCGAGACGATGTTTGGGACCAATCCGAATGATCCCTCATCGGTGTTTGCAGCCAGCGTTGTGAACGCTTCCGGCAGCAACGGAATCCGCTTCCCGAGTGTGATCGGGCGCAGCTACCGGGTGGAATATACCGATGACCTCGCAGGCGGGGCCTGGCAGACACTGCAAACCGTCCTCGCGAGTGCGTCCACCAGCGAGATCTTCGATCCCACATTTCCAGCGCCGGCCCAGCGATATTTCCGGGTCAAGGCCCTGTAGTTTTCAGCCCGGCGAACTGCGTTTGCATCGGCACACGCGCTCGTGACAGGCTCCGGCCGTGCGCTGGATACCACCTGCTCCCGTTGATCCCGATTTGTGCCGCCGGCTGGCGGAGGGCGCGCGCATTGGGAATTTCATGGCGGAGCTGCTCGTGCGCCGCGGGTTCTCGGATGCCGAAAGCGCCGGCCGCTTTCTCGCGCCGCGTCTTCGAGGACTCGGCGATCCGTTTGCGCTGCACGGGATGGAGATCGCGGTGGAGCGGTTGCTTGCTGCCGTGGAGCGGCAGGAGCGCGTGGTCTTGTACGGCGATTACGATGTGGATGGAGTCACTTCGCTGGCTTTGCTCACGCGGCTGCTGCGGGCGTACGGGGCCGCGGTCTCTGCTTTTCTCCCGCACCGTGTGGATGAGGGTTACGGTCTGAGCGCGGATGGTGTGACGCGGTGCGTGCAGACGCACCGGCCGCAATTGCTGGTCGCCGTGGACTGCGGCACGACCTCCGTCGTGGAGATCACACGCTTGCGGGAGCAGGGAGTGGATGTGCTCGTGCTGGATCATCACGAGCCAAAAGCGGAGCTCCCGCCCGCGCTGGCCATTGTAAATCCAAAGCTCGGCGCGGATCTGCATTACCTGTGCAGCGCAGGAATTGTGTTCAAGGTCGCTCACGGGATGTTGAAACGGCGGCCGCTGCCGGGCTTCGACTTGAAGGAGATGCTGGACCTCGTGGCGCTTGCGACCGTGGCCGACATCGTGCCACTCGTGGAAGAAAACCGCGTCTTCGTGAGGGTCGGCCTTGCGAGGCTGGAAAATACAAGCTGTCCAGGGTTGCGCGCATTGATCGAAGTGGCGGGGATCAAGCCGCCGTTTGAGGCTGGCCACGTCGGCTTCGGCCTCGGTCCCCGCCTCAATGCCGCGGGGCGTCTTGCATCCGCCGGGGCCTCGCTGGAACTTCTTATGACGGAGGACACCGTGCGGGCGCGGGAGCTCGCAAGGATGCTCGATCAACAGAACCGCGAACGCCGGACGCTCGAGAATGATGTCATGCTTGCGGCCGAGGCGCAGGTTCTCAATGCCTGTGATCCGGAAAGCGCCGCGGCGATCGTGGTGGGAGCGACGGGGTGGCATCCCGGCGTGCTGGGAATCGTCGCTGCCCGCATCCAGCGGCGGTTTTATCGTCCCACGATCGTCGTGGGGTTCGACACGATGGGCGCGGGGAAGGGGAGTGGACGGAGCATCGAGGGTTTCTCACTTGTGGATGCCCTCGGCAGATGCGCCGCGCACTTGGAAAAATTCGGCGGTCATGAAATGGCCGCGGGGCTCACAATGCGGATCGAGGCGCTGGAGGAATTTCGCGCAGCATTCGAGCAGGTCGCCCGGGAGATGCTCCTGGCGGAGCAACTGCAGGAACGCCTGCTGCTCGACGCCGAGGTGCGCCTCGATGAAATCAGCATGGAATTCATCGCCGCACTTGGCGCCCTGCATCCGCACGGCAGCGGCAACCGGAAGCCGGTTTTCTTCGCGAGGAAGGTGACCCATATCGGCGAGCCCCGCTTGATGAAAGGGAAGCACTACTCCTTTCTCCTGCGGCAGGCTCGCGGGCAATGCCGGGCGGTGTGGTGGAACTCGGCTGATATACCGCTGCCACCGTTGCCGTGGGATGTCGCCTTCACGGTCGAGCGCAATGACTGGAACGGTTCCTCGGCGCCGCAACTGGACATCCGCGACTTGCACACCTCCGGCAACTGAGGCCGCCGCTGCATCCGCAGGCATGCTTCTGGCTTTAGCAAAGCTGAACCAGCCAATGATTGCAGATAGCCCGTCCCAACCAGTGAGTTCGGAAGATCAGGATCAGATTCGACAAACAGTCGAAATGTTCGAGGTCATCACGCAGGCAAATCCGAGGGATACGCAGAGCCTCGAGATCCTGAAGGACGCTTACACGAAACTTGGCCAGGAGGCGGAAACGCTGGCGGTGGCGCGCAAGCTTGCGGAGGTGTACATGGAGCTTGGCCAGCTTTCCTCCGCCCTGCTGGAGTACGAGAACCTTCTGCGCAAGAACCCGACCGATGCCACCGTGATCGCCGCGCTCAGCGAGGTGGAGAAGCGTTTGCAGGAAACGCAGAAGCGGGGGGCCGGGGGACGCTCAACGATCGCCTTCGACATCAATTCGGTGGTTCACGGCGGTGGCAATCTCATCGCGACCAACAACACGCAAAGCAAGTGCCGGCCCGGGATCTCCGGTTCCGCATCCAGCGCGGAGTTCGCGGAGAAACTGGCTGGCTCGGAGGATGGCAATGACGCTCTCGCGCGTTTCCTCACCCAGCACCGCCTCATCTCGGAGGATGTCGTCCAGCAGGCCTTGCTGATCGTCAGGAAAAAGAACAAGGAGCGCGTGGGGTTGCAGGTCGCCGCATCATTGCTGGACGAGATCATCACCCGTGGTGCCGCACAAAAGGACCAGTTGTTATGCGGAATCCTGGATCGCTCGAAGTTCGCCTACATCCCTCTGGAGTGCTACGACGTTGACAGGCAGATCGTCCGGATGCTGCCGGAGAGCCTCACCGTGGCCCGGCTGATCATCCCGTTCGACATTGTTTCCCGCACGATGATGATCGCGGTCGTGAACCCCTTCGACTCGGTCGGCAAGGACGCGGTTCAACAGCTTCTCGACTACAACATCCAATGGCACCTCGCCGATCCAAGCGTGATCATCAAGGTGATCGCCGACACTTATCGCCTGTAGCCCACTATGAGCATCAAGTCCTTCGGTGAACGAATCGCGGATGTCCTCATTCAGGACGGCCTCCTTCTGAGTTCCCAACTCGACGAGGCGCTGGCCACCCAGAAGAAAAATGGCGGGCGCCTGCTGAAAATCCTCACCGACAGCAGTTATGTGACCGAGCTGGACATGGTGTTCTCCATGGGCCGCTGCCTCGACACACCGCCGGTGAATCTCAGCAAGGTTCGGGTGCCCGAGGAGGTGCTCGAGTTGATCCCGAAGGAAATGGCCAGGGCTTACAAACTCGCGCCAGTCTGCCGCCTTGGGAACAAGCTCTTCGTGGCGATGGCAGATCCCCTGAACGTCCTTGCTCTCGATGACTTGAGGCAGCGCACGAAGCTCGAGATCGTGCCGATGATCACCACCGAGCGGGCAGTCACAGAGGCGCTTTCGGGCATCGGTCAGGCGAGCGCGGCCATGGACCAGGTCATCAAGGATGCGGCGGAACAGGCTGCGATGGATGCGGCGGACTCGGTCCAGGAAGTCAAAGTGAAGCGCGAGGACATAGACCTCGATCAAATGACCGCAAGCAGCGAGGACGCGCCGGTCATCAAGATTGTGAATCTGATCCTGGTCCAGGCGATCAAGGAGAAGGCATCCGACATTCACATCGAGCCATTCGAGAAGGAAATCAAACTGCGATATCGCGTGGACGGCGCACTCGTTGAGGCCAGTTCGCCGCCGAAGGCCCTCCAGCTTCCCATCGCCAGCCGCCTCAAGATTCTCTCGGGACTCGACATTGCCGAGCGCCGCCTTGCGCAGGACGGACGCTTCCGCATCCGCGTATCGGGCAAGGAGGTGGATCTTCGTGTGAGCGTTCTCCCGACTGTTTACGGCGAAAAGATCGTCATTCGTCTTCTCGACAAGGGCAACTTGCAGGGCTCTGTGGACCAGCTCGGGCTGGATGAATACACGCGCGAGCAGTTCCAAAAAGCGGTGGACGCACCGCACGGCTTGATCCTCGTCACCGGCCCGACCGGCTCGGGCAAGACCACCACGCTCTACACCGTGCTCGGGGAACTCAACAACCCGATCTACAACATCGTCACCGTCGAGGATCCCGTGGAGTATCAGCTCAACGGCATCAATCAGGTCGCCGTCAAGAGCGACATCGGCATGGGCTTCGCAGAGGCTCTCCGTTCCATTCTCCGTCAGGATCCGGACATCGTCATGATCGGTGAGATTCGTGACAACGAAACCGCTGACATCGCCGTGAAAGCGGCGCTCACCGGCCACCAGGTGCTTTCCACGCTCCATACAAACGACGCCGCCGGTGCCATCACGCGTCTCGACGACATGGGCATCGAGCCGTTCCTCATCTCATCGTCCGTCATCCTTACATGCGGCCAGCGCCTCGTGCGGCGGATGTGCCCGAACTGCCGCGAGGAATTCCAGCCCGAGCACGAACTGCTGCAAAAACTCGCAATCGAGGAGGAAGACGCCACCTTCTACCGCGGCGCCGGGTGCTCCCGCTGCAAGGGGCGCGGTTATGTCGGGCGAATGGCGCTTCTCGAAGTCCTGCCCGTGAGAGAAAGCATCCGCCGACTCATCATCAAGCGCGCCTCCGCATCAGTGCTGAAAAATCAGGCCATCAGCGAAGGCATGAAGACACTGCGAATGGTCGGCGTGGACAAGGCGCGCGAGGGCCATACCACGCTGGAGGAAGTGCTCCGTGTCACTTCCGAGGATCACTAATAGTTCGTGGAAGCTGGAACGGCGGAGCCAGCACTCATCCATGTGAGCGGGGCGTGGCACTTGCAAACACTGGCTCGCGCGAGCACAGTTTCGCGCGCGATGGGGCTTATCCAGCAACTTTTCCGACTTCAGTCTGCCGACGGCTCGGAACTCTGTCCCCCATTTCCCAGAACTCTCGCTGAGCTTTCCGCGGCGCTGGATGTGACGGCCAGGGTGGAGGGAGGAAGCGTCGCTTCACCCGCTTGCGTGGAAGTTCCGCCTACAGCCGACACCGGCGCTGATTCCCGCTTTATTTCCCAGCGGGATGACGAGCTTGTCTTTCTCCCGCCACCCGCCTTGTGCGCGCAGGTGGATGCGCCGCTGGAAGCGAGCCTCCCTCCCTCGGTGCTCGGCGCTCCGGGACATGTTCCCGCGGGAGGAAATGGCGGATCCGCAGCACTCGCGCAGGTGACTCCGCCGCCGCCGATGCGTGCTTCCGTCGCCGCACCGAAAGTGCAACCGGCTACGAGCAGGGCGCCGGAGCATTACCAACCCACAATGCCGCTGCCGTGCCTGTACTAGACCACTCCGCAAAAGTGATCCGCCTCCGCTTCGCGATCGCGGGCGCGCCAGGGGCGGGAAAGGCGACGCTGCTCTCAAGGATTCACGCCCTCCTTCCGCCGGTGCGGCGCCACGATATTTTCGTGCAGGCGCACGGGGCTGACCAAATCGCCAGTTTTGATTTTTCCCCACCAAACCTCATTCCGCTTGGCGAACACCTGGCCTCCGCCACCCTCTGCACCGCGCCGGGACGGGTTGCGGATCCCGCGGTCTGGATGCGCGTTTTCGCCGGGGTGGATGCGCTCCTGTTTGTCGCGGACAGCAGGCCCGCGCGCCTCGACGACAACCTCGCTGCGATTCGCGAGGTCGCATCGCGGCGCCAGCTTGCCGATGTGCCCGTGGTGTTTTTCCACAGCAAGACGGACCTTCCAGGAGCGATGCCCGTCGCGGAACTTGCGCGGGCGATCAATCCGATTGGCGCACCATTCACCACAGACCCCGGCGCTGCGCTGACCGCCCTCGTGGGCGCGGGCTTCGCCGCGGCGTAGCTGACACCCGCCTCACTCGAACAGCGCAATGCTCGCGGTGTAGCCGTGGACAAAATTCCTGCCGCCGACCGGCCCGATCTCGCCGTTGCAAAAGCAGCCCGCGCTCGGGTGCGGCGAGAAGGAATCTGCGATCACCGCGGCATCATGGTTCGGGGCTCCGAATAGCATCCGGCCCCGGCCGCCACACGAGAAGACCAGCGACGCAAACGGCTTCACCTCCTTCGCGGCCATCCGCTTCGCCATAAATTGCAAATCCTCGTCCGCCGCCTTCGCGTCGCGCAACTGCCACTGCACTGTCTGGCCCACGCGCGGCATCGCCCCCACCGCGACGCCGCCGCTGCTCTCATCCGCGCCGAGGATGTTGCGGATCAGGAAATCGCCGCGATGAAACTCCTCGATGTCCTCCCGGATCGCGAGGCCCGCAAAGAGATTGCCCCTGGCGCGCTGCTTCTCCCGGTCGCTGAGCGACTGGAACGCCTCGTCGAGCACCTTGAACGCCGGCCGCGCCCCGAGGGACTGGATGATATTTTGCTCAACGGCAGTCACGGGCAGCGGATCACCGATGGGCCGGCAGCCCTGGCTGACCAGCGTGTGGATTTTCACCCCGCCCTGAAAACCGAGCGCGACACCCCCGCCAGCGATGAGTTCCCGATCCCGAAAAACAAAAGTGTCCCCGCCGTCGCTGCCCCCGCTTGCCAGTCCGCCAAAGCAAGGCGTGCCGGGGAACGCCTCGGTCCACGCGGCCAGCCACGGCTCGATCGGAACACTGTTGGGATCGGCGAGCAGCAGCCACGCCTCGCTGGCCGCCGTGCCGCTGGTCTCCCGCCATCCGGTGCCGTCATCCAGCGCGGGTGTGCCGCCTTCGCTCAGCGTGAAAGGGTGAAGCGTCGTCCCGGGAAGATGCATGAGCAGCAGCGAAAAACCGCGTGCGTTCTCGGTCTCGAGCCCCGTGCCGATGAGGCCGGAGCCACTGCACCCGACGATGACCGGGATGTGCGCATGGAGCTGAAGCGCTTCGAGAAAATCCGGCAGGTGATCGCGATAATCTGCCGAGCAAAAGACCACCCCGCACGACACACGCCCGCCGATCTCGGCCAGCGCCGAGCGCGCAGTGTCCGTGACGAGAGGATCGGAATAATCCGCAAGGACGAGTCGCGACACAGCGGCATTTGGCATGCACGCTTATTAGCGCAATGCACGGTTTTGGGAAGCGCAGTGATTTGAGTGCCGCCGCCGTGGAGGAGGGCGCGGGATCAGCAGGGCTGGATTGCGAAACAGCCACGGATGGGAGCACAGGGAGCGTCAGCCAGGCAACCGGGGCGGACACTTTGGGAGAAATGCGGATGGCTTGAGTCTGTTCACGCAATCAATAGAACCATGCATTCAGATGGCACGCCGAAGGAAAAAGGACGACTCATTCGATGATCTCTGCGGGTTTTTCTTTCGTGTTCCAGCGTGGATATGTGTGCCCCTCGCCCTCGTCGCGTTTGGGATGATTCAGGCAGTCGCCTTGGTTGTTTCTGCTAGTCCCATGCTCAAGCCGTTGGCACCGCTTGTAGAAATCTTTGCCGTAATTGTGCCCTTCGGGATCCTCATTGCAGGGCTGAGAGCGGCGATCAACAAGGCAAGGCGTCGGCAACTTTATGATACGCAGGTGAACATTGAATCGGTGCGCGCGCTCAGTTGGCGTGAGTTTGAAATGCTGGTCGGCGAAGCGTATCGTCGCCAAGGATACGCAGTGACAGAAACGGGAGGCGGTGGTGCTGACGGTGGCATTGACCTTGTTTTGTGCCGCTCCAAGGAGCGGACATTGGTTCAATGCAAGCAATGGAGGGTTTACAAAGTCGGTGTTGGACCAGTGCGTGAGCTTTTCGGCGTATTGATGGCCGAAGGAGCAGACCGGGCAATTTTTGTCACCAGTGGAGTGTACACGCAGGAGGCGAGAAATTTCGCCAGCGGCAAGCCCGTGATATTGATTGACGGCGAACAACTCTGCCAACTGATCGCGCCGGCTTACACGGTTCGAAATGGACAGCCTGCGCAGGGGATCGGTGTGGAAACCGAAACCGAGAATCCCGGCACATGTCCACTTTGCGGAAGTCCGATGTTACTGAGAACCGCGAAACGAGGACACGCTTCCGGTTCGCGATTCTGGGAGTGCTCCGCATATCCCAAATGCAAAGGCACCCGATCCCATTTCCAGTGAATCGGACGTGGCAGGTGCTGCGAAAAACGCTCTCCGTTTCCCTTGGCGTGCAGAGTACTCCCGCATTTCCAGAGTGGATCCGTGTGGGCTGCGCTCGCGGCCGCGGTTTCCGTCACTTCCGTCGGGCTGGATAACTTACACTTTTGCTCGACCGTGATTTTTTCTCCGCTGAGAGTTCCAGCGTGCTGAAACTCATCGCACTCGCCAGCAAGGGAATCCTCCGCGACATGCAGACGCGGCGGCGCTTCATGTTTTGGGTGATGCTTGCCGCGATGGTGATGCTGTTTTTTGGGAGCATGTCCCTGAGCGATCGCTGGGCCCGCGAGCATCCGTGGCTGTATCTCGGGTACTGGTTCATTTGCGGCTGGCTGGCGCTCACCGGGATGATGCTTGCTCTTTTCGACCTGCTCCTCATTCGCGCGGCGCACCGTGCGGCGCGGCGGAAAATCGCGAAGGAGATTCTCGAGGAGCAGATCAAACACGAGCGGCGCGAATGATCCGGACGCGCGAGCAGCTTGAACTCCAGGAGCGCGCGGTGCTCGCGCCATGCGCGCAGAAGAGCGGCGACAGCATCGGTCGCGCGCACCCGGAGCCGCGGCATCCGCATCGCACGGAATACCAGCGGGACCGCGCGCGGATCATCCACAGCCGTGCTTTCCGGCGGCTGGAGTACAAGACGCAGGTATTCCTGAACGGCACCGGGGATCATCTGCGCACGCGTCTCACGCATACGTTCGAGGTCGCGAACGTGACGCGGGCAATCGCCCGTTCGCTGGCGCTGAATGAGGATCTCGCCGAGGCCATCGCGCTCGCGCACGATCTCGGGCATCCGCCGTTCGGGCATAGCGGGGAGGAGACGCTCGATGTGCTGATGCGCGGTCACGGCGGGTTCGATCACAATGCGCAGAGCCTGCGGATTGTGGATGTGGTGGAATCACGCTACCCGGAATTTCCCGGCCTGAATCTCTCCCACGAGGTGCGCGAAGGCTTGCAGAAACACGCGAAGTTTTACGAGGACGCGGGAGGCGCCTATTCGCAGCCGTCGCTGGAGGCGCAGATCGCGAATCTTGCGGATGAGATCACGTATTACAGCCACGACCTCGACGACGGGCTGGACTTCAAGCTGCTCGACCTTGAGCAGCTCGAGTCGCTGGCCGCATGGACTGAAGCGGCGGCGGAGGTGCGGCGTCATTTTCCGAAGCTGAAGGGAAGGGACTTCCGTGCCTACGTCATCCGATGCATCATTGACCGGCAGGTGGCTGACGTGGTGGCGACGAGCGCGGCGCTCATCACCAAGGCCGGGGTGAAATCCGTGGCGGACGTGCGCCAGTATCCCAAGCCGTTGATCGCTTACAGCCGGCCGTTGTTGAAGGCGAACCAGCAGCTCCGGCGCTTCCTTTACAAGAATCTCTACTACCATCCGCGCGTCGCGGACGCGAACCAGCACGCGTGCGTGATGCTGGGCGATGTCTTCAAGGCCTACTTGAAGGATCCGCGGCTGCTTGGCCGCAGCACGTCCAGCCGCGTGGAGAAGGACGGCATCCACCGCACGGTGTGCGACTACATTTCGGGGATGACCGACCGCTATTTGCTCGATGAACACGCGCGACTTTTTCCAGAGGGCGCGAAAGGCGCGCTTGCGGCTGCGCGGCTGCGCGGCTAATCCCACGCCCTTATGAAACGACTCGCAGCTCTTGCATTCCTTCTCGCCGCCGCCGTCTCGCTCGATGCGGAGGACGCAAAGATTTCCGTGAGCGCATTCTCCTTCTCGCGGCCGGAGGGCTGGAAAAAAGTCGAGCCGAAGTCCGCGATGCGGAAGGCGCAGCTCGAAGTGCCGGGGAAAGATGGCGGCAAGGTGGGGGAGGTGACCTTTTTCTTCTTCGGCGGCGGACAGGGCGGCGATGTGCAGGCGAACGTGACGCGCTGGCTCGCGCAGTTCAGCGGCGGCAAGGATGTGCAGAAGGTCGAGCCGCAGGAGATTGCGGGAGTGAAAGTCACGCTTGTCTCGACGGAGGGCACGATGAAGGCGAGCCCGTTCGCGGGGATTCCGGAGGATCAGGCGGACTTCGCGCTGCTCGGGGCAATCATGGAGCACGCGGAGGGGCCGGTGTTCATCAAGATGACGGGGCCTGCTGCGCTGGTGAAGAGTTCGCGTGAGACTTTCCTCGGGATGGTGAAGAGCGTGACGGGGGGAAAGTGAGCATGTCGGCCGCATTTTACGTCAGTTCGCTGATCGAGATCCTCCATTACATCACCGACGACCTGCTCCAATGCGATGCGGGGACGACGCTCGGCGAGCTGTTCAGCGATGATTTCGACGACCTGGATTTCGAGCTGGCGCTCACGTGTTTCGAGGCCACGCACAAGCTCGCGTTCAAGGAGTCGGTGTGGAAGACGGATCTTGAGGGCTTCGAGGAACTGACGCTGGAGGAATTCGTGGAACAGAACCTGAATCCGAAGGAGCAGACTGATCCGCTCTTCGTTACGAAGCGGTTCCTTTTCTACGAGAAAAGCCTCACCGATGGGCTGCGAGAGGAATACGAGGGGCCGCCGCGGGAGGATGCGGAGTAGTGGATTTGCTGTCCGCAGTGGCGGGAATGATCGGGAAGGAGCGGCTACGCTTTCGCGAGCCGGCGAAAGCGGAATGCGCCGATGGCGATGAAGATGATGTTTGGGAGCCACACGAGTAACTCGGGGTGAAGCTTCGGGCGCCCGCGGGCCATGTCGGCCAGGAAGAAGAACAGGTAGTAGATGAGGCCGATCACGAGGGAGATCGCGAAGCCGACGGACGTTTCCTTGCGCTGCGCGGTGATGGCGAGCGGGACGGCGAGGAGCGCAAATGCAATGGTGGCGAGGGCGTTTGAGACACGCTTGTTCAGTTCCACCCGGGCTTCCGATTGTTCGGTATCGAGCAGTTGCCCGATCGCCATCGTGCCGACACCGCCAATCTTTTTCTTCTTTTCGTAAAGTTCCTTGAGGGAAATCGCGACGCTGCCTTCCTTGATGGTGATGCCGGGTCTCACGCGAAAAATATCATCCGGGTGCTTTTCGTCGCGCTGCTCGTAGCGGCCGGACAGCAGGCGGAGGACGATCTGCATCTCATCCTCCTCGGTGCCGTTGGGTCGCCTGACTTTTACTTTCTCCAGCGCGAGGGAGCCTTCGCGCGCAAACATCACGCTTTTCAGGCTGTTGTCCTCGGCCACTTCATAGACGTGGAGGTTGCGGAGTTTGTTGCCCGAGCTTTCGTCCACGTAGATTCTCCGGCCGGGGAATGCATCAATGACGCGATTGCTGCCAAACATCGCGAGCGGATTGCTCGTGGCGATGTTGAAAAGCGCGTCCCTCATGTCGCGCTGTGCGCGGGGTGCGACCTCGAGGTTGATCCAAAGGCAGATCGCTGTGAAAACCAGCGCCAGTCCCCATACCGGCAGGCATGCGCGGTGGATGCTCACGCCATTCGAGCGAAGCGCGGTGAGTTCGTTCTCGGCGGACATGCGTCCGAAGACCAGCAGCACGGAGGTGAGGAAGCCCCACGGAAGCGTGAACGTCAGCGAGAACGGGAGGACGTAGGCGATGAAGCTCATGATGAGGCTCGCCGGCGCGTTCTGGTTCACGAGCAGGTCGAGCAACTTCTTGAAAACATTGCCCAGCACGAGAACAACGCTCAGCACAACGATGGCGAAGATCGCTGTAACGAGGAGCTGCCGGGAGATGTATCGGTCAAGGATGCGCACGCCGCGCACCCTGCCCGCTGGCGAGTTCTGATTGCAAGGCCGCGATACTCCTATCCCTTCCAGTAGTCCGGAAGGCCCTTCTTCGTCTCGCGGAGAATTTCCAGGATCGCTGTGCGGTCCGCGGCGGGGAGTTTCTCAAATTGTGCGTCCTGATTTTTTCCGGTGAGGATCTCGTGGAGTTTTTTGAGCAACACTTCCTTGATTGGCGGAGCCATCGCATCAAACGCTGGCGAATAAATGAGAAAGGAGCACGGGTGCTTGAACATCCGCGTCTTGAAATCGAGGTCGCGGAGCGAGCGGCCTTTGCTGTCGCGAATGGCACCGGCGGTGAACGCCTTCGCGAAATCCGGACTGCCCTCGATCGGTTGCGCCAGCGGCTGCTCCTCGGTGAAAAGAAGGTAGCGCAGAAATGCATCCACCTGCGAACGCATGTAGCGGATGTGGCCGTAGGCGGCGAGCATCATGCGCGCCTCGATGTTCAGGCGTGCGATGTAGTTGTGCATGTGGACCTGATGCTCAAGGATCATCAGCGCGCCTATGTCGCTGCCGCGCGCGATGTATTTGTCCTGGTCAAAGAACTGCGCGAGGTCCGTCAGGTTGCCCCGGAAATTAGGCTCACGCTTGAACTTCCCGAGATCCTCCGGCCCGATGAGGTTGCCCCGGTGAAACTGGCTGCCGTGCCTGCCGGTCACATACCATCCAGCCCAGCGATCCTTGAGCGGGGAGCATTGAGTGATGTCGCGGATTTCCTCGAGTCCGATGAGTTCGCCGTCCTTTTCCGTGGGGACGCTCCGCACAAAGTGGCCGGGCACGCCGAGGGACCGCTGGCCGCCGTGGCAGGAAAGGCAGTCGGCGCTGCGGGTGAACTTCGGCTTCCGCACTTTTTCCTGTTCAAGAAAGTAGAAGGTCCCGCCGATCTGCGGATCCACGGATGAGATTTCCATGACGGGTGCGCCGGGGATGTAGCCGAGATAGACGTCGTCGTTGAAGTAGATCGAGCGCGGGTTGTCGGGGGAGATGGCTTTCCGCTGGAGCGAGGTTTTCGAGAACACAAGCATCTGCGAGGAGCGCGGGATGCGGAAGGCGTCGAGAAGGGCAGGGAGGTAGCCGAATTTTTCATCCCACGCGAGCGTCACTTCGCCCGCAGCGATCTTCGCCTGCAACGCCGACACTGGATCGGCCGGCTTCGCGGTGCTGTAATTGATGGGCTCGTGATCGTACTCGAGAGGATGGTCGGATCCCTGGAAGTCCTCAGCGGTCGCAGTTGAGAGCAAGGCGGCGATGGCGAACACAGCGGAAGTTTTCATGTGGGACAGATAATCAGGCCCGATGCCCGCGCGTGAGGGCGGTATTGGTGGAAAATGCACCGAAATTGGCGCGCACGGCGTCGCGGCAACGTGGCCGGGGTGTCAGCGCTCCGCGCCGCCCTGGGCTGGCTGGGTGCGGGCGGTCTCAGGAGCGAGTGCGCGGATTTTCAAATTCCGGAACGCCACCTCGGTGCCTTCGTCGAGAATCACAACCGGCGTTTTCGTTTTCATGCCAAAGAGCACGTGCGGGCGCGGCGCCTTGTCCTTGCGGTCGCGGTTCTTTTCCGCGGTTGCGCGGAGGTGTGCTCCGAGCTCGAACTCGCACGTTTTCGCCCCATTGAGCCAGTGCTGCACGGTGTTTCCCTGGACGACAATGCGCCCCTGATTCCACTGGCTGTTTGTCTGCTTGTCCGTTCTAGCTGAGCGCAGGGCGGCGTCCGGGTTGACCGGGATGACGTTGTCGAGCGCGCCGCTGCGACGAAGCGGACCGCCCTTCAGGCTGATGCTGTTGTGGACGTCGTCAATGATCTGGTACTCGAGCCCCGGGGGTGTCTGCCCCGAGATGCTGCCCACGAAATAGCGGATGCCGCTGTTTGCGGAAACGGTCGCCCTCCATTCGAAGCGGAAGTCGAAATCCCAAAACTGTTCGGTCGTCGCGAGGTCTCCGCCGGTCACGCGATCCATCTGCTTCAAGGTTTTTGGCAGGACGAGAGTGCCGGCGATGACTTTCCAGCCGGAGGAAAGCGGTTCGCTGCGCTGGAGGCCGCGCAGTCCGGTGAGACGTTCGCCATCGAAGAGCAGCTTCCAGCCTTCCGCGGCCTCCGTCGGTGTCAGGGCGTTGAGCGGGCCATCAGCAACGTCCGGCACGTCCTGCGCGGCGGGCGCTTGCCCGGCAGGCTGCGAAGGCTTCACGGGCGGAGTGGATTTCGATGGGTTCGCCGGGACTGGAGCGGAGCGGGCGGGCTGGGACGGCGGAGGCGTGGTGGGCCGCGCCGGGCGGAGCGCGGAGGGTGGCAACTGAGCCGCCGCAGTGGCAGCGAGTGAGAATGGCAGGAGGAGGCGTAACAGGTGCATGTGTAAAAATCAGGTTGCCATGGCGGGCAGTGCGGCGGTGTTGGCGAACGCTTTACTTCACGAGAAGAAACACACTCAACGCCGCGAACAACACCAGCGCGCGTCGGAAAGTGCGGACATCCGGCTCGAAAAGGAAAAGTGGCATTGCGGGGGTGTAGCGCCTTCGCCTTTTACAGCGAGGGAAAAGTGCAGCCCGCGGCGGGCTGAAACTTCTCGCGCTTCCACGGTGCTTCCCTAGTCTCCACAGCTTGCATTCCAACACCCACGTCGCCGTCATCGGGGCCGGCCCTGCCGGGCTTACCGCCGCTTATCTTCTCTCCAAGGCTGGCATCGGGGTTACTGTGCTGGAGAGCGATCCGCAATACGTCGGGGGAATTTCCAGGACGGCGCGTTACAAGGGATTTCACTTCGACATCGGGGGGCACCGTTTCTTTTCCAAATCGAAGGAGGTCGAGGATCTCTGGACGGAACTGCTCGGCGACGACCTGCTCGTGCGCCCGCGTTCCTCGCGGATCTTTTACCGGCGGAAATTCTTCAGCTATCCGCTCAAGGCGGTCGAGGCGCTGTTCAAGCTCGGCGTCTGGGAATCCTTCCGCTGCGGGCTCTCGTATCTGCGTGCGCGGCTGTGGCCGGTGCGCGATCCGCGCAATTTCGAGCAGTGGGTGGGCAATCAATTCGGACACCGCCTTTTCTCGATCTTCTTCAAGACGTACACGGAAAAAGTCTGGGGCATGAAATGCACGGAGATCTCCGCGGACTGGGCCGCGCAGCGAATCAAGGGCCTCTCGCTGATGACCGCAGTGCTCGCCGCGCTCACGCCGAGGCGCAAACCGAAGCCCGGGGCGGCGGTCGTGAAGACGCTCATTGATACCTTCCGCTATCCGCGCCGCGGGCCGGGAATGATGTGGGACGCCTGCACAGCGAAGACCCGCGCGCTCGGCGGCAGCGTGGAGATGGGGCGCAAGGTCACCGCCTGCGCGCACGATGCGAGGAGTGGAGACTGGACGGTTACGACGGCAGACGTAGCGGGCCTCGCGCAGACGTTCACGGCCAGGCACGTCATTTCCACAACCCCCATCCGCGAGTTGATGAAAATGCTCGCCCCTGCGCCTTCGCAGGAGGCGGCGCACGCGGCGGGTCAGCTCAAGTACCGCGATTTTCTCACCGTCGTCCTCATCCTCAAGGAACGCGGGACGCTGGCAGACAACTGGGTCTATATCCACGACGCCACGGTGCAGGTGGGGCGCATCCAGAATTTCAAATCCTGGTCCCCCGAGATGGTCCCAGATCCCGCGCAGGCGTGCTACGGGCTGGAGTATTTTTGCTTCGAGGGTGACGGGCTTTGGAACATGAGCGACGAGCAACTCATCGCACTCGGTGAAAAAGAAATCCTCGCCCTCGGCCTCGCGCAGCCGGGCGATGTGCAGGACGGCTGCGTCGTCCGCCAGCGCAAGGCGTATCCGGTTTACGATGACGACTACGCGAAGCACGTCGCCACCGTGCGCGCGGATCTGGAAGAGCGATTCCCCACGCTGCATCTCATCGGGAGAAACGGGATGCACAAATACAACAACCAGGATCACTCGATGATGACGGCGATGCTTTGCGCCGAAAACATCATCGCAGGCGAGCGCCGGTACGATCTCTGGAGCGTGAACGAGGACGCCCAATATCACGAAGCCGGCGACCGCGGTGCGTCCACGGGCGGTTTGCGGCAGGTGCCGCGAAGAATACAGGCGGAAGGATGAAGGAGCAGGAAGGTGTGTCGGCGGATCTTTGCAGCGCGGCGCAGCCGCCTGGTCCGGCTTCTTCCACCGCCTTTCTCTTTCCGGCTTTCGTCCTGGGTGCGCTGGCGCTGCCTTTCATCCTCACGCTGGCAATGACGCGGGGGCTCAACCACGACGAGCACCAGCATATCGCCGCCGGGATGCTCTGGGCACGCGACGGACTGCTGCCATACCGGGATTACCCGCATTTTCACACGCCGTATCTCGCCTTTCTTTACGGCGAATTCTTTCGCTGGACGCAGCATCCGCTGCTGGTCGCGCGCCTCTTTTCCGCTGCGTGCGCCACGGGCATCGTCGCGGTGGTTGGTTCGGTTGCGTTCACGGAATTCCGCCGCACGCGCGTGGCATGGCTGGTGGCGGCTGGCGCGGCCGCGCTGTGCCTGCTCTCGGCGGGTTTTACACACACCACCGGGCGGGCGTGGAATCAGGAACCCGCACTGCTGCTCGTCGTGCTCGCATTCGTGGCGCACCTCCGCGGGATGCGCGAGGGCGGGGGAGGATGGCTGATATTCAGCGGAGTGCTGCTCGGGCTGGCCATTGGTTTTCGCATCACCTACGCGCCGCTCATCGCGCCGTTCGGCCTGGCGACGCTGCTGTGGGCCGGCGGACGCCGGGTGCGCGCCGCCGCCGCGTTCAGCGCGGGATTGCTTGCGGGACTTGCCGGGGTTTTCGCCATGTGCCTGCTCGCGCCGGAGGGGTTCCTCTTCGGAAACTTCGAGTTCGCGCAGGTGAACATCACCTACCGCTTCGCCACCGGCGAACCGCGCACGATGACGCTGTTGAAAAAACTCCGTTTCCTCGGGAAGGAGGTGCTGCGCCCGGATGCGGGCCTTGTCGCCGCGGCGCTCGTGATGTGGATCGCCGCCGCATGTCATGCACGGCGCACGGGATGCCTGCGTGTGGAGCTGCGTTTCGTGGCGTTGCTTGCGCCGTTCGTGCTGATGGGATCCCTCGCGCCCTCGCCGGTGTTTGAACAATACTTTTACCCGCTGGTGCCTTTTTTGGTGATTGCCGGCCTCTTTGCACTCGGCGCGCTTCCAGCCGGCTCGCGGTCCGCGCGCATCGGCTGGATCGCGGGGGTGGCGGGTCTGATGCTCTCGGCGGGAATGAATGCGATCGCGTACCGGAATCTCCCCGACCTTTTTACCGTGCAAAAATGGACTCCGATCAAAATCCATGACCGTGCCCTGGCACTGCGCGAGCATATCCCGAACGGCGTGATCCTGACCCTCTCGCCTATCCACCCACTCGAAGCCGGTTTTGGAATTGACCCCTCGTTTGCCACTGGCCCGTTTGCGTGGAGGATTTCGCCGTATGTAGAGTCCGCCAAGGCCGCCCGTCTGCGAATCCAGACTCCTCGAACCATCACCATGCACCTCGATGCCGCGCCACCCGCCGGAATTCTGCTCGGTTTTGAAAAACGGGGTGAGGAAATGCTCGCCGAGTATGCGGTGCAGCGTGGCTATACGCGCTTGAAGCTGAAGGATGGCGCGGAGTTGTGGACGCGCGGAAGACGCTGAGGGCGTTGTATCAGGGGGATGCTCCTGCTGGCTGAATTCTGCCGACCACGCGGATGATTGCGCACTCCGTGCCGTCGGCTGCACGTGGTGACGACAAACGGGAACGTAAAATCAAACCTGCCAGCTTGCGAGGGCGTGGTCGCTGGTGGGCGGGGTGATTTCCACTGGTGCAGCCTCGGGGTAACATTCGCGTTCGATGCCGTCGCAAATGACTTTCAGTTGAAAGCGGAGGGCGTGGTCTGCGGTGAGCTGGGCGAGGGGGATTGAGATTTCGACGACCTCATCGGCGGCGAATGCGCCGGTCTGAATTTCGCTGCCTTCCCTCCGGAGGGTGAGGGTGCCGCGCAGGCCGCGGGTGAGGGGCGGGGTGAGGGCGATGTGAGCGCGGGGAAGCTGAAAAATAAGGGCGAGCTGGAAGTTTCCCCAGCGGCGGAGGTCGCACCGGATGTGGAGGTGGGTGGTGTCGCACGCAAAACGCATGGTGCGGATATACCGGTCGTCGCGGAACATGGAGCTTTGCTCGCTGCCTGCGTGGTAGGTGCCGGCGCCCGACCAGTCGAAAAAAGGTGCGGATTTCCCGTTGATGATTGGCGTGATGAGGCGCTTGGGGCGTGTGTAGAGGCTGGTGGGCTCGGTGCCGATGATGGGGCGGTCGAGTTCGTGAGGGGGGATTTCGCCGCAGAGGGAGTAGATGCTTTTCAAGTGCTGGCGGAAGAGGTCGTCGAAGATGATGTCGCACTCGGTGGTGAAATCCGGGCCGTACCACCAGAACCAGTCGCTGCCTTCCGCGGCGTAGATTTCGCGGAGGGCGGCGGTGCGGATGTCGGGCGTGAGGGAGGGCAGCTTTGTCTCGAGGAATGCGCGGGTGTCGCCGAGGAGTTCCCATGCGCGGTTTTCCTCCTCGTCGCCGATCCAGATGTCGAAGTCGCTGCGAATCCATGAGCCGCTGTGGAGCTTTGTGAGGGTGCGCCGGGGCGGGAAGCGACGGAGATGGGCTTCCACCGTCGTCGAGACGAGGCGTGGGTCTTCCTGGATGCCGCCGTAGAGTTCGCGGAGGAAGGCTTCGCCGCCGTCGCGGAAGGTCTCCCAGCAATTTTCGCCGTCGAGAATGATGGGAATGAGTTCGCCTTCGCGCTGGAGCTGGTCGCAGATGTGGCGGAAGTGGGTGAGGAGGTGGCTGGCGGCCTGATGGGGTTCGTTGCGCGCCGCCGTGAAGCCGATGAAATCGCTGAGGGGTTTTTCGCGGAAGATGGCGCTGATGGCAGCGCCGTCGTGTTCGACGCGCCAGGCCTGGAAAAGCTCGAGGTGGTCGCCGGGCTCGCCGGCGTTGCGGAGGGAGTGGAAAAGATTTTCCTCGTCGGAGCAGAAATACTCGAAGCCTGCCTGGCGCATGAGCGGGACAAGCTCGGGGGCGATGCCGCCCTCGCTGGGCCAGAGCCCGCGCGGGGCGCGTCCAAACATGCGGGTGTGCTGTTCGACTGCGAGCTGGATCTGCGCGAGCGCGTCCTGCGGCCAGTGGAATCGCCTTGGCCTGGCGCGACCGGGCATGCAGCGCCCGGCGATGTCGGTGTCGTACACGAGGGGGAGGATGGGGTGGAAGAAGGGTGTGGTGGTCAGCTCGATCTGTCCGCGCCGCTCGGCTTCGGCGTAAAGCGGGATGATGCGGGCGACGATCTCCATGTGGATGTCGAGGACGCGGTTTTTTTCGGCCTCGGAGAAGTGGCTGCCTTTGCGCTTTAATTCACGCAGTTCCGGGTGGAGCTTCCCGGCGGTGAAGCCGCACCAGGCGAGGTTGTACCACGTTTGGAGGTCGCGGAAATCCTGGGCGCTCCAAGTGTGGAGTTCGCCGCGCATGCGCTCGCGGTGGAATGAGGGGCCGCGCTTTTCGAGGAGTTCGGCGTAGCGGGGGAAGGGGCGGAGGAGGTTGTCGTGGTGGATTTTGAAGAAGTGCTCGAGGATGGCGAGGCGCTCGTTTTCATCGAGGGCCTCGGGGGGTTTGCGCGACCATTCAAGCCACAGGTCGCGGATCCTGCCCTGGGCGAGTTCTTCAAGCTGGAGGCAGAGGACGGGGGTGAGGTTGAAGTTGACGCGAATTTTCGGGAAGTCGGCGAGGATGCTGACCATGTCGAGGTAGCCCTTGACCGCGTGGAGGCGCACCCACGGCATGGTGGCGATGTTCGACGCCGGGTTGACGTAATACGGCTGGTGCATGTGCCATACGAAGGTGACGTTTGCCATGCGGGTGTGGTGGGGAATTGAGCGGCGCCTATAATTTCAGGCGCGGGTCTTCGGCGAGGAGTTCGGCGAGTGGAGGCCAGCCTTGATCGTCGGTGGCCTGAAATGCGTGGAGATATACGGCGACTACGCGCGGGTCGTGCTTTTCAAAAAGGCCGTTCACCACTTCTGCGAGCGTCGCTTTTTCCGGCGAGGCGGGAAGCACTTCGAGTGTGCCGTTCTCGTCGTGCGCGATGCCGAGGCCGTCGAGAAAATCGCAGAGCAGCTTCGCATGAGCGCCGACGAGCCAGATTTGAAGAAGGTGCGCGGCGACATTTTCGTTTTGTTTCCGGCCAAGCGCGTCCTGCATCCACTTGATGCGCTCGGCGCGCGGTTTGCGCTCGATGAAGATGGGGCGGAGCTTCCGCTGCTGGGCGAGAGTGCCGAGGGTGGCATGCAGGAGGTTTGCCTCCTTTTCACCGAGGAAGGTGAAGACTTCCGCCGCGGTCCCGGCGGGCATTTTTGCAAAGATCTCGTTGGTCGTGTGCATGAAAGAGGGCGCGGAGAGTGGCGGGGCAAATGGCGGAGCGCAAGTGCGGCAAAGAAAAAGCCCGCGACCGGCTGGCGATCGCGGGCTTGTTGATTCGCTGTGGATTTACTTGGTCGCGGGCAGTTCTTTCACACGGATATTGCGAAACCATACGGTGCCGTGGTCGCCCTGCAGGAGGATCGGGCCGGGTTCCTTCACGTTGTTGTCGAGTTGTCCGCCGGTGCCGGCGTTGCACTCCACGTTGTCATGGATCTTTTTGCCATTCAGGGTGACGGTGATTTTGTTGTCAATGATCGTGGCCTCGACAGTCTGCCATTCGCCGGCAGGCTTGCTCGCGAACTCTGAAGGCTCCTTGAGGTTGTAAATTCCGCCGTTGCCGACCTTGGACGCTTTGCCGCTCTTGAAATCGCCCAGGATTTGAATCTCGTGCCGTCCGCGGAGGTAGAAGCCCGAATTCGAGCCATCGGGCACCTGGAACTCGTAGCGGACCGTGAAATTCGAGTGCTTCGTGTCGCAGACGAGATCGGTGCCGTGTTCGCCCTTCTTGAGTTCGTTTTTGAGAATGCCCTCCTCGACTTTCCATGCGTTGTGACCCTTGTCTTTCCGGAGATGCCAGCCCGTGGTGTCCTTGCCGTTAAGGAGATGTTTGAAGTCCTTCTCCTCATCGGCCGCGAAGCTGGTTGCGGCGGTGATTGCGAAGGTGATTAGGGTGGTGAGTAATTTCATGGTTGGATTGAATTGTGGTTTTTGGTTTCCGGGCTGGCCCCGGCATTCCTGTCCCACGGAAGAGTCCGTTGGGCTGAGGTTCTTTGGGCGGAAGGTGAACAGGAGTGAAAAAATCAGGGACGATGCACGTGGAGGGGGAACTGCGAGGCTCCGTCGGGCTTTCTACGAAAAATTACAATCGCACAGTGATACAATGCCCTTCGTTCTCACATTCATAATACCCACATGAACAACGAGTAGGGCCATGCCACGGCGCAACCCGAGGAGTGGTTGCCGCCCGTAATTATAGAAAATATCACTTCGAGCGGCGCGATGGCACGGAGACGGCTTAAAGAGAAAAGTATGGTAATTATAACTCCAATACTCCGTATGGCAGCCGCCCGCGCAATCATCGCTCTCCTCGCCCTGAACCTTGCCGCATTCGCAGACATTGATCTCGGATCCCGATCTTCCTATACTCCTTATGATAGGTATCTTAGCCCTGTCAGAACCGTTCTCGGTTCGCTTGGAGACGACAAGGCATCGTTCGATCAGGTCAAATCCCTCATGCGCCAGGGCCGAAGCTTTCGCTACAAGATGGATGACCCCTACACCCCGGCGATGCCCGATTTCACGGCTCAAACCCGCCAGGGCGATTGCAAGGACAAGGCGCTCTGGCTGTGTGATCAGCTCAATGATCCTTCCGTCCGGTTCGTGATTGGGAAGACCAAGCGCGGAATGGCGATCAGCCACGCGTGGGTGATGTGGCAGAATGAGGGGCGCTGGTGGATACTTGATTGCACGCTCCTCAGTGCGCCGTTCCCTGCGGATTCGGTAAGCAGGGATCGTTACGTGCCGCTCTACAGCTACAGCCGTTCCGGCGCATATCGCCATACTGATACGGTGCTGAATGTGGCTGAGGTGGCTTCAAAGAAGAAATCACCGGTCGCTTCGCGGTAGGATCTGAACAACTTGGTTGGGCTGCTGAGCTCCTCTGGCCAATCGGCTTGGGGAGCTCGGCTTTTTCCGGGGACTTCCGGCAGCGTGGTTAGAAAATCTGAACCTCGTAGTTCGGATCCACCGAATCCGCCTTGGCGGCCGAGTCCAGGTTCTTCAGCGTTACCACTCCTTTTCGGACGTAGCTCTTGATCGCATCGGCGTAGAACCCTCCCTTTGTTGAGCCGGCGTCGGCATCCACGGCGGAGACACTCACGGAGTTGATCGTGCCTGCGGCGACTGTGGAGTCGGACATCGTCCCGGAGACGATGAAGGAGCCGATTTTTGTTCCTGTCGCGAGGTCGCCAAGCACCGTGGGTTTCGAGAGCACTCCTGCGAAGATCGAGGAGCCGGCAATGTCGCCGAGCTTGATGGAACCGATTTCGCCGGAAGTCCGGACGGTCGCTCCGCCGAGAGTGCCGCCGACGCTGAGAAGGTTTAACTTGGCGGTTCCATTGATCAGAACGCTCGCTTGGAGGCTCGCGCCGATTTTCAGGCTGCTGATCGCCGGTGATGTGATCGTATTCGCGGCGGTGTTCGCCGCATCGTTCAGCCATTCATCCGCAGTGAGGCTGGCGATCTCCATGTCTGTGGCGAGCGAGTAATCGCGGACGCTGGCGAACTTGGTGGTCAGTTTCTGCCCTGCGGATGGAAAGGCGCCGATGGAGATTGTGTGATCGGCGTTGTTCTCCGGGTGCATCGCATCGGTGTTCCCGAGATCACCGAAGACGATGCTCTTTGCGCCGCCGCTGGCGGTGAAGTGTCCGTGGAGATGGACGTTGCCGAGTTTCACGGTGCCGATTGTCTGGTTGATGAAAATGTCATCCACATCCGCGATCACTCCGCGCGCGGTTTTCGCGAGCAGTTTGGATGACGGGTCGGAACCGGTGATTGAAATGTCTGTTTCGCCGCCGCCAAATGTCAGCGTCCCAGTGCCGGGGCCTTTCAAGGTGAAGGTCACGTCGTCTCCGTTCGCATCCTTGACGGTGATGGGGACGTTTGCGCGCCCACCCACCGTGCCGAAGGCAAAATCGAACGTGCGCAGAACCTCGGGGTCGCCGAGTCCCGCGTCATCGCGCCGGAAGTTGGCGGTGTTGTCGTCGGAAAAAAGTTCCTGGATCGTGCTTCCTGCCGGAGTTTCGACGAGGGCGAGCATCCGGTATTTTTTCCCATCCACGAGGCCGTCGGAAGGGATGGTGAATTTCAGCGGGAGGGTGGCGCTCTTGCCGGGGTTGATCTTGATGCGGAGGTCCGTGAAGGCTGCGACCTGCAAGTCCGTCATTGGGTCGAGCGCGAAGCCGTTGGCGTCCGAGTTGTTCGAGAAGTTCGATTCGGAGAGGAAGAGTTTGACGTTCACCGTGCCCTTCGCGAGCCCTCCGGAATTGTTGGAGATGCGGAGCTTCGCGGTGCCATTGTCGCCGGGCACGAACGTTGCCGGGAGTCCGTCATCGGCGAATTCGCCAATGAGGTTCGGCTTCACGTTCACAAGGAATTCGTCCGTCATTTCCATGCCGTTTTTCCCCGCCGTGACCTTGACTTTTGCCGTGCCGTTCAGGGTGCTGGAAAAAGCAAGATCGAGCTTGCCTGTGGAAGCGTTGATCGTGGCTTTCACGAGCTTGGTCGGCTGGTCGGTCGCGGCATCGGTCACCACGACGCTGAATGTATGGCCGTCCGTATTACCCGGTGTCGCGGGGACGACCCGCATGTCCACGAACTGGATTAATTGGGCCGCCGTCGGCGTCCCGCCCGAATAATTCTGAACCGGGAAATTTCCCGCGGTTTGCAGTGCCGCGATCGCATTCACAAAGGGCATCGAGGCATCCGTCACGCGACCGAAGACAGTGAAGCCGCCATTTTGGGCATCGAGATTCCCCGCGTTGTCCGCGAGATTGATGAAAAACTCGCTGGTTGCGCTGTGCGGTCCCCCGCCCTGATCCGGGCCGACCTTGGCCATCGCGACGGTCTGGACGAGGTTCGATCGCTCGGAGTCCGCGGGATCGAACTCGTTGTGGACGGTCGTGAACGTCTCGATGTGAGTGAACGTGTTCGTGGCATTGAAACCGCCACCCTGAAGCACGAAACCCTGCACGAGCCGGTGGAAGAAACCGCCGTCGTAGTCGGCGGCGGTGTCCTTGTTGTTCAGGTAGCGCAGAAAGTTGGAAACCGTCACCGGGGCCTTGTCGTCGAACAGCTCCATCGCGATCACCGCGGGCGAGGATGCGCCGGCGGGCGTGAAATTCGTCACCATCTCTACGACAGTGCGGTAGCTCTTCGTCGCATCAACGAGGGTGCCGAGATCAATGCTCGCGCCTTTCTGTCCGACGCCCGCAGCGATGTCGAAAATCGGGTTCACAATGGCGGCGGGTGCGATGCGTGACTCGAGCGGTTCAATCAGAGGCATCTTCATCATTTTGGGTTTGTTCACGGAGTGTGAGGTGGCGTGCATGCGGCTATGGGATTTCAAGGAGCGTCGTGTCGTCGGTTGGCGGATTTCCGGCAAGGGGAATTGTGTCTTTCGCATCGGTCAAGCCGAGCATTGCGCCGCCCACTTTCGCGGAGGCGATCACTTGCGCGACAAAGCCGAAGTGGTCGCCTGTCGCGACGCTTCCGGTGAGGTTGCCGGTGATGATGATGCTCGCGATCTTCGATGTGATTCCGCCGACGATGACAGCGTCGTCTGCATTTCCAAAGCCATCGCCGTTCACGTCCTTCACGCCGGCCACGAGGCTGCTGGCTGTCCAGTTTCCATTCACCGTGAAGGCGTCCACCTGGGCATTGCCGTTCGCGGCCCCGCCAAAGCGGTCGTAGCCCGCGAGGAAGCGACTGTCGGACACATCGGAATCCACGGTGAACTTTCCGATGGCGAGATCGGCGCCCGCGCGTGGCGCGGACTTCCCGAGCGCGCTGAAAAATACGCCGGAGACAGGCCCGGCGATGTGTGCGCTGCCGAGATCGCGCCCGACCCTGATTGCGCTGCCGGAGACACCACCGCCGACTTCCAGCGTGGTGAGCGAGCCACCGGTTTCAATCGTCGCGGAGCCGCTGCCGACCCCCGCTGTGAGGGCACCTATGATGGCAATCATCTTCGCGCCACCGATGTCCGCGAAATTGTCGTCGAGCGCGGACTGGCCCTGGCCGATGAGGATGGCCGCACTGCCCGCGCCGGAACCGCCTGTGACACTCGCAGCCGTGAGGCGTGCCAGCGAACCGTCCGCATAAATCATGGCTGACCCTGTGCCGATTCCGCCGACAACCCCGCCGAGTTCAATGGTTCCGAGCGCGCCCTGCACGATGCCCGTGGCGCTGAGGCGATCGAGCGCACGAATGGATGCGCTGTCTGTGCCAGCGCCTCCGCGGAGTTCGCCAGAGATCGAGAGTTTCGCGATGGTGCCTTCGGCGAAAATAGCGGCCGAATTCTGACCCCCACCGCCGACGACATGTCCGTGGATCGTCGCCTTGGTGATGCCTGTGCTGCTGAAAATCGTCGCACTCCCGGCACCGCTGCCGCCGAGAATGATGGGTGAGGGTACCGGTGTTTCGAAGCCGATGCTCAGGTTCGCGATTCGCCCGCCCGCGCGGATGCTGCCTGAGTTTACACCGTCAGCGCCGATGATGGCGCCGAGGATTGAGAGATTTCCGATGTCGCCCACGACGCTCGGGTCGCTCCCTGCAATGATGCTGCCGCTTTCGGCGCCTTCCCCGCCTGAGAGGGTGCCGTTCATCGAAAGCGAAGCCAGCCTGCCGGATGCGATGATGCTCCCCGATGCGACGCCTGATCCTCCAGTGACGCTCCCAAAAATACGCACCGGTCCCATGGCGCCACCCGTTGCGATGCTCCCGGAAAGTGCGCCGTCGCCACCGAAAAGTGCGCCGTTGATTTTTGCCGAAGCCACGAATCCGCCGGCGATGATGCTGCCGCTCCGTTCGCCGGCGCTGCCAGGCCTCGCATCCAGCCCGCCGGTAACGCTGATCCTGCCGATGCCGCCCTCGGCGGTGATTGCTCCGCTGGAGCTTCCCACACCAGCGGTGATCGCGGCTGCGGCGGCCAGGTCATTTCTGATGGTGATTTTGCCGATCGAGTCCTGTGACGCGACCGTTCCGGAGAAATCTCCCCCGCCACCGGTCACAACCTGCCCGACAGTTACGTCTCCGATCCCGACGGCATCCACGTGCCCGCTGCGGGCGCCCGCGCCGCCGATGATTGATCCGCCCACTGTCAGCGAGCCGAGTCTCCCGCCGGCGGTGACAGATCCCGTGTTATCCTCCGCACCTCCGAGCAGGCTGTCCTGCAGCGTCAGGGATCCGATTTTTCCACCCGCGTTGATGGTCGCCGCGCCCTCGCCAGGGGCGGTGTTTGCCGCCGTGAAATCGCCGTGCAGGTTCCGCATCGCCACGGCTCCGATGGATGCGTCGCTGGAGATGCGCCCGCTGTTATCGCCCGTCCCGGCCCAAAGATTGCCAGTCAATTGAACCTTGCTGATCGTCTTGAGCGCGGTGATCTCGCCCGAATGGCCGCCGTCGCCGCCGCGGATGTCCCCGGAGATCGTGATGCGGCCGATGGTGCCGTCCGCCTTGATCCGTCCGGATTCATCACCATCCCCGCCGAGGATGCTGCCGATTGTTACAAAGCCGATTTTTCCCTCGCAGGTGATGGAGCCTGCGCCGGTGGCGCTGTTCCCCGCGGACGTCCTGAGCGATCCGCCGATGCTGATGCTGCCGATGTTCCCGACTGAATTCGTGGCCAGGCCTTTCACGACTTCGATTTCGGCGTCCACGATATCGCCCTCCACGACAAGCTTGCCGATGGCGCCGGTGAATGTGCTGTGCAGGCTCCCGCTTGCGTCCTGTGTGGACAGGCCGGCCTCCCCGAATGATTCCACCGTGAGCGATTTGACAGCCACGGCGTTGTTGGAATTTCCCGCGTCCATCCGGCCAAGGTCGCCATCCACCGTCACATGGCCGAGTGACACGCCAAACAGCGGGCTCGAGGATGCGCGGATGTAGCCGACCTCGGTTCGATCATCACCGGCGCCATCCTGCATCGCCGCCGTGATGCTGAGCGACGCGCCCGACAATGGGTTGGGCGTGCCCGGCCCCGCGATGCTGTTGATGGCGAGCAACTGCAATTGCTCGCCGGTGTCGTTGTTGTCGGTGATGTGTGTGGTGCCGCCTGCGGCATCCTTGAAAGTGAACATCGTCTGCGCGGTGAGCAGCGCACTGTTTGCTGAGCCCGTGAAGACGGGCTTGGAAAATTTCACCGTCACGAGGTCGCCATCCAGATCCTTGTAGGTCACGGTTGTCGCGTTGATGAGGATGGCGGGGGCGATGCGATTCTCGAGCGGTTCGAATGACGAGCCGGTGTTCTTTTTTTCCCTCTGGCGCGGGGCCTTTTTCTCCGCCTGCGCAGGGGGAGGGGCCTTGGTGCGGCCCTTGAGCTTGTCCACTAGGCGGCGGAGGAGGGGGCGCTTCATGGGGCGGTGTCGTTGTCCCTCACGGTGAGCGTCACATCGTTCGGATTCTGGCCGGCAAAACGTGTGTCCGTGCTGGTTGCAGCGTTGAGGCGGATGGTGAATGTGCCGGTGCCGTTGACCAGCGCGTCGTCGGTGGCGGTGACGGTGACGATGTGTTCCTCGGTGTCGCTGATCACGAGTTGCGCCATGTCCAGTGTCGCGCGGGATGTATCGGCTGCCCCGGAGGTGTTGACGATTTGCAAGGGGATCGTGACCGGGGCGCTCGGGGTTCCGCCGAGCTTCACTTTGAATGTCGCGGTGCGCATTGGCTCGTTCGTGTCGCCCTCCTTCACCGTGAGCGTCGCGGGCGTGACGGTGATGCCGGGGATGTTGTCCTGGATCGTCAGCGAGACATCAGCGGCGTCCATTCCATCGAAGCGCGCATCGGTGCTTGTTGCCGCTTTCAGCCGGATCGTGAAGGCGTTGCTGGAATTTTTTTTGAGGTCGTCACCAGCGGTGATGGTCACGATCTGCTCGGTGGTCGCGTTGTCCGGCGTGAAGGTGAGTAGCGCGGTGCTGAGCGTTGCACGGGTGATGTCGGGCACGTTGAGGTTGTTCACGAGGTCGAGAGGGATGGTCACATTCCCCACCGGTCTTGTGTCGAGGCGGACACGAAATGTCGCGGTGCGGAGCGGATTGTCCACGAGGCTCTCCTTCACAGTCAGCGTTTGCGTCGAAACAAGGATGCCATTGAGCGGCCCGAAGGGAACGGTCTTCGGTATGGCCATCAGATCCGTGATCGGGTCGGTGTAATCGAGCTGGGCGATCAGGTACTTTCCCGCTCCCGTTTCGCCGGCGGGGAGGCGGATCGTGAGATCGGCGGAGCCAAATGCCCTGATGGGCAAATTTCCTCCGCCGCCGGGCGGGAGAGAATTGAGTTTCAGATCGGTCTGAAGCCGGCCCAGGGGCCCGAACTTCAGCTCCCTGTCCGTTTCCGTTTCGAGAGACTCGTCGCTCGAAAGCCAGAAACGCACTTTCCATTTGCCTGTGCTTTTTGTGCCGCCGTTCGTGATGAACAGCGAGCCGACGATGTCTGTGGACGTTCCGCGATAAACTTTCGTCGGGCTCTCGCTCCAGATCGAGGTGATGTTCGCCTTTGCAAATGGCGGCAGATACGCCGGGCCATCGAAGCCCCGAAGCTCCACCGTGCTCCACGCCACCCTCGCTTCCGCGGGTGCGGTGCGGAGGATATGGACGGCGAGCGAGTATCGCTCCGCATCGAGGTAGCGGTGTGTGCCATAGACCGCAAAACCTCCCCCGGCGCGCTGGCGCACCTGCCCCGGCTTGCGGGTTCCGTCACCCCAGTCAATCACCGCCGTGTAGTCCGATGCCCTTGTGCCCGGCGTCGAATCGGTGAATGTCGCAAGCATCCGGTCCCCCGCGATGAGCGCGCCGATTTGCACAAGCTCCCTGCCCGCTGCGCGGATGGTGGCGGCGGGGTCGTGGATGATCGCGCTTCCGTTCAAAATCGCGGTTGCGCCGTGCGGGCCATCGAGTGTCACCAGCAACGGGTAGGTGCCGGCGCGAGCGTAAGTGTGCGTGCCGCGGACTTCGTAGAGCCCGGGCCGCAGCGATGAGCGGACAATGGTGATCGGCGGGTTCGCGCCACTACTGGCCTGCAAAGCTGTGCCGTCGCCCCAATTTACATTCGCGATGAAATCCGACCCCGACGTTCCGAACGATCCGTGCCGGAACGTCGCGAGCGTCACCTGGCCGGTCGAGGTGCCTGCGCTGGCGCTGATGGTTTGCGCAGTCGCGACGACGGGCTTGTCGCCTACGCCGATCTCGATGAGCTCATAGCGCAACACATCGGAGGGGGACGAATCCAGCACCGGATCGTTGACCGCGCCGACCCCGATGGTGAGATCCCACGCGCCGGCAGACGGACGCCCGGTGGCGAGCAAATTATCCGCGCTCAGGCCGGCGTAGATTGTCTGGCCGGTGAAATTATCGCGCACGGGAAAGCGCGTGCTGATCGCATCGCTCTCGAGGTCCACCGAGCGCACGGAGATCGGCGGGACAGTGCCCGGCCTCGCGATCACGGGAGCCATCGGAAAAAGGATCGGCGGGTCGTTCACCGTGTCCGTGACGGCGTTCAGCGGGATGGTGAGGATCGTTTTCTCCCCGCTCGGATCCTCGGCGGTCACGGTGACAACGCCGGGGCCGATGCCGGTTGCGCTGACCAGGATCACCGCGTCCGTCGTGCTCGCAAAAACGCTGTGCGCGGTCATTTTCACGTTGGTTACGGGGCGGTCGGCGCCACCGACCTTCACTGCTGCCACGCGATCCAGCGTGTCGAGCCCGCGCACGATCTGGCCGAAGAGCGTGTGCTTAAAATCGAGGTGCCGCGGCTGGCCGAGCGTGACAAAAAATTGCGTCCCATTCGTCGGCTTGAAGCTGCCTGTGCTGTAGCGGGAGTTGCCGTTAAATGGGAAGGACTGCTGGTAGCCGCCCTGCGAGTTCGCCATCGCGAGCTGGCCGTATCCCGTGTAGATCAACTCTGGCCGGAACTCGTGCGGAATCGTGAACGGCGACGGTCCCGAGCCGGTGCCCGCCTTGTCCCCGCCCTGGATCACGAAATCCGGGATGACCCGGTGGATGAGCACATCGTCGTAGTAGCCAGATTGTGCCACGCCCGCGAGCAACGCGACCGTCTGCGGCGTCGCATGGCGGAAAAGCTGGAACTCCATCTCCCCGGTGAACGGCGTCGGGGTGCCCGGCACGGAGCCATCGTCATCGGTATGGACGGTGATTTTGTAATGGGGATTGCCCGTGCGCATGCGCGCGAACAGTTTTTCGTTCGATGTCTTCACCGAGAAACTCAGCGGATCACCATCGGCGTCACTGCCGGTCACCGGGATCACAAGCGTCTTCCCCACACGGACAAAGCGAGGAACCTGCGACGCATCCGGCACGTTCAGCACTGGCGGCGCCGCCGGCACCGGCAGCAGCGAACTCATCAAGGCACCGGTGAGAATGAGGCTGGAACGTGAAATCATGAAACTTGTGAGGCGCTCTGATGAGGACACGCCAATGGACACACCAAGCTTAGAATCGCAAGGCACTCATCGCGATTTCCTTCCCAGCGAAGGGACGGCCTACTTTCCGCTGTTCGCCTTGATGAACTCCTCGATCTTGGCTTTCGGCGCCGATCCCACTGTACGAGCGACTTCCTTCCCGCCCTTCATGATGATCATGCACGGAATCCCGCTGACCTTGAATCGCTGCGCCAGCTCCTGGTGATCATCCACGTTGACCTTCGCAATTTTGATGTCCGCATTGGCCGCTGCGATTTCCTTGAGGATGGGATCAATGACCCTGCACGGCCCGCACCATGGCGCCCAGAAATCCACGAGCACCGGCTTGGTGGACTTCTCCACTTCCGCAGCCCAGTTTTCCTTGGTGATTACGATGCGTTTGTCGCCCGCATCAGCGGCGAAGGCGTGAAGTGACAAAGCGAGGACGGCGAGAATGGCAGGAAGTTTCATTGCGCCCGAGCCTAGCCGCCGGC
Organism: Prosthecobacter debontii; assembly: GCA_945861385.1. GTDB lineage: Bacteria > Verrucomicrobiota > Verrucomicrobiia > Chthoniobacterales > Chthoniobacteraceae > SXWH01. The sequence continues at coordinate 43,032 of CAMAUI010000021.1, forward strand.
GAAGCGCCCGCAACTCCAAACATCACAGCACTCTTGCCGGTGTGGGGCGCGCGGTGGTTATTCTCGCCGCGCAAATGCGCGCATACCTCGATCTTCTCCGCCACGTCATGGAAACCGGACGCTACAAGAGCGACCGTACCGGCACGGGCACGCATTCCATTTTCGGCGCCCAGGTGCGCTACGATCTCACCCAGGGCTTCCCGCTTCTCACCACGAAAAAAGTCCACACCCGGAGCATCATCCACGAGCTTCTCTGGTTCCTGCGCGGCGATACCAACATCGCCTACCTGCGCGAAAACGGCGTCACCATCTGGAACGAATGGGCCGATGCCGACGGCAACCTCGGCCGCGTGTACGGCGCGCAGTGGCGTGACTGGCGCGGCGCGGATGGCGTCCGCGTGGACCAAATCAGCAGCGTCCTCGATCAAATCCGCCGCAACCCGGACAGCCGCCGCCTCATCGTCAGCGCGTGGAATCCCGCGGAGATCCAGGGGATGGCGCTGCCGCCGTGCCACAGCCTTTTTCAGTTTTACGTCAGCGAAGGCGAGTTGAGCTGCCAGCTTTACCAGCGCAGCGCGGATATTTTCCTCGGCGTGCCGTTCAACATTGCGAGCTATGCGCTGCTCACGCTCATGGTCGCCCAAGTTTGTGGACTTCGCGCGAAAGATTTCGTCCACACATTCGGCGACCTCCATCTCTACTCGAACCACATCGAGCAGGCGAAGGAACAGCTCAGCCGCGCGCCACGTCCGCTGCCCACGATGCGGCTCAATCCCGCTGTGAACGACCTTTTCGCATTCCGCTACGAGGACTTCACGATCGAGGGCTACGACCCGCACCCGGCCATCAAGGCGCCAGTCGCGGTGTGAGCGGGGAGTGGTGTGAGGCACCGTCGCCGCGAGCTTTGTTTCACAAATTCCCAGCACCGCGCCCGACGCCGGCATTGCGTTTCCCGCAAAGCCGGCTACAAAACACCCATGGCTCGCTACGACGCCTATGCGCCGCAACCGCAAACGCTGTCTCCGACACGCGGATGGATCATCTCCGCACTCACGGGGTCGCTGGTGGTTCATCTTGGGTTGTTCTGGTGGTTCGATCAGAAGTCGCTCGATTCGTTCGTCACCGACGTGGCCGCGGTGATCCCGCAGGAGACGCTGCAACGGGTGAAAATCTACGAGGAAAAAAAACCGGATGAAATCAAGCTGGTGATCCCGGAGGCAGTGGCAACTCCCGAGAAAAAGGATCTCATCATCCCGAAGGAGCTGCCGAAACCGGATGAAATCAACGTTGCGCCGCAGCACAAGCCGCTCGATCCCTCAAAGCTCTTTGCCAACGAGAAGCCGGTGATCGAGGTCGCCAAAATTGAAACGGCCAGAAAACCGAACCCGGATGAATTGCTGCCGAAGCTGGACGACACTTTCTTCAACAGCGGACGCAGCGGGCCCAAGGTTGCGGCCCGTCCCGCCAGCGACCCCGGGCCCGACGGCGATGGCAGCGCAAAGGCGATCCAGGTCGCCGGGCAGGATGTGGAAGGCATCCTCGGCGGGCTGTCGAAGGGGACTGGAACGAGCCGCCGGCTTTCGCTGCCTGGAAATCTGACCTTTGCATACGACGATGCCGACCTCAGCGGGGACGGGCGGCAGGAGCTGAACAAAATCGCCGAGGCTTTTCGCAAGTTCCTTGGCGATGAACTGAGCACCTCAACTTTCATCATCGAGGGACACACCGACCCCACCGGGACGGTGGAATACAATCAAAAGCTCAGCGAACGCCGCGCCGAGGCGGTGCGTGCGTGGTTTGTGGTGAATCTTGGCATTGCGCCGGAGCGCGTCTCGACACGCGGCTATGGTGCCACGCGGCCCGCGGAAGGAGTCCCGCTCACCGGTACGCCGGATGAGATGCAGGGACATCGCCGCACCGAGATCATCGTCCGCCGGAAGAAAAAGCCGTAGGTTTTTCTAACGGAGATCCCGGGCACGCTGAGCGGCATCCTTGCCGCGAGCATCCCTTTCTGCATCCTCCACCCCATGCCGAAAGCGCCAGCGTTTGATTCCATCGAAGATGTCCTCCGCGATCTCCGCGCGGGAAAGATGGTCATCGTGACCGATGACGAGAGCCGCGAGAACGAAGGCGATCTCGTCATGGCGGCGGAAAAGATCACGGCCAAGGCGGTGAATTTCATGGCCACGCACGCCCGCGGGCTCATCTGCGCGCCGCTCACCGAGGAGCGCGCCGATGCACTGGGCCTTGAACGCATGGCCCGCGAGAATCGCGAATCGCACAAGACCGATTTCACCGTCGCCGTGGATGCCGCGCGCGGCGTGAGCACCGGCATCAGCGCCGCGGACCGCGCCCTCACGATCAGCGTGCTCGCCAATCCGAAGTCGCAACCGCGCGACCTTGTGCAGCCGGGACACGTCTTCCCGCTGCGCGCCAAGGATGGCGGCGTCCTCCGCCGTGCCGGGCACACCGAGGCGGGCGTGGATCTCGCGCGCCTCGCAGGGCTTCAGCCCGCGGCGGCGATCTGCGAAATCATGAACACCGACGGGACAATGGCGCGTCTGCCGCAGCTCCTTGCCTTCAAGAAAAAGCACAAGCTGCGCATCACAAGCATCGCCGCGCTCATCGCGTACCGGCGCAAGAGCGAGAAGCTCATCGTCCTCGAACAGGTGGTGAAAATGCCGACCGAACTCGGTGAGTTCGACCTGCATCTGTATCGCTCGCTCGTGGATGGCACCCATCACATCGCCATGGTGAAGGGGAGGATCTCCGGTGCGAAGGCCACGCTCGTGCGCGTCCACAGCGAATGCCTCACGGGGGACATCTTTGGCTCGATGCGATGCGACTGCGGGCATCAGCTCCACAGCGCCCTCGGGCAGATCGAGCGCGCGGGGAACGGTGTCGTCCTTTACATGCGCCAGCACGAGGGCCGCGGCATCGGCCTGCTCGCGAAAATCCACGCCTACAAACTGCAGGAGGAAGGCCTCGATACCGTCGAGGCGAACATCAAACTCGGCTTCCCTGCCGAATTGCGCGACTACGGTGTCGGCGCGCAGATCCTCCACGACCTTGGCGTGCGCAAGATGCGCTTCATGACGAACAACCCGAAGAAAGTTGTCGGCCTCGAGGGCTACGGCCTGAAGATCGTCGAGATGGTCCCGCTCAAGTCATCGCCGAATCCCTACAACGCAAAGTATCTCGAGACCAAGCGCCTCAAAATGGGTCATCTGTTGTAGCCGCTCCCGGCCCCGCTTTATTTCGTCGGCCACACTTTGCTCGCCGTCGCATCCGGGAAATCGGCGGGCACTTTCTGTGTCACTTTTCCGGTTGCGGCCCACTCAACGCCGCGTTGCAGCGTCACCGCGAAACCCTTGCATTGCACCGCCTCCATGCCGTGCCCGAGCGCATTATGCAGCACCCGCCCCTTGCCAAAAGTGATCGCCATGATGAGCGGCTCCTCCTCGCCCGTCCCGCCCTTGTTCTTTGGCGACATCGCGCTTGCCAGCACCGTCACATTGTTCGCCGGGCCGCGCAGGCGGTTGTAAAGCTCGTCCTGCCGGTGCATCCACGCGGCGGGCAGCCCGGCCATGATGGGGTGTTCGGGCGTGCGTGTGTTCATGGGGAATTCATGCTGCGAGCCGTGGCTCCCGCCTGCCCCTGGCGTGGTGTCGGGAGTCCATTTCCCATCGCGCAGGCGGAGATACGGGCCGCTCTTTTCATTGCGACCGCCCCAGCCGCCGAGGCCGATCATTTCATTGTACGCCTTCCATTCCGGGAACGAATTATCAGCCGCATGCACGCTCACGAAACCTCCGCCCTCGCTCACAAATTTCTCAAACGCATCGCGCATCGCGTCCGGCCAGAGCTTGCCATTGTAGTTGCTCACGACGACCGCGTAGTCGGAAAACTTCGGCAGCCACGCGGCAAACTCGCCGCCCCCGGGCGAGGTCGCGACTTCCACCGAGAAGACGCCGGGCTCTTCGAGGATGGCCTTCAGCACCGGCGTCGTGCGCTTCCAGTCGTGGTTGTTCTGGCCGTCCACGATCAGCACTTTGATCGGAGCGGCCGAGGCGAATGTGGCGAGGGCGAGAATGGCGATGAGTGGTTTCATGCCGGGACGCTGACCGTAATCCGCGCCACAACGCAAGCATCTGCTCGCCGGAAGCGTGCCGGGGCGGGTATAGCCGGGCATGGCATTTTCGTCTTTCTCGGAGTTCATCGCAGCGCTCGACAGGGCGGGGGAATTGAGGCGCGTGGTGCAACCAGTAGCCACCGAACTCGAAATCACCGAACTGGCCGACCGCGAGATGAAATCGCCCGGCGGCGGCAAGGCGCTGCTGATCGAAAAACCCACCATCAACGGCGTGGTGTCGCCATTCCCCGTCGCGATTAACACGATGGGCTCGCACAAGCGCATGGCGATGAGCATGGGCGCGGAAAGCGTGGATGAAGTCGCCGCCGAACTCGGCTCGCTGATGAAAGCGAAACCGCCCACGACATTCCGCGAAACGCTGCGCCTGCTCGGCCAGGCGTTCGAACTCCGCCACGCACGCCCGAAGCTCGTCAGCAGTGGCCCGTGCAAGGAAGTCATTTGGAAACCGGAAACCGGAAACCGGAAACCGGAAAGTGCGCTGCCGACGCTGCTCGATTTGCCCATCCTCAAATGCTGGCCGCTCGACGGCGGGCGCTTCATCACTCTCCCCTGCGTCGTCACCAAAGACCCCGACACCGGCGAGCGCAACGTCGGCATGTATCGCATCCAGATTTACGACGACTGCACCACCGGCATGCACTGGCAGCTCCAGAAAGTTGGCGCGCGCCACGGCCGCCGCTACTACGAAACCGGCACGCGCATGCCCGTTGCCATTTTTCTCGGCGGCGATCCCGTGTTCACCTTCGCCGCCACCGCACCGTTGCCCGATGGCTTGGATGAATTTCTTCTCGCCGGTTATCTGCGCAAGAAATCCGTCGAACTCGTCAAGTGCGAGACCAACGACCTCGAAGTCCCCGCCAACGCGGACTTCGTCATCGAAGGCTACGTTGACCCGACCGAGCCGCTGCGCGACGAAGGCCCGTTCGGCGACCACACCGGCTATTACACCTTGCCCGAGCCGTATCCCGTCTTCCACGTCACCGCCATCACGCACCGCAAGGACGCCGTCTATCCCGCCACCATCGTCGGCATCCCACCGATGGAAGACTTCTACATCGGCGGCGCGTCCGTGAAACTCTTCCTGCCCATCTTCAAGATGAACTTCCCCGAGATCGTGGACATCGCGCTGCCGGCGGAAGGCACCTTCCACAACCTCGTCTTCGTGAGCATCAAGAAGACCTACCC
>CAMAUI010000022.1 GCA_945861385.1 Prosthecobacter debontii
GCGCCTCGCAAATCTTCGCCGGCTACGACGCGACCGGCGCCGCGGTGAATGCCGACGTGGCGATCGGCAAAGTGATCGTCAAAGGCCAGTGGATCGCCAGCGACCTCGTGGCCGGCGCGCGCACGGGCACCGACGGCATCTTCGCCACCGCCAACGACTCGCTCATTCCCGGCGGCAACGCGATTGTCGCGAAAATCGCCAGCATCACCATCGCCGGGGCAGCCTTCGGCACGCCCGGCAATTTGCGCGACGGCTTCGGCTTCGCCGCCGAGGAGATTGGCGCGCTGAGCATCGGCAAAGCGAAGTTCCCGCTCGTGAAAGGCGCGCGCAACGACCTCACCCCGCTGCTCGCCGGCCTCACCGGCGACGTCCGCGTGCGCGAGGTGGCGTAGGCTGCCAGCCTGCCCCGTGGCGCAAGCTGCCAGCTTGCGAGTAGGATCAGCCTGCCCGGAGCGCCCCCGCCGACTGGGTCTCTGCTCTCCGAGACAGGCTGATGCCCAGCAAGCTGGCAGCTTGCTCCACATGGCCTCACCGGCGACGTACTCGTGCGCGAGGTGGCGTAGGCTGCCAGCCTGCCCCGTGGCGCAAGCTGCCAGCTTGCGAGTAAGATCAGCCTGCCCGGAGCGCGCTCGGCGAGCTGAATCTCGCCACGAGCCGGAGCGTCACTTTCCGCGCAGCAAGCGGCGGCGTTGGCGGCAGAATCGAACTGCGCGCAGGCAAGGCTGACGGCCCTGTCCTCACCAGCGCCGACCTCGCCCCGACCGGCGGCTGGGAAAAATACGCCGAGTTGCAAAGCCCGCTCACCGGCGGCGCCGCGCGAGGCGAAGTGTTCGTCGTTTTCAACAACCCCGGCAAGGGCGGGCTGCTGAACCTCGACTGGATACAGTTCAACGGCCCCTAAGAAAAGCGCACTCCACGCTTTTAATCCGAACCAACCACAGCCAACACCGAATGAAAAAACACCAGTCCCGCTTCACCCACCGAAAATCCGACCTTCTCCTGCTCGCCTCGCTCATCGCCAGCGCAATGCCCGCCGTCGCGGACGTGAGGCTGCCGCGCATTTTCACCGACGACATGATGCTGCAGCGCGACCTGCCCGTGCGGGTCTGGGGCTGGGCGGACCCGGGTGAGGAAGTGAGCGTGACGCTTGCCGGAAAATCCGCCAAGGCCCGCACAAGCGACGGCGGCCAGTGGTCGCTGGAACTCCCGGCCATGAAGACGGGCGAAAATCTCGAGCTGACCGTTAAAGGAAAGAACAGCGTGACGCTGAAAAATGTCATTCTGGGCGACATCTGGGTCTGCTCCGGCCAATCCAACATGGAATGGACTCTGCGCCAGTGCCTCGGTGGCGGGGACGACATCAAGGCTGCGGACTTCCCGAAAATCCGCCACATCAAGTTCAACAAGGCGAGGTCTGGGCAGCCGGAGGCCGATGCGCCGCTCGCAACACCCTGGCAGGTGTGTTCACCGTCCACGGCGGCGGGATTCACGGGTGTGGGTTTCTATTTTGGCCGTGAGATCCTTGCAAAAACAGGCGTCCCGATCGGCCTTGTCTATTCCAACTGGGGCGGCACGCATATCGAGCCGTGGACACCGGTGGAGGGCCTCGGTCTTGTGACGGAATTGAAGCCGTTGTTCGACGCGGCGCAGGGCTACCGCACCAAATTGCCTGAGGCTCTGACCCAACTGGAAGGCTGGATCGCACAGACAAGGAAGAACCTTGCAAACGGAACCGCCATCACCCCGGCGCCAGCCATTCCGACAGGGACAGTGCAGAAACCTTGGAGCGATATGTACAACGCAATGATCCACCCTCTCGTGCGTTTCCCGATCAAGGGTGCGATCTGGTATCAGGGCGAGTCCAACGGCGCAGAAGGCGAGACGTATTACCAAAAGAAGCGCGCGCTGATCGGCGGCTGGCGGAAAAATTGGGGGCAGGGTGATTTCCCGTTCTACTTCGTGCAGCTCGCCAGCTTCCAGGGAGTGAACCCGAATCCCGAGGGCGGCAACGGCTGGGCCAAACTGCGCGAGGCGCAACTCAAGACCCTTTCGGTGCCGAACACCGGCATGGCCGTCATCACGGACACCGTCCCGCTCGCGCAGGCTGGCGACATTCATCCGGGGAATAAATACGACGTGGGCCTTCGCCTTGCCCAATGGGCGCTGGGCAAGGACTACGCTCAGAAAGGCGTGGTGGTTTCCGGGCCGCTGTTCAAGGCGCTGAAAGTCGAGGGCGGCAAAGCGCGGCTGCAATTTGACCACGTCGGCTCCGGCCTGATGGTCGGAAAGAAAGCCGGGCGCGCTCCCGCCGTGGAAGACAAGGAGGGCAAGCTCGCGCGCTTCGCCATCGCGGGCGCGGATAAAAAATGGGTGTGGGCCGACGCCGTGATCGAGAAGGACAGCGTCGTCGTCTCCTCTCCCGAAGTCGCCGAGCCGGCAGCCGTCCGCTACGGATACGAGATGAACCCAACCGGCTCGAACCTCTACAACCGCGAAGGCCTGCCCGCTTCGCCGTTCCGCACGGACGCCTGGTAAATCCCCTGCCCTTTACGCACCATGAAACATATCGCACGCACCATCCGAGGCACGAGCCTCTTCCTGTTGGCCGCAGCCGGCACCCTGCTCGCGCAGGAAAAGGAGGGCTGGAATCCCGATACGACCTTTCCCGCGATCACTCCGGCGGAGCAGATCAAGCTGTTGGAAATCCCGAAGGGCTACCGGCTGGAGTGCATCGCGAGCGAGCCGATGGTCGAGGAGCCGGCGAGCTTCGCCTTCGATGGCAACGGGGCGATGTATGTCTGCGAGTGGCGCACTTACATGCAGGACGAACACGCCACGAAGCAGCTCGATCCCGTGAGCCGCGTGGTGAAGCTCGTGGACACGAACGGCGATGGGATCATGGACAAGCGCACGGTGTTTATCGACAACATGATCCTCCCCCGCACGGTGCTCCCGCTGCACGACCGGGTGCTGGTGAATTTCACGCAGTCCAATTCGGTGTACGCCTATTTCGATGACAACAAGGACGGGGTCGCCGACCGCCACGAGCTGGTCTTCGAGGGCGGGGGGAACCGCGGGAACATCGAGCATCAGAATTCCGGGATGCTGTGGAATCTCGACAACACGATTTGCACGAATGATTTTCGTTTCCGCTACGCCGACGGCAAGCTGACGCCGGGCAAGCACCATGTCGGCCGCATCAGCCAGTGGGGCCTGGCGCGCGATGACGACGGGCGGCTTTTTTGCTCGTGGGCGGGCGGGGCGAATCCCGCGCACTCCTTCCAGCTTCCCGCCGGGTATCCGATCCTGAAGGTTCCCGAGCACGCGCCCGGCTACCGCGTGCCGTATGCCTCGTGCCCGGTGTGGGACGATTCCTCGGGCGGCTACCATTTTGACGAAAAGCGCATCCTCCGGGATCTGTCGGCGTGCTGCGGGCAGACGGTGCTGCGGAGTCATTTGATGCCGGAGTTTTACGGACGCGTGGTGACGTGCGAGCCGGTGGGCCGCCTTCTGCGCATGAGCACGATCACGTGGACGGACGGCCTCGGCGTGGCGGACAACTCGTTTCCCAAGAGCGAATTCATCCGCAGCACTCACGCCTATTTCCGGCCCGTGTGGACCGAGACCGCGCCGGACGGCTCGTTCGTTTTTTCAGACATGTACCGCGGCATCATCCAGGAAAAGGCCTGGTTCCCGACGGAGGGCGGCAACAAGCCTTGGGTCGCCCGCTATCATCGCGTGAAGAAATGGGGGATGATCGAGGTCGTCCGCCACGGGCGCATTTTCCGCTTCTTGCCCGAGGGCAAAAAGGCCGGCCCGCAGCCGCGCATGCTCGACGAAACGCCCGTGCAACTCGTGGCGCATCTCGCGCATCCCAACGGTTGGTGGCGCGACACCGCGCAGATGCTGATCGTCTCGCGCGCGGACAAATCGGCGGTGCCTGCGCTGACGGCGATGGCCACCAGCCACGCCGACGCCAACGCGCGCATTCACTCGCTCTGGGCGCTGCAGGGGCTCGGGGCGTTGACGAAAGACACCATCCTCGCCGCCACCAAGCACGCCCACCCGCGCGTCCGCCGTGCCGCGGTGCAGCTCGCCGAACCGTGGCTCGTGAGCAAGGACGCGGACACCGCCGCCGCGCTCGCCGCGCTCACCGCCGACTCGGACGCGCATGTGCGCACACAGTTGGTTCTCGCGAACCACGCCGCCGGGCTGAATCAGCCGGAGGCGCTCACCGCGACCCCCAACCCGATCATCACGCCGCTGCTGGACAAATTTTACGCCGGGAAAAACGTGGCCGCGCTCGGCGAGTCCGCACGGCAGGGTAAACAAATCTACGAAACCCTCTGCACCACCTGTCACGGTGCCGACGGCAAGGGCGTGCAGCAGGGCGACAAGTTGCTCGCGCCGGCATTTACGAAGTCGCCGTGGTTCACCGGCGGCGGCAACGTGGACGCCCTTGCCCGCGTCATTCTGAAAGGCCAGACCGGACCCATCGCCGGCGTGACCTACGGCGAAGGCCTGATGCTCCCGCTGGAAGGAACCTACAACGACGAGCAAATCGCCAGCGTCATCAACTTCATCGGAGAACGCTGGCACAAGTGGCGCAAGCCCGTCGAAGCCTCCGCGATTGCCCGAGTGCGCAAGGAAGTCGCCGACCGCAAGACGCCCTGGACCGACGAGGAACTCAAGGAGCTAGCCAGTAAAAAAACTGGCAAGTGATGCTCCCGCCCTTCCCCTCTGCAATGCCCGCTTTCTGAGGTGAGGCCTCGTTGCCCGCCGGTTGATCGCGATCAGGGCTCTCAACCAATCGCCGGCGCGCGCGGAGAATGCGGGTTTCCCTATTTTCCCGGAACCTCGCGCGGGTGGCGGCCCTCGACGGCCTTGGCGATGGCAGCGATGTGCTCGGGGGTGTTGCCGCAACAGCCGCCGGCGATGTTGAGCAGGCCGCTCTCGGCAAATTCGCCGAGGTAGCGCGCCATGTCCGCGGGCTTCAGATCGAAGCCGGTGGGTGAGAGCGGATTTGGCAGACCGGCGTTGGGGTAGCAGGAAATGAAGGTGTCCGATTTCGAAGCGAGTTCGTCGAGAAATGGGCGCATGAGATCGGGGCCGAGCGAGCAGTTCAGGCCGATGGTAAGCGGCTTGAGTTGGGCGACAGCGGTCCATAGCGCCTCGACGGTTTGCGCGGAAACGAGCGTTTCGCCGCCGCGACCGACGGCCGCCGAGATCATCACGGGCAGCTTCACGTTGTCTTTTTCAAAGACCTCCTGCGTCGCGACGAGGGCGGCTTTTGCGTTGAGCGAATCGAAGATGGTTTCCACCAAAATCGCGTCCACTCCGCCAGCGATGAGCCCGCGGATGTGCCGGGCATAGGAGGTCTTCACTTGGTCGAAGGTGCAGACGCGGAAGCCGGGGTCGTCGGCGTCCGGCGAATTGCTGAGCGACACCTGCATCGGCCCGACGGCACCGGCGACGAAACGCGGCCGGCCCGTGGCATTCGCGATACGGTCGGCCCATTCGCGGCATTGGCGCGCGGAGGTCTCGCTCATCTCCCACGAGAGGTCGTCCAGGAATTTATCCTCGATGATGCGCTGGAAAAATTCCGGATCCTTCCGCCCGCCATGCTCGCGCGGGTCTTCGACAAAAAAGTCGCTGAGCGCGATGCTGGTCACGCCAAAGGTGTTCGTCTCGATGATGTCCGCGCCGGCCTCGAGGAAGCGGCGGTGGATGTCGCAGATCATCTCCGGCTTCGTAAGGGAGAAGAAGTCACCGCAGTTCAGCATGTCCTTCTTCGCATCCTTGAAGCGCCCTCCGCGCACGTCGGCCTCCGTCATGCCATAAGTGCGGATGGTGGTGCCCATCGCACCATCAATGATGGCGATGCGTTCGCGGAGCAGTTTTTCGAGCGGATGCACAGGCATGATGCCGCCATGAAGCGCAGTGGCGCAATTTCCCGCAAGCACTCAGCGCGGCGGATAGTAGGCGGGAGCCTTGAAGAGAAGCGCCTTGGGGGGAGCGGTGCGGCTCTTCGGCGGATCTCGGGGACCAGGCTCCCGCCCGCCACCAACGTGCATGGGGAAAGGTTCGCGTCCACTGGGATTTTGCACCAAATGAACTCCATGCGCGCCATCATCATCCTCATCACACTCGCATTCGCGGTCTCCGCCGCTGACTTTCCGCTCTATGAAAAGAGCAACCTCGTCGCGTGGTGCATCGTCCCGTTCGATGCGAAAAAGCGCGGCCCCGCGGAGCGCGCGGCGATGCTCGAAGCGCTCGGCATCAAACGCCTCGCCTACGATTACCGCGCCGAGCACATCGCACAGTGGGACGACGAACTCGCCGCGTTGAAGAAGCACGGCATCGAACTCACAGCGTGGTGGTTCCCCAGCACGCTCAACGACGAGGCCCGCAAGGCGCTCGATCTTTTCAAGCGCCACGGCGTCGCGCCGCAACTGTGGGTCAGCGGCGGCGGCGGGCCGGCAAGGAACAACACGGAGCAGAAGGCGCGCATCGGGAGCGAGGCGGCGCGGATCGCATCCATCGCACGCGAGGCCGCGCCGCTGAAGGTGGCGCTCTACAACCACGGCGGATGGTTCGGCGAGCCGGAGAACCAGATCGCCATCATCGAGCGCCTCGCGCAGGATGGCGTGAAGAACGTCGGCATCGTGTACAACCAGCACCACGGCCACGAGCATCTGGACCGATTCCCCGCGCTGCTGGAGAAAATGAAGCCTCACCTTCTCGCGCTCAACCTCAACGGCATGACGCGCGAACGCGGGAAAAAAATCCTCGTCCTCGGCGAAGGGCCGCTCGACCGCGAACTCCTGCGCACCATTGCCGCGAGCGGCTGGCGCGGCCCCATCGGCATCCTGAACCACACCAACGAGGACGCTGAAACCCGCCTCCGCGCAAACCTCGAGGGCCTCAAAAAAACGCTCGCGCCCTGAACTGGCCGGATGCTCCGCAAGCCGGGGAGTCGAATTTTTCCCCTGAAAACCCGATACGCCTCTTGCGCCAGCGTGGCACGCTGGCTATGTCGCCCGCCCTGTGCAACCGACCATTCTGATCGTTGACGACGAAAAACACACCCGCGAGGGCCTCCGCACTTCGCTGGAGGATTCGTTCGATGTGTATGTGGCGTCTGACATCACCTCGGCGATGAACGTGCTGGAAAACGAGCAGGTGGATCTCGTGCTCACCGACCTGCGGCTCGGCGGTGAGGACGGCATGGCGGTGATCGAGAAGGCGCTGGCGCGTCCGCACCCTCCGGTGGTGATCATGATGACGGCTTACGGGGGTGTGGACACGGCGGTGGAGGCGATGAAGCGGGGCGCGTATGATTTTGTGACGAAGCCGCTGAACATTGACCGGCTGGAAATCCTCATCAAACGCGCGCTGCGCTCGAAACGGGTGGAAAAGGAAGTGGTGGAGCTGAAGCAGAAGGTCGAGAAGCGGTTCGGGCTGGAGCGGCTGATCGGGCATTCCCCGGTGATGGAGGAGATATTCGACACGGTGAAGCAGGTGGCGCCATCACGCGCCTCGGTGCTCATCACGGGCGAGAGCGGAACAGGCAAGGAGCTGATCGCGCAGGCGATCCACGGCCTGAGCGGACGGGCCCGGGAGAAATTTGTCGCGGTCCACATGGCGGCGTTTTCGGCGCAGTTGCTCGAGAGCGAACTGTTCGGGCACGAGAAGGGCGCGTTCACCGGCGCGATTGAGCGGCGGATCGGGCGCTTCGAGCAGGCGAACGGCGGCACTCTCTTCCTCGATGAGATCGGCGAGATTGACAAAAACACCCAGGTGAAACTGCTGCGCGTGCTCGGCGAGGAACGCAGCTTCGAGCGCGTGGGCGGCAGCACACCAGTCAAGGTGGACGTCCGCCTGGTCGCGGCCACGAATCGCGACCTCGAAAAAATGGTCGCCGCCGGGGATTTCCGCGACGACCTGTTTTTTCGTCTCAGCGTCGTGCGCCTCCACATGCCACCGCTTCGCGAGCGCCGGGAGGACATCGCGCTCATTGTCGCGCATTTCCTGAAAGTCGCCGCGGAGGAAAATGGCAAACCTTACCGCGAACTGACCGCTGACGGGCTGGTGGCGCTGGAGAGATATCCGTGGCCCGGCAATATCCGCGAACTTCGCGCTGCCATCGAACGGGCGGTGGTCATGGCCGGGGGACCGAAGATCACCCTCCGAGACCTGCCGCCGACCGTGCGCGAGGGCGCCGCCGCCGCCCCCACCACGATCGCAGGCGTGAAAATCCCGGCCATCGGGAAAGCCGGCGGGCATTTGAACTTGCAGGAAACCGAGTCGCGAATGATCGTGCGCGCCCTCGAAGAAACCGGCGGCAACGTAACAAAGGCCGCAAAGATCCTCGGAATCAGCCGGCGCACGATGCACAGGCGCCTCGCAGAAATGCGTTCCGAAGAAACCGGTAACGCGTCCGATCCCACAACTCCATCTCCAAGCCATGGCGTCTGAATTCACCGCACAAAAGTTTGTCCACAACCTCGAACACGGCAAGGGCCGCTGGTGGATCGCCCTTCTCCTGATCCTCATCGTCGCCGCATACCAGGTGGTCGCCCACCTTTTCATCAACCAGCTCAACACCCAGGGCGGGCACCAGGCGATGTTCCGCGGCCTCTCCCATGCGAAGGGAATGGAGCAGGCGGTCATTGCGCGCGAATTGATGCGGGGAAACGGGTTTTCGACCAAGGTGATCAAGCCGGCGGCCATCACCCTCGTCGAACTCTCATCCAAGGACGGCAATCCCGAAAATGCCTTCAGTAAATTTCTGGAACCCGATGGCCCGACAAAAGGGAACATCCCGGATTATTTCCACGCGCCGCTGAATCCGTTCATCAATTCCCTTGCGCTGCGAGTGGTCGTCGGCGTGAGCGACCATTACAAGCGCCGCACCAACGAGAAGGGGAACGCAGACTACTGGACGATGAAACCGAACGAATTTATCCACCCTGCGGATCAGGTCATCGCGTGCGTGGCGGTCTTGTTTTTCATCCTGTCGGTGCTCGTGAATTACTTCACCGCGAAGATGCTCTTCGATCGCTCGCTGGCGGTGCTCGGCGTGCTGATGATGTTGTTCTGCGATCATTTCTGGCAGTTCAGCTCCACCGGGCTCCCGCAGATGCTGATGCTTTTCCTCTTCAGCCTCGCTGCGTACCTCTACACGCGCGCGCTCGCCGCAGAGCAGGAAAAAGCCCGGGTCTGGCCGTGGCTGGCGGGCGTGGCCGGGTGCTTCGGCCTGCTTGCGCTCGCGCACGGGCTCACGGCTTTTCTTTTCATCGGCCTGCTCATCCACGCCGTGTTCAACTTCCGCCCCATTGGACGCCATGCCGCGATGATGCTCGTTGTCGCGTTTGTAATCAACGCACCATGGCTGATCCGCACCCACCAACTGACCGGCACATGGGGAGGCCTGGGAGCGGTGACGAAACTCTTCCAGATCCGCGGCACCGAATCGCAGATCATGCGGACCCTTTCAAAGCCCGACGACGAGGTGCAGCCCTCGAATTTTCGCTCAAAGATCCAGACGCAAACCATCGAGCAATTCAGCAGGCTGCTCGGTTACTTTGGCAAGAATCTGCTCGCTCCGTTCTTCTTCCTCGCCCTCATGCACAACTACCGGAACCGCCAGACGTGCGCGCTTCGGTGGGCGGTCGTCTGCATGTGGATCTTCGGCGTCGCTGGGATGTCCATTTTCGGCTTCGGCGACTACGATTTGCAGACTGAACTGCAGTCTAACGACCTGCATGTCCTGTTCATCCCATTGTTCGTGTTCTACGGGCTTTCGCTGCTCCTGATGATGTGGAGCCGCTTCACAGTGCAGTCCAAGAAGGTTGCAAACATCCCCATCTTCAACCGCAGCTTCCAGGTGTTCATCGTCTTCCTCAACGGCCTGCCTCTCTTTAGCAATTACACGGATCCTCCCAAGCTGGGCTTTGTCTGGCCACCCTACGTCCCGCGCCTCATTGCGGACCTCAACGATTGGTACACCGACAAGGACATCATCTGCTCCGACATGCCGTGGGCGACCGCATGGTACGCCGACCGCAAGAGCCTGTGGCTGCCGCTGACGATGGGGGATTTCAACGAGCTGAACGATTTCCGTTTCAACAACCACATCACCGGCCTGATGTTCACGCCCCTCACCGGATTCAAGGGGCTCCTCAGCGATGTGGCCGTGGGCGAATTCAAGGAATGGAAGGCATTCATCATCCGCGATCCGCGCGCAGCGGCAAACTTCGGCCTCAAGACTTCCCGCCCGATTTTCTTCCTCGGTGCCGCACACTACGTCCTCTATTCCGACCGCGACCGCTGGACGGAACGGAACAACTAGCCCTTTTCGTGAGCGGAAAAATCGCCGTTGACGCACCGGAACGCCGCGCCTAAACCTCACCCCGCTCTTATCGAGAGTGGCTGAGGGTTACTGGCCCGACGACGCCACGGCAACCGCTCCTGCGCAAGCAGGGGGGCCAGGTGCCAAATCCAGCCTGGCGCAAGCCGGGGAAGATGGGAGCGAAGTCAGGGAACATCGTCCCACTTCGCCACTCTCGCGCAAGGGCCAGCAGTTTTACCTTTACGCACATGGACAAAAGCAACCGCCCCTTTTTCAGCAATCTCAAGTGCCGCGAATGCGGCAAGCTCTACGATAAAAAGGCGATCCACGTCTGCGAGTTCGACTTCGGCCCGCTCGAGGCCGCCTACGACTACGACGCCATCAAGACATCCATCTCCCGCGAGGTCATCGAGTCGCGTCCCCAGAGCATGTGGCGCTATCGCGAATTGCTGCCGATTGACGGCGAACCGACCGTCGGCAGGCAGGTCGGCTTCACGCCCCTCGTCAAGGCGGACCGCCTCGCCGCCGCTCTCGGCATCAAGACGCTCTTCGTCAAGAACGACACCGTCAACTACCCCACCCTCTCGTTCAAAGACCGCGTCGTCTCCGTCGCGCTGAGCCGCGCGCGCGAACTGGGCTTCGAGGTCGTCGCCTGCGCCAGCACCGGCAATCTCGCCAACAGCGTCGCCGCCAACGCCGCCGCAGCCGGGCTGAAAAGCTACGTCCTCATCCCCGCCGACCTTGAGCAGGGCAAAGTCCTCGGCTCCCTCGTGTACGGCACCAACGTCATCGGCATCCACGGCCCCTACGACCAGGTCAACCGCCTCTGCTCCGAGATCGCCGGCAAATACGGCTGGGGCTTCGTGAACGTGAACCTCCGCCCGTATTACGCCGAAGGCAGCAAGACCATGGGCTTCGAGATTTGCGAGCAGCTCGGCTGGCGCATCCCGCGCCACACGGTCATCCCGATGGCCAGCGGCTCACTGCTCACAAAAATCCACAAGGCCTACGGCGAGTTTGTAAAATGCGGCATCGTCCACGGCAGCGCATTCTCCGTCCACGGCGCCCAAGCCACCGGCTGCGGCCCGATCTCCCACGCGATGAAGCGTGGAACCGACATCGTGAAGCCCGTATCCAAGCCCGACACCATCGCCAAATCCCTCGCCATCGGCACCCCCGCCGACGGCTATTACGCCATCCACGCCATGCGGCAGACCGGCGGCTTTGCCGAGGATGTCACCGACGAGGAAATCGTCGAAGGCATCAAACTCCTCGCCGAGTGCGAGGGCATTTTCGCCGAGACGGCGGGCGGCGTCACCGTCGCGTGCGCGCGGAAGCTGATCGAAAGCGGAAAGATTCCGCGCGACGAGGAAGCCGTGCTCTGCATCACCGGCCACGGCCTGAAGACGCAGGAAGCCATCGCCGGAAAATGCGGCGAACTCCGCACCATCAAGCCGAGTCTCCGCGATTTCGAGGAGCAGATTTACAACAAGGACATGGCCGCCGCCGGAACGTAGGCCCAGCCGCTGTCTCCCCGCTATGCCGGGCCGAACAGGAAAGTGAGCGGCGCACCGAGACGGCCCTTCCACGCCGTGATATTGTGCTCCGCGCCACGCGCCGTGTTCACCGTGAAGTCCCGCCCTTCGGCAAGTTTCTTCGCCAGCAACGTGGCGGTCGCCTTTTCCTGATAGGGGGAAATCGCGGCATCCATGCCGAGAGTGCCGTGATCCATGTAAATGCGAGCCTTCCCGGGCCGAAGCGTGCGGGATGCCTTGAGCGTGTGGATGAGCTGGCACTCGGCGGGCCGGTCGCCGCTGAGATCCGGGTAATAGGGCGAAAGACAGGCAAAACATCCGAAGGTGTCCGTGTGTTTCGCGGCCATCCACAGCGCAAGTGCTCCACCGAGGCCAAACCCAAGGATCGCCGTGTGCTTGGTCTCGCGGAGCACGCGGTCGCGGCAAAATGTCCAGTCTATGAACGGCTTCAAATCGTGGACCAGGAAATCGGCCATTTTCGGCCCGTCACATTGCGGGGACAGCTCAGTGTCGCGCTCTCCAAAATCGGACCTGTGAAAAACGGCGACGATGACCGGCTCGATGATGAGGCCCGCCCGCGCGAGGCGGCGCACGCTCTCCTCCACGGCGAGGGTGTCATTGTCCGGCGATGAGAAGACGCCCAGCGAATCCTGCCCGTCGAAAAGGTAAAGGACCGGGTGGCGGGAGTCGCCGCTGCGAAGATACGAGGGCGGGAGCCACACGGCCACGTGCCGGTTGTGGCCGAGTTGGTTGGCGGTGAGTTCGACATCAATGGCTTTGCCGTGGAGGAGGTCCGGCTCCACAGGCGGGAGGTCTTTCCAGTGCTCGACTTCAATGGAGAGATCCAGGTCGTGCGAGATGAGATACTGGTAGTTGAATACCGGCGCGCCATCCGGCCACGCCTCCTCATTCTCCCAGCTCCCCCGGGTGATTTTGAATTCGATGAGCCCGAACGGCAGATCGCATGCGCCCCGGAATTTTCCATCCTTGCCGCGATCCAGTTCCAGCCCGCGCTCCGGCTGCCAGTTGCCGAGGGCGCTGTCCGTGCCGGCAATGACAATGCGATCGCCGGAAGGCGTGGACGAAGGAACGGTGACTTCAAAATTGAGCCTTGGCATGCGGGAGAAATAGCGCACGAAGGACGCCACGGCGAGTGGAAGGTTCTCACGCTGAACAGCAACATCCCCCGCCCTCCTCCCGGCAGGCACTCCCCGCCTCTTGTAAAATACCGCCTTTCACCCACAGGGTGCGGCGGTAGTGCTATGGCAGCACCCGATCCGCGCGCATCCGCACGCGGACCCGCCAGTCAAATGACCGACCGACCCGCTCCACGAACGCTGAGTGTCCCCGGTGAATTCCCGGATCTCCCCGCCGCGCTCGCCGCCGCTCAACCAGGTGACACGGTGCTGCTCACGGCCCCGGCGGTAGTCCGCGAGACCATTCGTTTTCCGGATGGCGTAACGATCGAGGCCCTTGCAGGCGCGATGCTGCGCGGGCCTGCGGGATGTCCCGTGCTTGTGATCGAGGATGCCGTGGACGCACGCATTTCCGGCCTCCATCTCATCCACGAGCGCGGCGATGGAGACGCCCCGCTCTGCGAAATTCGCCGGGCTGCCGTCGAGCTGCGACGCTGCACATTTTCCGCCGCGCGCGGCCACGGCCTGCTCGCCACGGAGGGCGCCCAGCTCCGCCTCAAACACTGCGCTTTCTCCGCCAGTTCCGGCGACGGAGTACACCTCGATGGCCCGGCAGTCCATGCCGAGGTGCTCGATTGCTCCGCGTGCGACAATTCGGGCCACGGCCTGCGCGCCGTCGGCGGGGCGGATGCCTACATGGAGCGATTCACCGCGCGGGAAAATGGCTGGGGCATCTCGGCCGCCGGCGAGGCAACGCGCGTGACATGCCGGATGGGAGTGATCGAATCGAATCGCGGCACCGGCCTTTTCTCACACCTCGGCGCCATGCTCCGCATCGAGGGATGTTCAATCACGGCAAACGCCGGCGATGGCGTGAGCGGCAGCGGCAGCGGCACAAGCATCATCGCGCGCCGGAACATCGTAGCGTGCAATTCCGGCGCCGGCTTTCTCATCAGCGGCGGCCCGGCTGTGATTCTCGATGGCAACACCTGCGGCGACAACCACGGTGCCGGGATCTCGCTGTCGGGGCCTGGCACAACGGTGGAGATATTCGCGAACGAATGCGTTGAAAACGGACGCGGAATCATCACCGCCGGCGACGTCACCGGGTTGATGGAAGACAATGTGTGCGAGCGAAATTCCACGGATGATTTCGCGGTCACCGCCCCCGCCCTGCGGCTTCTCCGAAACCGGGGTGCGCCGCCGAAAACCCCCTGAGCATGCCGCTTCGGCGGGGGCATGCCACCCGCGCGCACTCGTTGATTGCCGCCCCGTCGCGCGCCCGCTATGTGCAGCGCGATGCCCGACACCACGACAGACACACTCGCCCGCCCGCTGCGGGACTTGCGCGTGTCCGTTACCGACCGCTGCAACTTCCGCTGCCGATACTGCATGCCACGCGAAGTCTTCGGCCACGGCTACGACTTCCTTCCGCGGGCAGGGATTCTCAGCTTCGAGGAAATCACCCGGATCGCGCGCGTTTTCGTATCGCTCGGGGTGGAAAAAATCCGCCTCACCGGCGGCGAACCCCTTCTCCGCCGCGACATCGCGCGGCTCGTCGCCCAGCTCGCCGCCATCCCCGGCCTGCGCGACCTCACGCTCACCACCAACGGCAGCCTCCTCGCAAAAAATGCGCGCCTTCTCCGCCAGGCCGGCCTCCGCCGCATCACCGTCAGCCTCGATTCGCTCGACGACGCAACCTTCCGTGCGATGAACGACGCCGATTTCCCCGTGGCCGATGTACTCGCAGGACTCGACGCCGCGCTGGACGCGGGCTTTGCGCCGATCAAAATCAACATGGTCGTCCGCCGCGGCGTGAACGAAGACGGAATCCCAGCGATGGTCCGGCGGTTCGGCGGCGGCGGGTTCATCCTCCGCTTCATCGAATACATGGATGTGGGCAACACCAACGGCTGGCGGATGAGCGACGTCGTCCCCGCCGCGGAAATCCGCGAGCGCATCGCTGAACCGCTCACCCGGCTCCCTCCGAGTTATGATGGCGAAACCGCCCTCCGCTACCGCACCGGCGACGGTGGGGAAATCGGCATCATCGCCAGCGTCACTCACCCGTTCTGCCGTGGCTGCACCCGCGCGCGGCTCGCGGCGGACGGACAACTCTACACATGCCTCTTCGCCGGCACCGGGCACGACCTGCGCACCCTTGTTCGCGAGACCGCGGACGACTCCATGCTGCTGGAGAGCATCCGTTCCATCTGGGCCACCCGTTCCGACCGCTATTCCGAACGCAGGACGGCGGCAACCGTGCGCCAGCCAAAAGCCGAGATGTCCCTGCTGGGCGGATAGCCCCTCTTCCAGTAAGTGGTCGGGGAAAGTCCTGGAGCACCCCTGATAAGCAGCACCATCGTCTCCAACCAAAGTGCGAAGCTTTCTTGGTCACTACCAAGCATCAATGATGGGGCGGGCCCGTGTGTTGATGCGTTCGGATGAATAGAATGACAAGGCATTCTGGCCTGAGCCTGTCGAATGGCCTGCTTCGTGTAAGGCGTGAGTCGAAGACAAACGCACCGCGTTTGAGACGAGGAGTGCAACGACGCAGCCCGCAGGGTAAGTTCGACGAATCAACCTCTTTCGCGGAATCCAATCATTTTGGCGTAGCTGGCACCCGCCCGCTATTGGCTGCCTCTATTGTATCCCATTTCAGCTCTGCAAAGAAGCGCCGCAAATTCTCAGTTGTCATACTTGGCAGCCAAACAGACCCTACGTCACTAATTGTTAGGACACCATCGTTCATTGAAATCCATATAGACAGCTTAATGCCATTTCTTTTTGTAATTTGGATAAGATGATCCGGTTTAAATCCGGGCTGCCTCCATCGGAAATTTCGCGTCTCGCTCGACAATTCAAATATTCCTTTAAGAACCCCCCTTTTTTGCAAGGGTATATTACTGCGCAATTCATAGCCTTTCGGACTGAGTGTATCGGAAGTTCTAACAAACGGCTGAAGTTTTTTAAAGGCGAAGGCATTGATATCCTCACTATCTTCAAATCCAGACAGAATTATCTGGGCACAATCATCGTTCAGTTGTTCAGGCGAGGTATATGTTTTGTAAATCTTAGAAGCTAAGAATGCGAATGCAATCGCAGCCGACAAGAAAACGATGCGCCGCATACGTCTTTGCTTATCCATGTGCCTGTGTGTGTCAGCTTCGGACTGAATCATGGCAGATTACGCGGCACTTCTTTTCCGTCTTTGAACGATTTTTCGTTTTTTGGAGTAAAAGGGTGCCGCGGATCCCGAATAGTTGTGACGCCGCCGAGATAGCCGGCTCCATTTTCATTGCCGCTAATAGTACGTCCAGGAAGCATTGTGGACAACCATTCCGCATCACTCGTAGTTTCGCAACCGTTCAGATAGACCTTTGCATCTTTAGTCAAGATCGCATCAAGTAAGCTCGCCAATCTCTTCATCTCTTGCTCGGTCAATACGGTGCTCCCAACAGTACTTCCGTGGCCAGCAATAGTAATGGCCGTGTACGTTCCTTGCGGGAGTGTTCGGATATAAGACATCAGTGTTGCTAGGTCAAGTAAACTCTTGACCTTGAACATGTCACAGCCATTCTTATCGCAAACTTTTATAGTTGACTTGGCGTTTTCCAACGTGTCCTTCTCTTTGAGCCCGAAAGGATCGGTGCCACTAAGCGGCCCGTTCCCCACGTACCGGTACAAATTCGCATCCCCTGCGTCGAAGCGGATGGGGTCGGTCTGCATGAACCTTCCGAGCAGCGCGGTGTAGGCGCGGTTGCGGTAGTCGTAGAGGCCCACTTGGTTGCCGCCGGGCAGCGGCTGCCATGTGGGGGGGGACGAACTGCCGTAGTTGATCACCAGGTGATATCCGCCGCTCAGCGGCAACCATTCGCGGCCGGTGAACAGGAACTTGTTCCCGTAGCTCGACTCCGCACGCACCGTCACCCCGTCCGGCGCGAGGAATGTCGGCTGGCCGAACACGTCGTATTTGTACCGCTCGATCACCGCGCCGGTCCCGTCCGTGAGCGCGATCACGCTGCCCAGCGCGTCGTGGTGATGGTAGGTCGTCACCGTCGTCCGGCTCCCTGCTTGGGCGTCTGTGTTTGCTCGGGTGAAAGTGGTCATCGCTGGCGGGTGGGAGAGTCTGGCGCGTGGGTGAGAAAGGCGAGGCCAAATCGCGGGGCGAAGATGTGGCATCCCGGCCCGCCGGGATCCCGGCTGTGGGGCAGGCGGGCATCCTTCCCGCGAGCAGGGAGTGCCGTGGGAAACTGGAGCGCGCGGGACGCCCGTGTGCCCCACAGCCAGGATGGCTGTGCCACTTTCCCTTCACCCCGTCACGGTGATCTCGATCCAGTCGCTCCACTGGCCGTACTCCGCGTCGCAGATGAGGTAGATACCCTGGTATTTGTACACCGCCGTCTGCCCGGCGGCGGGTTTGACGGTGTCCACGTAGTCCGGCTCGGTATCCACCGCGAGGAACTCGGGGCCGGGGCCGCGGTTCACGCGGAGCTTGAGCGCGGTGAATGGGCCTTTTTTCCAGCGTATCACGGCGAACCCGCCGCTGCCGATGCCGCTGCGCCGGACTCGCCCTCCAAAACTCCGGGCTGCGCCCCGGTCGCTCGAATCGCGCCCGGACAAAGCCAGAAATGGGGCTTGCCTTTCGGACGGCCGCCCATAGTTTCCGCCCCTCAATTTACAGAACTCTATGGCAAAAACCTGCTGGCTCGAACGCGAAAAACGCAAAGCCAAAACCGTCGCAAAATACGCAACACTCCGCGCGGAGTTGAAGAAGAAGGGCGATTACGTCGGCCTCTCCATGCTCCCGCGCAATGCAAGCCCTGTGCGCCTCAGCCGCCGCTGCAATGCGACGGGCCGCAAGCGCGCCTACATCGGCCGCTTCCAGCTCAGCCGTATCGCCGTCCGCGAACTGGCGAGCAACGGCCTCATCCCGGGAGTGACGAAGTCCTCCTGGTAGCAAGCGCCTTGCGCAACTTTCACGAGCCGCAGGCCTCCGGTCTGCGGCTCGTTCGCTTTCCTGAGTGAACACCATTTTCGCAGTCATGGCCTCCATCGGAGGGGGCGAGGCAATCACCCGCGAATGGAGCGACGGGGGAACGATCGTGCTGCGGCTGGCGATCATCTTCCTGCTCGTGGCGCTCAACGGATTTTTTGTCGCGGCGGAGTTTGCGCTGGTGAAAATCCGGGCGAGCCAGCTCGACTCGCTGGTGGATGAGGGGAAAAGGAACGCGCGCCTGGCGCGGCATATTTTGGATCACCTGGATGCGTATTTGTCGGCGTGCCAGCTCGGGATCACTCTCGCGAGCCTCGTGCTCGGAGCCCTCGGCGAGCCGTATCTCGCCGCGATGCTCACCCCATTGTTTCTCCAACTGGGGATGGATAATGAAACGCTCATCCGGACCTTGAGTTTCGGAATCGCGATCGCATTCATCACGGCATTCCATATCTCGCTCGGCGAGCAGGTGCCGAAGATTCTCGCGATCCGCAAGCCGGTGCCCGCCACGCTTTGGGTGAGCCGACCGCTCGACTTCTTTTACAAGCTGCTGAAACCCGCCATCTGGAGCTTGAATGTGCTTTCAAACTGGATGTTGCGGGCCATTTTCCGGATCGAGCCCGCGGGTGAGCATGAGATCGCGCACAGCGAGGAGGAACTGCGGATGATTTTTGCCGAGAGCGCGAAAGCGCAGGAAGTGAGCGCGGTCGGAAAGGAAATCCTGATCAACGCGCTCGACCTGCAGAAGCGGGTGGTGCGGGATATTTCCACGCCGCGCGGCGAGGTCGTGTTTCTCGATACGGAGAATTCCTTTGAGGAGAACCTGAGCCGCGCCCTGGAGAGCCGGCACACACGTTTCCCGCTTTGTCGCGGGCATCTCGATGAGACGATCGGCCTCGTCCACATCAAGGACATCCTCAAGCTCATGCGCGGGCCCGAGCCGAAAATCGAGAGCATCAAGCGCGAGCTGCACAATGTCCCCGAGATGATGCCGCTGGAGAAGCTGCTCGCGTTTTTTCTGAGCCGCCATGCGCACGTCGCGCTGGTGATTGATGAGTTCGGAGGCACGGCGGGGATCGTGACGCTGGACAATGTGCTCGAGGAAATCGTCGGCGACATCCAGGACGAGTTCGACGCGGAGAAGCCGGAGGTGCGAAAGGTGGCGAAGGACGAGTTCTCGGTGGACGGGACGCTCGGGCTTTACGAGCTGAATGAAATGCTCGGGCTGGAACTTGCGAGCGACGATGTCAGCACGGTGGGCGGTTACGTGACGCAGCTCATCGGCCATCTGCCAAAAGGCGGGGAGAAGGCCCAGATCGAGGATTTCGAAGTGACAGTCACGAAGGCCGATGGACGGCGCGTCCTGGAGGTGGTTTTCAAGCGCAGGGCGCCGGCGGAGTAGCCGGGAGGTTCACTGCGCGCAGGCCCGCGGTGAAACGCGGCACGGGCCGCTATTTCATCCGGTCGAAATTCTTTTGCAGGATCTCCCAGTCGGCCGCGCCGCCGAGTTTCGCGCGGCTGTCGCTGATCAGTTTCGCTTCGTTCGCGTTTTTGGTCGGGCGGTTCACTTTGAAAAATGTGCCGAACATGCCGGGCCACGGCGCGTCGCACAGTTTGTAGGCGGCATACTCGTCGGTCACGTCGTGGTCGGCGGGGATCTCGGGGAAAGTGCCGCCCTTGCGCGGGATCGCGGCGTCGAATGCCCCGGGGAAAAATTCGATGCACTCGCTGAGGCACTCGATGAACGAGAAGCCGTCGTGATCCATCGCGGCCTCCATCAGCTTCAGCAGGTGCGGGAGGTTCGTCGCGGTGGCGCGCGCGACGAAAGTGGCGCCGGCGCTGATGGCCTGCTTCATCGGATTGATGGGCCGGTCGGTGCTGCCCCACACGTCGGTCTTCGATTTGAAACCAAGCGGCGATGTCGGCGAAGTCTGCTTCTTCGTGAGGCCGTACACGAAGTTGTCCATGACGACGTAGGTCAGCTTGATGTTTTTGCGCGCGGTGTGCGTGAAGTGGTTGCCGCCGATGGAAAATGCGTCCCCATCGCCGCCGAAGACGAACACATGGAGATCCGGGCGGGAGAGCGACACGCCGGTGGCGAAGGGCAGCGCGCGGCCGTGGATGAAGTGCGCGCCGTGTGCCTGCACGAAGTACGGGAAGCGCGACGAGCAGCCGATGCCGGCGACGGTCGTGATTTTCTCGTGCTCCATTTTGCGCTTCTCGATGAGCTTGTAATAAAGCGCGAGGACGCTGAAGTCGCCGCAGCCGGGGCACCATGTCGGGTGGTCGGCGGCGGTTTCCTTTTTCGTGAGCGGCTTGCGGTCGGAATCGGCGAGTGGCGCTGGCGTTGGGAGGGTCGCTGCGATGCCGGTGCGTTGAAGCGGTGCGTTTGGAATGGCGATGGTGGTCATGTAAGAAAAAGGTGCGTTTTACTTTGCGGCGGCGAGGGCTCGTTGGAGGATTTCCCTGACCTTCCATGGAAGACCGTCGGTCTTCGTCACGCTCTTGATGCGCGGATCGCAGTAACGGGCGCGCAGGAGGGAGGCGAGCTGGCCGTAACCGTAAAGACCCTCGTCGTTGATCTCGGCAACCACCACGTGGGTAAATCCGCTGAAGTGCTTCTCGAGTCCGTTCGGGAGAGGGTTGATGTATTTGATATGCAAACCGGAGACCGCCTCGCCCTGCTGGCGGCCCAGCTTCACGGCCTCCTCGATCGGGCCCTTGCTCGAACCCCAGCCCACGATGAGCACCAGGCCCTCCGGCGCTCCGTAAATTTTTGTCGAAGGCAATTCCTCGGCGAGTTTGCGGAGCTTGTTGCGGCGCTTCGCATTCATCAGCGTGTGGAGTTTGCCGGAGCCGGTGGGGTGGCCGAGTTCGTCGTGCTCGAGCCCGGTGGCGACCGGGTATTTTCCGCTCGCGACGCGAGTGCCGGGCGCGATGTGTCGGGTGATGCCGTCGGGCGCGGAAAGGTCGTAGGGCTTGTGGTCTGCGACAGGGGTGAAGTCCGGCGAGATGTCCTGGCACACGGTCTTCAAATCGGGGGCGGGAAACGCCTCGATGCGCGTGGCGATGGCCTGGTCGCTGAGGATGATGACTGGCGTGCTGAACTTGCGCGCGATGTTCACCGCCTCGATGGCGGTGTAAAAGCAGTCCTCAACACTGGCCGGCGCAAGCACCACGCGCGGGCTGTCCCCGTGGCCCCCGAAGCACGCGATGTTCAGGTCGCTCTGCTCCTGGTTGGTGGGCATCCCCGTGCTGGGGCCGCCTCGCTGCACGTCAATGATCACGACGGGCATCTCGGCCATTGAAGCCCAGCCGAGCGCCTCGGTCTTGAGCGAAATTCCCGGGCCGCTCGAACCGGTCACCGCAACGCGCCCGCCATAGCTCGCGCCCAGGGCCATCGAGATCGCAGCGATCTCATCCTCGGTCTGCACAAAGGTGCCGCCGTATTTCGGCAATTCGCGCCGGAGCAATTCCATGATCTCGCTCCATGGAGTGATCGGATACCCGGCGCCAAAACGAACACCCGCGGCGATGATGCCGTAGGCGAGCGCCTCGTTGCCGCTCATCACGACCTGCTGCATGCCGGACAAGTCCGCGTGCTCGAATTTGAACGACTCGAGCAATCCCTGGAGCTGGTGCCCGTAACCCGCGTTGAAACAGTCGAGCGCGTTTTTCACGACCGATGGATCTTTTCCGCCAAAACGCTCCTCGATGAGCCGTGTGAGCTTCGGCACGTCCAAGTCGAACATCCGCGCGATGAGCCCGAGCGCGTAGATGTTTTTGCCCTTGTCACGCCCGGTGCCGCCGATCGCCTCGACGGTGAGGCTGGAAACGGCGACGCCAACGTGACGATAGGTGCCGAGGAATTCCTCCTTCGGGGTCACATGATCGCTGTCGTAGAGAACGATGCCGCCGCGCTTGAGCGAGCTGATGTGATTTTCGTAGCTGTGGTCGTAAAAGCACAGCAGCACATCCGCCTCATCACCCGCGCTCAGGACTTCGCCGCTTCCGATCCGGACCTGGAAAATGGAGGGTCCGCCGGAGATCGTGGACGGGATGGTCATGAAGGTCATCACCTCCTGCTCGCTTCGCCCGGCGAGCCGCGCAAGGAAGCCGCCAATCGCCTGGATTCCGTCCTGCGAGTCGCCGGCAATCCGGATGATGCTTTCGTTGATGGTGGATACCTTTTGGCTGCCCTGCGTCGTGGCGGTGGCGGAAGTGTGGCTCATGTATGGAAAAAGTTCGCGTGTAGAGAGACTGGCACACTATGCGCGACATTTTGCAGCGGCAAGTTGAGAGTCACTGAATGCCGAAATTACATTATTTCGCCATCTTCAGCAGCTCTGCGACGATGTCGCCACCCGGAAGTTTCTGCGCGCTGAGCGCGAAAAGCGACGGCTGCCACGGGTCGAGCGTGAACTTCAGCGTCGAGGTCTGGCCAAGATGCTTGCCGGTGCGCAGGTCGTAGGCGTGCGCAGGGGCGGCGAGTGTCGCGGTGATTTCGACGGGCTTCTCGATCGCTGCATTGCCACCGCCTTGCTTCAGATCCTCGCCCATCGAGTAGCTGATGTTTCGCTCGAATGCGAGCAGCCGCGCCTGGCCGAGGCGGAAGCGATGCGTCTGAACGCGGGCCTCCGGCGGGACTTTCACGGTGAGCGGCACCGCGACCTGTTTCGCGAGCCATTCGTACCACGCGGCGGGTGGAGACGCGGAGACGCGGACGGAGGCGAGCTTCGCCATGTCCATCGGCAAACCCGCCCCGCCAGCGGCTCGGGCGAGCGGCTCGGCACTGAGCGGGAATTCGCTTTCCAGCGGGCTGCGCGGGCGCAGCCGCCCATGGCCGTCGAAAAGCCCCGGCGTCCCATCCGCCAGCGCGGTTCCTGCGGATTTCGGAGACGCGATCCACTCCTTCAGCGGCGGCACCTCCTTGTCCGTGAGCGCCCACGACTGCGGGAGCACGAGCACTTTGAAATCCTTCAACGCGCCGTTTTCAACCTGCTCGCTGCTCACGAAACGGGGCGAGTAGCCAAGGTCCTGCAGCGTCTCCAGCCATGCGTGCCGGACTCGTGCGTGCCTGTTATTCGCAGCCTCGTAGCTCGAGAAACGCCGCAGCCATGTGGAGCCGTCCACCGTGCTCTCCAGCAGCCACGCAGCCTGGATGCTCGCCTGGGAATAGTGGATCGCGATCGGATCCGTCTCGCGCTGCGCGCGCAAAAATATCCTCGCGAGCGGCGAGCGCATTTCTGCCAGCACCGGCGCGAGCACCTTCGCACGTGGCGTGAGCGCGTAATCGCCGGACTTCCAATCAATGCAATCCTCACTCCACCAAATAATGCAGCCTTTGTCGCCAAGCAGCAGCAGATGCCACAGCCGGCGCCGTGCCGGTTTCGCATCCTGCTCGCCGAGCGTCGTGAGCAGCGGCTTCCCCTGCATGAAGCTGCCGAAGATCTCCCGTGCATCGCAAATGTCGTAGGGCTCCACCCAGTCGAGCACCTGCGAGAGCCGCCACAAATCATAGCCCCCGAACGCGCTGGGCATCTGAGTTCCCTCGATTCCCACGGGTGTCCTCGGATCGAGCGCGCGCGCTGCGCCGCGGAGGTCATCGAGCACTGCGGCGAGCGACACGTCCATGTAAGTGCGATGGTCGCACCACGGGGAAAAATTCCACGCCGTCGCCTTCTTTCGCGCCTCGGCGGGGTCGAATTTCAGCCGCTGCACCGCCTGCCAGTCCGGGTTCCCCCGGGGCGCGGCGCCGCCGCCCGCCATGCGGTTCTTGATCTTGTCCGTCGTGAAAGGTTTCACCTCGTCCCAAGTCTTGAACTGCGTCTCCCATTCCGCGTTGAGCGCGTCGAGCGACGCGTAACGCTTCCTCAGCCACTCGCGAAAGCCTGCGAGCGCGAGCGGGTGAAAGTCATAGTCGAAGGGGTTCGCCGACTGCGTCACGCTCAGTTCGTCACGAATGTCGTAGAGCAACGGCGCATGGGACGCGTTCTTTTTCACCAGCGACTGCATCTCCCTGCGCGCCCAGCCGCGCCACTGGGGATCGTCGAAACAATACTCGCGCACCAGCCCCGCCTCATCGCGCGGACCCTTCCACTGCGTGACCCATTTGTCCCAATCGCGCACCTTGCTGCTCCACTTCAGGCACAAGCCCTTGTTCACCATGTTCTCGACGTAATACGGGAACTTCGCATCGAGCAGCGGCTTCAAATCACCGTCGCCATGCACCATCCCCGCAGTCACGCCCATCTCGCGCAGACGGCCCCAAAACACCGGAAGCTTTTCCGGCGCCTTATGCGCGCTGTCGCCGATCCACATGATGACCTGATACTCCGGCCACGGGCGAAATTGCGCGTCCTGTGCGTCGAGAAACGAGGACGAGGCAAGGACGGCAACCGCGATAAACTTCATGCGGGGACAAGCCATTCCAATTCCAGACCTTTGACGAGTTCCCACATGTGAGTTCGCCATGATGCCGTCATCGCCGCCACGCCCCCAGTGAACGGTAACCCCGCCTACAGCGCGGCATCCTCCGGCCAGCCGCACATGAGGTTCAGGTTTTGCACGGCCTGGCCCGCGGCGCCTTTCACGAGATTGTCCTCGGCGCTCAGCAGCACCAACCTGCCGGTGCGCGGGTCGTGCCGCCATGCGATGTCCACGAAGTTCGTCCCGGTCACCATTTTCGTGTCAGGCAAATTGCCTGCGTCGCCGAGGATGCGGACGAATTTTGCGCCCGCGTATTCCTCCGCGAATGCGGCGGCGATCTGCGAGGGCTCCGCGCCCTCCTCGGGGGCGGCGTAGATGGTCGTGTGGATGCCACGATTCACCGGAATGAGGTGCGGCGTAAAATTGATCGCGACCGTGTGGCCCGCGGCGGCGCTGAGTTCCTGCTCGATCTCGGCGAGGTGGCGGTGTTTCGGCACGCTGTAGGCACGAACGCTTTCGTTGCACTCGGCAAAAAGCAAATCCGCCTTCACCGTCCTCCCCGCCCCGCTGACGCCGCTCATGCTGAACACACAAATGCTTCCCGCCTTGATGAGCCTGCGCCGCAGCAGCGGGATGAGCGGCAGCAAAATGCTCGTCGGATAGCAGCCGGGGCACGCGACCAGTTGCGCGGCCTTGATCTGCCCGCGGTAAATCTCCGAGAGGCCGTAAACCGACATCGCGGCGAGTTCCGGTGCGTGGTGCGCTTCGCCATAAAACTCCGCGTAGGTGGCCATGTCCTTGATGCGAAAGTCCGCGCTCAAATCCAGGACGCGCAACCCCGCCTTGATCAAAGGCGCGGCAAAGCCCGCCGCGACACCATGCGGCAGTGCGAGAAAAACAATGCGCGCCCCGGTGGCGATGATGTCCTCGATGGTGGATGGAATGAACGCCAGTCCCGCGTAGCGCGTCCCCGCGAACCGCGGAAACACAGCGGCGAGCGGCCTGCCTGCGTGCTCGCGCGATGTGACCCCCGCGATTTCCGCAAACGGATGCTGCGAGAGGATGCGGACGAGTTCCTCGCCCGAGTATCCGCTCGCGCCGACGATGACGACTTTCTCCATGCTCATGCCCGCATTTAGCCGGTGCAGGGATGCCGCGGGCAAGCGCGCGTTTGCGACGAATGCTACGCGGGCGCGCCGCTGAGGCCGCCCAGGTCGAGCGGCACATCGGAGGGCTTTTCCGCGGGTTCCGCAGGGGAGACATTGGCGGGCCTGACTGGCGGCATCGGCGGGTTCCGCATCGAGCCGGAGTTTACGATGTCCTTCACCTGGTCGCCGTCGAGGGTTTCAAACTCCAGCAGGGCTTTTGCAATCGTCTCCAGTTTGTCGCGATTGGTGGTGATGAGTTGCTTGGCGCGGCTGTATGCGTCGTCGCACAGTTTCTTCACCTCACGGTCAATTTCCTGCGCGGTCACCTCGCTGAAATTGCGCGCGCGGCTGATGTCCCTCGCGAGGAAAACGTGCTCCTCGCCCTCGCTGTAATCCACCATCCCGAGTTTTTCGCTCATGCCCCATTCGCAGACCATTTTCCGGGAAATGTTCGTGGCCTGGTTGATGTCGCCACGCGCGCCGTTGGTCACATCGCCAAAGATCAGTTCCTCCGCGACGCGCCCGCCCATGATCATCACCAGCCGGTCCAGCAATTCGTTCTTCCGGTGTGTGTACTTGTCCTCCATCGGGAGATACATCGTGCTCCCGAGTGACGGGCCGCGCGGGATGATCGTCACCTTGTGCAGCGGGTCCACATTCGTGAGCAGACAGCCGAGAATGGCATGGCCGGCCTCGTGGTAGGCGGTGTTTTCCTTCTCCTTGTCGGACATCGCGAGCGAACGGCGCTCCCTGCCCCACCGCACCTTGTCACGCGCTTCCTCGAGGTCGCCCTGCGTGATGGATTTCGCGCCGCGCCGCGCCGCGGAGAGCGCCGCTTCGTTGATGACGTTTGCGAGCTCCGCCCCGCTGTAGCCGGGCGTTCCACGCGCTGTGAGGGCGAGATTCACGTCCTCGGACATCTTCACTTTTTTCGCGTGGACCTTGAGGATTTCCTCGCGGCCCTTCACGTCGGGCAAGGCAACCGTCACCTGCCGGTCAAAGCGCCCGGGCCGCAGCAGCGCAGGGTCCAGCACATCGGGGCGGTTCGTCGCCGCGATGATGATCACGCCGTCCTGCGTGTCGAAGCCGTCCATCTCCACGAGCAGCGCGTTCAGCGTCTGCTCGCGCTCGTCGTGCCCGCCGCCGAGCCCGTGGCCGCGGTGGCGCCCCACGGCGTCAATCTCGTCTATGAAAATGAGACACGGCGCAGACTTCTTCCCCTGCTCGAACATGTCGCGAACCCGGCTCGCACCGACGCCGACGAACATCTCCACGAAATCCGAACCGCTGATCGAGAAGAACGGCACATCCGCCTCGCCGGCGATGGCGCGGGCGAGCAGGGTCTTGCCGGTGCCGGGCGAGCCGACCATCAGGATGCCCTTCGGGATGCGCCCGCCGAGCTTCTGGAAACGCTTCGGGTCCTTCAAAAACTCGACGATCTCCTGCACCTCCTCCTTCGCCTCCTCGACGCCGGCCACGTCCTTGAATGTCACCTTGTTCTTGTCCCGCGCGAGCATCCGCGCCTTGCTCTTGCCAAAGCTGAGCGCGCCCTTTCCCGCCATGCGGAGCTGCGAGCGGAAGAAGAAATACAACAGCAGCAGGATGAAAATGATCGGCAGGAAATTCAGCAGTGCGCCGACGAGCATGTTGTTGTTTCCCGCCTCGATGTCCGGCGTGAGGTTGTAAGCCTTCAGGTCATCGAGAAGCCCCTTGTTATACCCGGGATGAATCGCCGTGCGGAACGGAACCCCGCTCTCGGCTGCATCGCCGCGCTTTTGCACGAGAATGCCGCGGATCGTGTCCGTGGGGCTGCCCGCCTCGGAGATCAGCTTGAGAGCCTTCTGCGCGATGCGCCCTTCCTGCAGCGCGATTTGGAATTCCGGGTACTTCAGGTCCTGCATGTTCGCCGGGGTGTTGCGCATGTAAAACGCGCCCCCGATCAGCGCGATTGCCGCGGCGAAAAGAATCAGCCCCCGCCAGTTGAAGGCCGGTTCCGGTGAATTATTGCCATTTGGATCGCGTTCGCGATTCGGACGAGGATTTTGCTGAGCCATTGTTTTTTCCTTGGGCGGGGAATCTAGGGCGGGCCAGCAGAACGTCAACCGGGATGTCCTCGAAACTCACCCGCCGTGTGCTGCGGCCATCTCGTCAGCCCCGTTGGCCGGGAAATGGGTGCCCGGCTTGGTTTTTGCATAGCTGCAAGGGCGTGATCTCGATGGATCGCAGACCGTCGCCCACCCAGATCATCCCGTCCTGCACGGTGACTTGTAACTGCATGGAACGCTGCGCGAGCAGGGAGAGCGCGCGACTTTGATCCGCGGGTATCTGCCAGACGGAAAGATTTCGTGCGCGGCTGAGCTTTGGTTCGATATCCCGCCACCACACCGGTGTGCTGGCGCTGAAACTATAAACGCTGACACGCCCAACGCGTGAGAGGGTGCGCAGGAGCCGCCGCTCGTCAGGCTGGCCCACTTCGATCCAGTGTTTGATTTCTCCGGTCAGATCCTTCTGCCACAAACCGGGCTCATCCGCATCCCACATGTCCTTGGCGAACTCGATGACTCCCTGGTCTTTCTCCGCGGGCACGTTCAACGCGAATGCCAGCAGTCGGATGAGCATACGTTCGTCCGTTTCCGACGGATGGCGCGCGATGGTCAGCAGGTGGTCGCCATAGATGTTGCGGTCTATGTCGGAGAGCTGGAGGATCGCTTTGTAAATGGTTGCTTTGAGTGCCATGAAACTTCACCCGGGATGAAGGCATCCCCTTCCGCCGGGCAGATCGAGTGGATCCACCACCACGGACAAAGCGTGCGCCACGAGTTTATGGTTCCCTCCGCTGCGCACTGCGGCGGGGATGGTGCGCTCAAGCCTTTGCCTTCGCCCACCGGGCCTTTGCCCCGGCCGCCATGCGGGCGCGGGCTTCCGCGCTGATCTTGCGCCTGACCTTCACCTTCGGCGTCGGCGATGGGGTTTCCGCAGAACCTTTGGCGGCCTTGATTTTTGCCCAGCGCGCCTTTTGGGCGGCGACAATCGCGGCCCGGCCCGCGGCAGACATTTTACCTTTCCTTCGCGCCGGCTTCGCACCCTTCGGTGCTGCGGTGGGTGCGGGTTTTCCGCCGCCGCCAGCAAGAACTTGATTCAGCTCCGCTTGCAGCTTTTCAATCTGCTCTGTGATTTGGATGGCTCGCTTGAGTGCTTGGACCGATGGCATGGATGAAGTAGGCATGCGGTGGTGGGTAGTGGGGTCGCCAA
Source organism: Prosthecobacter debontii (assembly GCA_945861385.1). GTDB lineage: Bacteria > Verrucomicrobiota > Verrucomicrobiia > Chthoniobacterales > Chthoniobacteraceae > SXWH01. The sequence continues at coordinate 28,851 of CAMAUI010000022.1, forward strand.
AATTAGTCAACCCTGTAATTCTTGTTATACCATCTTTCAGAAATAACGAGTCTCTCGGGGGCGAGGGGAGTATCCCGGGCAGGGTGGGCGTCCCGCCCGAACGAACTTCCGTGGCGCCCAAGGAAGCGCCGAAAGGCCGCGACGCAAGATGCGTCGCTCGGCGGGCAGGATGCCCACCCTACCCGAAACCCGCCCATCGCCCGAGCCGCGTCTCATTATTTTTTAGAGATGTTATTAGTGGTTCCGGCCCGTTGCAGCCGGCCTTGTTCGACGATCTGGCATGGCTTTACGATGTTTTGATTAGTTTGCACGGAACCTCCTTCGCCGCGCTGGTGTAAAAGACCCTTCACCCCGCTGGGAAAACACGGCGTGTCATACGATTTCCACCAACCTCTTTCCAGCGGTCACGCCACTGAGTCCCGGTGTGTCGGCCGGGGTTTGCCGGGGCGGAAAAACTCAAGATGCTCGATTTCGGCACGCCGTCCGTCGCAATTCAGGGCGGCGACCGCGGCTGTCACAGCGTCGCGGATCAGTTCCGGGGCGGCCTCCGCGCGGCAGTTCAAAATCAACTGCCCGGACGCCACCGGTTCCTCCAGCCGCAGCGACAGTTCCGGAACAAAATCGGAGCGGACGAGATTGATCGCCGCCACATCGCCGAGGCCGTTGTCCGGGCTCAGGGTCATCTTGAGATGCGCAATCTCAGCGCCGAAGAGGCGCCGCTGGATGCCGCCTGCGAGCGATTTCAGCACCGTCTCGCTGTCGAACATCCCGCCAGAAAGCTGCACAGTCGCATTCAGCCAACCGAGCAGCGCCTCGCCTTCGGCGTACAGTTCGTAGTCCACCTCCATCGTCGTGCGCGGCTGCTGCTCGCCAGACGTAATCTTTGCAAACCATTCCGCGACACCCGCCCCTGTGCGGACGCTGACGGCGGAAACATCCGCATTCGGATACTCGCGCACGAGCGCAACGCGGAGCCGCTCCAGCCGGGCGGGGTCGAGCAGTTCGCTCTTCGTGATCACGAGCACGTCCGCCTCCTCGAGTTGCTTGCGATAGATGTACGTCACCTTGTCGGAAAACCTGCCGCCCTCAGCGAGGCCGAGCACACGCTCGGCGCGCACCGGATCCACGAGCACGCTGAGCGGCGCGATGGAAAATGAGTCCCCGTAAATCCTTCGCAGCGGATAGGTCACCGTGGCGACAAGATCCGTGCAGCTCCCCACCGGCTCCGCGATGAACACGTCGGGCCGCGTTGCGTCCGTAAGTTTCCGCGCGGCATCCGTGAGCGTGTTAAAGCGGCAGCAAAAACATCCGCCGGTGATCTCCTCCGTCATGAACCCTTTCGAGCGCAGCATCGCGGTGTCCACGAGTTCGCTGCCCTGGTCGTTCGTGATGAGGCCCACGCGAAGTCCCGCCGCCCCGAGGTGCTGCGCCAGAGCGGCGACCGCCGTGGTTTTCCCGGCGCCGAGGAAGCCGCCGAGCATGATGTAGCGCGCGCGTTTGGAGGATGGGGCGCTCATTCGGCTGTCTGTTTTTCGAGGATGCGGTCAATCGTCGCATCGAGCATCTCGCGATACTTTTCCAGCGGCACGCACTTCGCGTCCGGGCTGCCATCGAATTCGTAAAGCCAGCCGTCCGCGTAAGGCTTTTCGCCGACCGCCTCGACGGATGCCGCAAGTGCGGGGTTCGCGCCCGCGAACGTGCCGTCCGCGCAGCAATACACATCGCTGATTGCCTTGAAGCCCTCGATGCTGCCGACGATGTCGCCGCTCGCGATCGGCTCGCCGGTCTTCTTCTCGAAACGCACCTCGACGATCTCACCAAGCATCCGTGTCGCGAATTTCGTGAAGCCCACGCGCCATCGCATGCCGGAAATATTCGCGAGCCAGAAGTGCGACGGGCTGTAAACGCAGTCCACCGGCAGGTGCGTCACGAAATTGCTGCGCTTGTAAAAGGAAGTCTCTCCCATGCGGCCCGCGAACATCGGCGAAGCGATGCAGCCGGTTCAACCTCCAATCGCGCCGCGCCGGTAGCGATGGTCACGATAATTGGCGGGATCACCGCGGTAATCGTCCTCGGCGGCGTGCAGGATGTTGGTCATCTCCCGGGCGGTGACGTAATGATAGCGGAAGCCGGGATCCGCCGCCGCGCGCTGCGCGAGGTGCCGGTGAAATGCGCGCATGGGCTCGCCGAGGAGCGCGGCGCTGTTGCGCTCGATGGCGCCGTGGGTGTGGAGCTTGATGAACACCCACTCGGGGCGCTCCGCGACATGGACGTGGCACTTTTCCCAAAGTGCGAGGCGCAGCGGGCCGGGGGGATTTGCGCCGGTGAGGTCGCCATTTTCAATCCGCGGGAGGATGCCCCACTTGCGCCGGCGCCAGTTGAGGCCGAGCGGGCCCTGGATGAGCAGGAGCTGGTCTTCACGCTCGGTGCGCGGCGCGCCTGCGCGGACACGCTGCCCGTGCTCGTGTGACCGGGGGCGTCCGTCCTCGCGGGCGTAGTAGAGGCTGTTGATGGTGCGGACCTGGCAACCGCTGGGCGCGCTCGGGAGCGTGAAGTCCGCGTAGCAGCCGGTCTGGCGGAGAATCGAGAGTTCATCGGCCACGCCGCACGCGCGGCCTTCGGGATCCGAGTGGTCGAGCGCCCAGTTGCCATGGATGAAGCCGTAGCGCAGGGCACCGCTGGCGTCGCGCGAGAGCTGGCCGAGCGCGGCCAGGCGGTCGCGGCCCTCGATGAGAGTGCGGCGGAGATTGTCCGCGGTGTCGTCGCTGTGGTGGAGATGAATCTCCATTTCACATCCGGTGAGGCCGCAAAGGTCGGAGATCGAGCGGCACACATCGTCGTCCCACTGCTCGATGGGGAAAAAGAAGGTGTGCCTCGGGGGAGTCCCGCCGCTGTCGCGGAACTCGGCGGTGATTTTTGAAAGCTCACGCCTCCAGTGAGCGACGCGGGCGAGCGCTGTGGCTTTATCCGCATCATGGAAGGGCTCAAAGTGGTCGCAGACGGCGATGATGAGGCTCCTCGAGCGCGGGGCGCGGGTGCGGCTGCGGAGGAGCCATGATGCAAGCCAGCGTTCCAGTCCCTTGAGCACGGCGCAGTGTCAGCGTGGGTTGGCGCGTAGCCACTCTGTGAGCTGGCTGCCTGCGCGTTCGGAAAAGACCCATGCACCGAAAGGATTCATGTGCCACGGATCCGAGTAATACGCGTCCGGCATGGTCGGAACACCCGGCGCGATGGTGAAGAGATTCGAATGCCTGGATTTCATCCGCTCGATGAAGCTGGTGTAGGTGGCGGTGCGCGCCTCGCCGGGGTGGAGGGACTCCGGCACTGGAAGTGTGATCCAGACGATGCGGATGCCGTTCGCTCCCGCGAGCGCGCAAAGTTTGTCGAGGTAGTATTCGTTGTAAGGATGGATGCGCATCGGCGACCTGATGAGCGGTGGGATGTTGCCAGGATCGAGGACTGATTTTTTGGGTTCGGCAGGCCTGAGTTCGGCGGGGGTGATTTTTGCGCGCGTATTTTGCACGGAGCTGACGGGGCGCTCGAACGTGGCGAAGTGTGAAAGGTCGCCGTCGGTCACGAGTTTGTAGAGTTCTTCGCGGTAGCGGAGGGTATAGCTGATTTTGCAGAGCGATCCGTAGAGCCAGGTGCCGAGATTGCGCTGGTCACGAAGAAATTCGAGGGACTCGGCTGGAGTTGCGAATCGCCCGAGGAAACGGTCGAGCATGGGATCGCCCCATGTGAATGGGTTTGGAGCGAGGATGATGGTTTTCGGCAGCTTCTCCGCGGCGACCTGCCTGCGAAGGACGAAGTAGCTGAACATCGGCGCAGTGCCGGGCAGGGAGTAATTTCCAATGGTGTGCCCGGTGCCGATTGCGTGCTCGAGGAGACCTGCGCGGATCGCGCTCGTGGCGCTGTCACCCATGAGCTGGATCTCGGTCGGCGGCAGGTAGCGCATTTCCTCGGTGCGGTGGACGAGTGTGCGCGTCATGAAGCCTTCGGGGAGGAATTGCAGCGCAGTCTCGATGGTGAGAACGCCGATGATGAAAAGCCAGACGGCGGTGAGCCGAGGCTGCTGCGCTGCGTCCTGCGCGGGATCAGAATGCGAAGTAGATAAACTGGGCTCCACCGGTGACACCAAGGATGAGGATGCAGTAGAAAAGGAAAAGGAAGACCGCGGCGATGAAAATAGGGCGCCGGGAGCGAACCCAGAACCATGGGGTGCGCGAGAGGAAGACAGGCATCTCCACGAGCAGGATGAGGCCGATGTAGGGGAGCATGCGGATCATTTTTCCCGCAAAGCCCGGGTTGACTTCACATGCGAAGATGGCGGAGGTGGCGGCACAAATCTGGTCCCATGAAGCGAGCCGGAAGATCAGCATGCCGTAGAGGGTGAGAAGGAGATTCCCGCCGATGCAGAGGGTGCGCGAGAGGTGGGAGTGGCGGTGCTCGCCGCGCCACGCGACATACGCACGGTGGAGGCTGAGGATCATGCCCTGGTAAGCACCCCACACGACATAGTTCCACGCCGGGCCGTGCCAGATGCCGCCGATGAGCATTGTGATGATGAGGTTCAGCCACGTGCGGAAGGCTCCGCGCCGGTTGCCGCCGAGCGGGATGTAGAGGTATTCGCGCAGCCATGAGCCGAGGCTGATGTGCCAGCGCCGCCAGAAATCCTGCGGGCTGGTTGCGAGGTAGGGAAAATTGAAGTTCTGCATGAGGTTCACTCCGAACCACCGGGCGATGCCGCGGGCGATGTCGGTGTAGCCGCTGAAGTCGCCGTACGCCTGGAAGGTAAAGCCGAGCGCCGCGATGAAGACATCACCCGCGGTGAATTCGCTGAGATTGTAGATCGAATTGATTTTCAGCGCGAGGTTGTCGGCGATGACGACCTTTTTGCAGTAGCCCCAAAGCACGAGGTAGAGGCCCTCGATGACGTCGGAGTTGGTGACGGCGCGGGGTTTCTGGATCTGCGGGAGCAGATTGTTCGCGCGCTCGATGGGGCCGGCAATGAGCTGCGGGAAGAAGGCTTTGAAGAGGATGAAATCCGGGACGTTCCTGCACGCCTGTGTGGTGCCGCGATAAACGTCCACGATGTAAGCGATGGCTTGGAACGTGAAAAATGAAATCCCGACTGGCAGGACAACCTGAAGGGTGCCGCGCGATTCCATCCAGCCCATCCTCGCGAGTGCGGCGGTGACATTTTCAAAGAAAAACCCGCGGTATTTGAAATAGCAGAGGAGAGCCGTGCAGGCGATCACGCCGGCGGCGCACCAGCGGTGCTTGCTGCGGGGATCCGGCGCATCGGCGATGCGAATGGCCGATTGCCATGCGACGAAGCAGTTGAAGCCGAAGAGGCCGAGGTAGCGCCAGTCCCACCATCCATAGAAAAAGAGGCTTGCAACGAGGAGGATCCAGTTTCGCAAGCGGGGGCCAGCGGCGCGCACGAGCATGAGCACCACGACGAGGAAGATGATGAAGTCGAAGGAGTCGAACCGCATCTATTTGGGGGGCGTCTGCCAGCGTGCGGGGGCTTCTGCCGTGAGGTAGTGCCAGAACGCGCGGACGACGGCCAGGTTCAGGAATACGAAACCTGCGGGAAGAGAAAGGATGGGAGTTCGGAGCGGTGTGGCCATGCCAGCGCCGGCGAGTAGATAAAAGGCCGCCTGCAAAAGTAAAGCGGCCCGGTAAAATGGATGCGCAGCGAGGACGGCGCTGGATGCGAGCGCACCCGCGAGCAGGACCGGGCCGGCGAGGCGGAGATACTTGTGCGCGGCGAGCTGCCACCAGAGGCGGTTGCGCCAGGGGATGAGCCAGGATGGGTGGCGGAAAAGGATCTGGAAGTTCCCCGCGAGAGTGCGGCGCTTCCGGCGTGCCTCGGCGGCGGGTTCGAGTGTCTGCGGATCGAATGCCCTGGCGGCGGGCTCGTGGAGGACGCGATAGCCGGAGATGGCGATTCGCATGGGCACGACGACATCATCGAGAATCGTATCCGCGGGCAGCGGCGTGAAGAGCTCGCGCCGGATCGCGTAGCACGCGCCGGTGCAGCCGATGCAGGAGTCCCACTCCGCCTCGCGCGCACGGAGGAATCGCTCGATTTTCCAGTATGCGTCCACGCCAGTGCCGGTGCTGCTTTGCGCTGCGGCGATTTCGAGTTCGCCGCTGACTGCGCCGACTTGAGGATCGGCGAAACGCGATGCGAGGATGGCAACGGTGCCGGGCGCGAAAGTCTGCCGCGCGTCGGTGAAGACCACGATTTCGCTGTCGTCCGCGGCGACGCCCGCGTTGAGCCCTGCGGGTTTTCCATTGCGCTCGGGGAGCGTGATGACGCGGACGCGCGGGTTTTCCAACGCCCGGACCCGGTCGGCGGTGTCGTCGGTGGAGCCATCGGAGACCACGAGCACCGAGAGTTTTTCCGGCGGGTAATCACTCGCAAGGAGGTTTTCCACGCGCGCGGCAATGCGGCTGGCTTCGTTGTGCGCCACGATGAGGACCTTTACCCGCGGTTGAAAGGCCACCGACGAATTCCATCCCGCGGGCCGCAGGCGGAGCCGCGCGAGCATCGCGATCAGCAAAGGATAGCCGGCATAGGTGAACACGAGCAGGGCGAGCGTGATCCAGAAGACGTACGCAGCCATATTACCCGCCAAACTGCTCGATGGTGTAGATCCAGAATCTGCCGGTGAGTTCCAGCAAGACGAGCGTCACCACGACATCCATGAGTGTGAGCCGGTTCCAGAATTTTGGCTTTGCAGCAGCCTGCTCCGGGGCAGGCTCCGGGCTGCGACCGAGCCACGGCATTGGACGGCTGGCCAGTTTGGGGCTCAAGACCACCTCCGGGGCGGCTTCGATCTGCATGGCGACTGCCGCAGGAACGCCGGCGACGGAGGGAATCGGGAGCATGCGTGCGGACCATGCGGGGCTGAGGCTCTTTGACTTCACGGGCTCTGCATCCGGTTTGATCTCCATGAGCCCGTGCAGATGGCGGTGAAATGCCCCGATGGCCGCCACGAACATGAAAAACGTGGCGCGGTAGGCGAAATCCACCATCCATCCCGACACTACAAAGCTGATGACCAGCACGAAAAGCAGCCTCCGGACGCGCTCCTGTTCCGGGGTCTGCGTTTTGGCAAACATGAGCGTCCGGATGCAGCACCAGAGGATGAGCAGGAAAAGGAACATCCCCGTCTTCCCCAATTCCGCGCCCGTCTGCACGAAAGTCGAATGGGCCGCCTTTTTGAAATTGTGTTGCTCGAACTGCACCTTGACGAAATTTCCCTGACCCACCCCGTATGGAAGGCTGTGATAATACTCTTGGCCGTGTATGGAGGATTGAATGCGGCCTTGGATGGCTTCGTCGGCCTGAGCTTTGTTGAGTTCAGTCATCCTTGGGAGGAGGTAAATTGCGGAGGAGGCCACGGCCACAAATGTGATGCCAATGATGATCTGCACGGTTTTTGGGCGTCCGAAAGTGAGCGTTGCCATCGTCGCCACCACCGCGGCCAGGTAGCCGCCCTTGGACAGGGTCAGAAAGAGCGCGTACAGCGGCAGGATCAACGCTACACAGCCGATCTGCTTCATGAAAAGCGGGCGCTTCCAGATGCAGAAATAATAGAGCATGGGGATGACGGGCACGAGCGTGTGTCCGAGGGCGTTGGGGTTGTTCACCATCGAGAGGTTGAGGACGAGGCGCTCCTTCATCCTGCCGTGGGTGAGATCGTAGCTGCCAAGCGGGTCGAACATTTTAAATTCCCCCATCAGCGCGAGCGCGGCGATGATGACGATGAACGCGGTCCACCAGCCGAGGAATTTTCTCAACCGAAGCCAGTTCGTCAGCGTGTGGATGACGACCACGTAAAAAACGAGGCGGTTGGACATCTCCTTGAACGTGTCCACGGGGGTCGGACTGGCGACGACTATCCATACGAAGAAGGCAAACATTGCCCAGTCGTGCGGGGTGCGGAAAAAATCATCGAGTTTCAGGCTTCGCTCCCGGAAAATCAGCGTGGTGATCGAAGCCAGCATCGTTAGCTGCACGAAGCGGATGCTTTCAAACGCGGACGTCCATTCCTGAGGCTTCAGGTAGTACATCGCGAGGAAGAGGACAATGCAGGAAAAGTCCATCCGTCGTCAGGCGCGTGCGTGGGCGCGGTAAAGCTGTTCGTAACGGTCGAGCATCGCTGTGAGCGAAAATTTTGCCGTGGCAGTCATGCGTGCGGCACTCCCCATGTCAACGAGACGGGCTCGGGTTTCAAGCAGCTTGGTGAGTTCCGCCGCGACCCTCCCCGGCGAGGAGAGATCGGCGAGGATGCCGTCGCCACCGTTCGAGATGATCTGCTCGTGCCCGCAGCCGAGGTTCCCGAGGACGGGTACTCCACAGGCCATCGCCTCGAGCGCGGCGTTGGACATGCCTTCATTGATGCTGGGAATGACCAGCAGATCGAGCGCGCGATAGAATGGCGCGGGATCCTGCTGGAAACCGGTGAAGTGAATCCGTGGATGCGGTGCCGCCAGTTCGCGGATGCGGGACTCCTCACTGCCGCCGCCGCCAATAAAGACGAGATGAGCCAGGGGGAATCGCGGGGCGATCTCGGCGAATGCCCCGATCAAGGCATCGTGCCTTTTGAACGGGCCAAACCTGCCGACGAGGCCGATGGTCACCGAGCCGGCAGGCAGTTTAAGGCGCGCTTTTTCAGCGGCGGAATCACCGGGACAAAAATGGCCGGTGTCCACGCCGTTGGCGATTGCGACGAGACATGAGTGGCGGAGCCCGAGGCGGAGCAGTTCCTCGATCTGCCCGTCGGATACCGTGTGGATGGCGCGGCAATGGCGATAGAGCCGCGTGCGCTGGCGGATGCGGCGCGGCTGGAGTTCCCAGGGCGCAAGGAGGGCGTGCTCGCCGTGGATGATCCGGCATGTCCTCCCTCCAAGGGTTGCCAGCGAGGCGTAAATGAGAGGGCCAAGGTTGTGAGTATGGAGCAGGGCGGCTGATGTTCCCCGGATGGCCTTCGCTAGCCGGAAAACCGCCCGGAGCGAGAAGCCCCCGCGCTTGCCGAGAACGTGGACATTTTCCGGTGATGAGAGTCGCGCCGCAAATGCGCCGGGGCGCTCGAGGCAGGCGACATGGGAGCGGATGCCGCGGGTCGCGAGGCCGTTTGCGATGTTGCAGACGCCGTTTTCCATGCCGCCGGGATCCAGCGAGGTCACCACGTGAAGAACAGTGAGCGCGCTCATTTGCGACGATGGAACAAATTGATCAGAAAGCGCGCGAAGGTGCGCAAGCGGAAGAGCGGCGGCTCGGAGATCCGCACGGGATCGAAAAAGCACGGCCACAGGAGCCATGAAGCCAGCAGGTAGCCGAACGCGCGCGGCTTGCAGCCGTCATCGTAGTGCGTCCATGCAGCTTGAAAGTAGTGGACGCTGAAAACCTTCAGCCACACCGGCGACCAGCGCGGGAGTGCGGCGGCGGCTCGCGCCCCGGCCAGCACTCGGAGGCTGTTGGTCTTCATGCGCGGGGCGTTGCGGCTCATGTTGCGGGAATGGCGGCAAATGCGGGCGAGTGGCTCATCCAGAAATTCAAACCGCCAGCCGCGCGCCGTGAGGCGGATCCACATGTCTCGGTCTTCGCTGCTGCGGAGGCCCGTGTCGAAGTCGCCGCAATCGGCGAACACCTCCCGGCGGAGGACGATGTTCGATGAAAGCGGCCGGTTCCGCAGGCAGAAGTCGAGCACGGTGAGTTCGCCACTTCGCCCGAAGGTGAAGCGTGCGCCGGGCACGATGTCGCCCGCGGGATCAATGCGGGCCGCCGCCGTGGCGACCGCGCCGTGTCGCGGGCTGAGTTCGTCAAAGCGCGCAAGGATCCGGGCAAGAAATTCCGGCTCCCACGCGTCGTCGGCATCGAGGAATGCCACGAAGCCGTGCCTGGCTGCGCGGATGCCCGTGTTGCGGGCTGCGGAAAGGCCGGCATTGGCCTGCGTGACGGTTTGCACGCGAGGATCGGTGAATGAGGCACAGACAGCGGGCGTGTCGTCGGTCGAGCCGTCGTCCACGATGATGATCTCGAGGGCACGGTGGCTTTGAGCGAGCACAGACCCGACAGCGCGGGGAAGAAAAGTTGCGTAGTTGTATGCGGGAATGACAACGCTGACTGCGCTGCCGCCCGCTTTCCGCCGGGTGGTCGGATTCATCGCGCGACCGGTTGCGCGAGGGCGGGATCAGGCGTTTTCGAGAGCCCGAGGGCTGTAGTGATAGTAGTAATCGTGCGAGTAGTAATAGTACTGGTAGTAGTTTGCAGTCGCACTGAGATCGAGGCGGTTGAGGACGAAGCCATAGAAATTCGCGCCGTTTGCCTGGAGCATTTCGATCGCAGCTTTGACGCCATTGACGGGAGTGTGGCCGCTCCAGATCACAAAGAGCACCCCGTCCACCTGGCTTTGCAGGACGGAGGTTTCCGACAGGCCGAGCACCGGCGGAGTATCAATGATGATGCGGTCGAATCGCTGGCGAAGATCTGCCATGATGTCGTGAAATTGCTGCGATCCGAGAAGTTCCGTGCCGGCCTCGAGATGCTGCCCAGCGGAGAGAAGCGTGAGATTTTGATGCGGCGTGGGACGCAGCGCATCGGCCAGGGAATTGGTGCCGAGAAGCACCCCGCTGAGCCCAGGCTGCTTGCGATACCCAAAAAGCCGGTGAAGACGGCCGCGGCGCAGGTCGGTGTCCAGGATCAATGTGCGCGCGCCGGTCTGCGCGAAGGACAGGGCCAGATTCGATGAGACGACCGTCTTCCCCTCCTTGGGCATCGCACTGGTCACCATGATGACATGGGGCGCCTTGGAGAGTGCGCCCATACTGAGGACATTTGTCCGGATGACGCGAAAATTCTCGAGAAGGCTCTTCTCCTTCCCGGCATCGTGATCCATCAGTCCCACTGCATTGGGCGGCCCGTCTATTTTTGGAATGATTCCAAGGCCTCGCATTTGGAAGCTGGATTCCACCTGTTCGAGATTGGAGAGGGTGTGGTCGAGAAACTCGATGAGGAAAGGAATGCCGATCGCGAGGAACAGGCCAAGGAGGGTTGAGTAGATAATCAGAGTGAACCGGTTTGGTGAGACGGGAAGGTCGTTGATGTGGAGGATGCCACCGAAGCTGAGGTCAACCCGGTTCAAATCGAACGCGTAGAGGTTGAGATCCATGTCGCTGTCGAATCGCTCGATGCGGCGTTTCCACTTTTCCGCCGCTCCGGAATTCAGGTCTTCCTCAAGGTTGGCCTTCTTTGAGTTCTTCATCGCGCGCTCATACTCCGGGCGCTTCCCTTGGTTCACTTTCTGCCGGGCGATCAGGATCTCGTGGGTCGCATCAAGACGTTTCTCGGCCGTCCTCAACTCGCCTTCGACCTTGAGATTCAGGTCATCAATCGCCCGTTGAAGGGCGATCATTGCGGAATGGCCGGGGAGGTACTTCTCTGCGAGTTTTTCGCGCTCGACCTTCAATGTATCCAGCTGTCTCTCAAAGTTGCGCCAGCTCATTCCCTCACTGGAAATTGACGGGGTGACAATCTCAGGAACCGAACCCGGTTGGGGTTCTTGCCCGCCCTCATTGACTGGAGCTACTCCCGCCGCGGTTCCGATCTGGAGACGTTCCGAGACCGCGTAAATGATCGAAAGCTTGGCGATCGGATCGAGCCCTTCCGACATCAACTGAAGCTTTGCGCGTCCGATCTCATCAAGCCGGATGCCTGTCTCGACGATATCGCGGTGAAGCATCCTGAGTTTGTCGAATTCGATTTTCGCCTCCACGGTGTTGCTGTCGGCCCTTGTCTGGAACAGGTGGCTCAATTCCTCATCCATCAGCTTGAGCATTTCCTCCCGGTTGCGGTCGAAGGTTTCCTTTCGCTGCTTGAGTTCCGCAAGGCGGCGCTGGAAGCGGTAGTCATCATATTCCTTGATCATCGCCTCGCTCCACCGCTTCGCCCAATCGTACGAGTAGGGATAGACTTCGACCTCGATGTTTTTCTCGGAGTTGGGACGGAGGACAAGTTTCTTGAGCTGATGTTTCGTGATGTCGCGATAGTCAGCCTTGACGCCGAGCCTGGCCGCCGTCCGCTGGATGATGTGGGGCGAGTTCATCTCCAAAATGATCCGCGTAATGCGGGAAGGCTCCTTGAATTGCTTCTCAGCGTTGATCGGCTGTTCGACGAGATCCATCCGGATCAGGCTGCGGGAGAAGTAAACCGGGCGCGCGTAAACGTAGTAAACGAGACCCGCAAGCCACGAAAAGCACAGCAGCAACACCATGAGCCGGACGTGTCTCCGCGCGATTGCGACGTAGATCAACAGGTCATGAAAATTGAGGGCGCGCTTTTTGAGTCCTGGCAGCATGAGTTGGGACGGGAAGCAAATATCCCAGCCCAGACGAATTGCAAGAGGTCGTTCTACGCCGTTTGGGGGGCATGCGACGACAGGGGATTTTCTTCGCGCGTTTCGATACGACTACCGCAAATGGATGAGCGACACCCGGCTGAAGCAAGGCCATCGGGAGCGTTTCTGGACGAAGCCGAACGGCTTCTCCTGAATCCCAGGAGTTGAAAGGTGTGAGGCGGGAACGAGTTTTATTTTCAGTGAGATTTCCTGGGCTTGCAGGTCTTTGAGCCGGTGGACGGTGGCGGAAGTTTGAAATTTCGCGCGCCGCATTTTTGTGAGACATTGAGCGGCGTGAAACTCATACATCCGGTTGTCATTGGCCGCTCGATCGAGGGCCGGGAGATCGAAGTGCTGGCAGGGGTGGAGGGCGGGACGCTGCTGATTGGCGGGATTCATGGCGATGAGCCGGCGACAATTTCACTGGTGCGCGAATTTCTACCGTGCGCGGAGGGCCGCGTGGCATTGCTGCCGGTGCTGAATCCGGACGGGGCGGCGCGGGGGACGCGCTACAATTCGCGCGGCGTGGATCTCAACCGCAATTTTGGTTTCAGCTGGCGCGCGGACAGCATCGAGCCGCCGGGCCCCGGGCCGTGGAGCGAGCCCGAGTCGCGGGCGCTGCGCGATTTCATCCTCGCATGGCGGCCCGCGCGCATCGTGGCTTTGCACTGGGCGCTTGGCGAAATTGACGCCGACGGCGCGCAATCAACGCCACTGGCGACGGCAATGTGGGATGCAATGAGCGCGTCGGAACGCTCTCCGTACCGCTTGCGGGTGACGCCGGAAGCCGGGCGCGATGCGGTGCTGGAATGCCCCGGTTCGCTTGGCCAATGGGCGGGTTGGGGGCTGGCTTATCCGGATGGTTCGCGGCCTGCGATGATCACGCTCGAACTTCCGCACGAGCCGGTGGCGGCGCGGGCGGAACCCTTGCCGGAGGATCATGTACAGACCGTCCGCGCGCGATGGGCGCGGGATGCGGAAGGGTATCTCGCGGATGTGCGCGGCGGCATCGGGAAAATGCTGCGGGCGGCCTGTGCGGCGGGGATGTGATGGGAAGCCGTGGATTATCCATCTAAAGCGGAGCGCCCAGCCTGCTTGTATTCTCCACCTGCGAATGACACGAATGAACACTGTGAAACATATCCTGCTTGCCCATCTCCTGATCGCCCCGGCTTTTGCGGCCGCCGATCCGCTTCCGGAGAAGATCGAATACAACCGCGACGTGCGCCCCATCCTGGCGGACACCTGCTTCAAGTGCCACGGTTTCGACAAGAACACGCGCGAGGCGGGCCTGCGGCTGGATGTGCGCGACGCGGCGATCGCGAACAACGACGGGGTTTTCGCCATCGTGCCGGGAAAAGTCGCGGCGAGTGAGCTGTGGAAGCGGATCAATACAACTGACGAGGACGACGTGATGCCGCCGAAGAAGCAGAGCCGGCGCCTCTCGGAGCGGGAGAAGCTGGTGCTCAAGAAGTGGATCGAGCAGGGCGCGGAGTATCAGTCGCACTGGGCTTACATCCCCCCGAAGAAGTCCGCCGTGCCGCAGGTGAAGGAGCCGGGCTTTTCGCGGAATGAAATTGATGCCTTCGTCCTGCAGCGCCATGCGGAACTCGGGCTCAAGCACGTCGCCGAGGCCGGCCGCGTGACGCTTGCGCGGAGGCTGTATTTCGACTTGCTCGGCCTGCCCCCGACACCGGCGGAGGTGGATGCCTTCGTGAATGACAAGGCTCCCGATGCCTACGAGCGCCTCGTGGAAAAACTCCTGGCGTCGCCCCACTTTGGCGAGCGCATGGCCGTGTGGTGGCTCGATCTGGTGCGCTATGCGGACAGCACCGGCTACCATTCGGACAACCCGCGCAATGTCTCGCCGTACCGCGATTATGTGATCAGTGCATTCAATGAAAACAAGCGCTTCGACCGTTTCACAATCGAGCAGATCGCCGGGGATCTGCTGCCGGAGGCGAGCATTGAGACGCGCGTCGCGAGCGCGTACAATCGGCTCACTTTGACGACCGAGGAGGGCGGCGCGCAGGCGAAGCAGTACGAGGCGAAGTCGGTGACGGATCGCGTGAAGAGCATCGGCACGACGTGGCTCGCGCAGACGATGATGTGCAGCGAGTGCCACGACCACAAATTCGACCCGATCACAGCGAAGGACTTTTACGCGATGGGCGCGTTCTTCGCGGACATCAAGGAGAGAAGCATCGGCAGGCGCGATGGTGAGGTGTCCGCTCCAAGCCATGAGCAGATGGCCAAGGTGAAGGAATTCGACGCAAAGATCGCGGCGGCGCAGCAGAAACTGACCGCGCCCAGTCCGGAGATTGATGCAGCGCAGGAGGCTTGGGAGAAGGCAAACGCCGGGGCCGCGGTCGAGGTGGCGTGGTCGCCGCTGCAGCCTTCGGATCTGGGGGGAGCCTCCAAGCTCACGGCAGCCGAGGCTGCGACGATCAAGGTGGATGCCGCGGGTAATCCGGCGGCGGACACATACGTCTTCACGATCACTGTGGTGAAGGGCGTGACGGGGTTGAAACTCGAGGCGCTCTCGAGCAGCGCGCTGCCGGGCAAAGGGCCGGGGCGCGCGGCGAACGGCAATTTCATCCTGACGGAGATCGTGGCGAGCCGCGACGGGAAGCCGGTGAAATTCTCGCAAGCGACGGCGACTTTCGAGCAGAGCGGTTTTCCGGCGAAGAGCGCGATTGATGGCAAAAAGGACGGCAAGGACAACGGCTGGGGAGTGATGGGGAATGCCGGGAAGGACGCCGCGCTTTACCTCGAACTGGCGGAGCCGGTCGCGGCGGATGGGAAGCTGGCGGTGCAGTTGGTCCAGCTTCACGGCGACAATCACACGATCGGGAAGCTGCGGCTGTCCTCGACCGTCGCGCCGAAGCCGGTGCGCGTTCCCAGCACGGGAATCCCGGCGGACATCGTAGCGCTCCTGAAAGTGGAGCGCGCGGTGCGCACGCCCGAGCAGAAGCTGAAACTGGCAGCGCATTTCCGCGGCATCTCGCCGGCACTCGATGCGGTCAAAAAGGAGGTCGCTGCATTGCAAAAGCAGCGGGCGGATTTCGAGAAGTCTTTCGGGAAGTGTCTCGTGACCGAATCCATGCCGAACCCCCGCGTGGTGCGCGTCCTGCCACGGGGCGACTGGCAGAACGAAACGGGCGAGGTGATGCAGCCGGCGACGCCGCGTTTTTTACCGGCGCTGGTGGAATCGAAGGAAGGCAAGCAGGCCACGCGGCTGGATCTCGCGAAGTGGCTGGTGAGCCGTGAGAACCCGCTGACGGCGCGCGTTTTTGTGAACCGGTTGTGGAAGCAGTTTTACGGCACCGGGCTGAGCAAGACGCTGGAGGACATGGGCACGCAGGGCGAGATACCGTCGAACCAGGCGCTGCTGGACTGGCTTGCGCTCTCATTCGTGGACAGCGGGTGGGACGTGAAGGGCACCATCCGGCTGATGGTGACGAGCGGCACCTACCGGCTGTCATCGGTCGCGCCCGCGGAATTACAGGCACGCGATCCGGCCAACCGGGCGCTCGCAAGCCAGGGGCGGTGGCGGATTGATGCGGAATTCGTCCGTGACAACGCACTCAGCCTCGCCGGGCTGATCGTCCACAAGATCGGCGGCCCGTCGGTGAAGCCCTACCAACCCGCCGGGTACTGGGAAAACCTGAACTTCCCCGTCCGCGAGTGGGACAACGACAAGGGCGAGAACCAATGGCGGCGCGGCCTCTATACATGGTGGCAGCGCAGTTACCTCCACCCGATGATGCTGGCATTTGACGCCCCGACGCGGGAGGAGTGCGCCGCCGACCGGCTGCGCTCGAACATCCCGCAGCAGGCGCTCGCGTTGTTGAATGACCCGCAATTTGTCGAGGCTGCGCGGGCTTTTGCGGCGCGGATGATCACGGAGGGCGGGACGACCCCGGATGAGCGCATCGCATGGGCGTGGAAAATGGCCACCTCCCGCGCGGCGAAGCAGTCCGAGCTGCGGGCATTGCGCTCGCTCTTGGACAAGCATCTCTCGCAATTCTCCGCCGATGCAAAAACCGCGGAGGGCTTGCTCGGCGTGGGTTTGTCGCCGCAGCCAAAAGTTCCCGCGAAGCCGGAGCTGGCCGCCTACGCAAGCGTCGCGCGGGCGATCCTGAATCTGCACGAGACAATCACGCGGCTGTAGCGCCGGACCGGGCGCAACTTCCACGCTGCTGCGCCGGTGCGATGCACGGCGGGCAAATGCTCACGCCACGCTGCCGTGCGTGCAGGCGAGATCCTCGGCAGGTTCGATCTTCCAGCGTTTCGCGATTTCGAGGAGGTCGTTTGTGAGCGGCCATCGGTCGGGCAGCGGGTCGCCGCTGTGGGCGGGGTTGCCGCCCTTGAGTTCCATGCAGCCTTTGTTCCTGCCGATCTCCGCGACCTGCGCAAGTTCGCTGGCGCTGAGTGTGACTTCCGGCAGCGCGGCGAGTTCCCCGATTTTTTCCTCGATGGTTTTCGCAGTCACTCCGTTGGTCTGCGGAAACTCCTGGATGAGCGTGGGGACGACCGCTTTCACCGGCGCGTGGCTGAGGTTCCACGCGCACGCAAACTGAAGCATCGTGAGCCCGTGCTCCTCCGCGATCGGTCGCATGGCCTCGATTTTTGCGGCGCCGGCATCCACCCATCCCTGCGGACGGAATGTGCGGTGGTCGCGCGGGCCGAAAGTGTGGCCGGGCTTCACGTCGTCGTGGAAAAGACCGCCGTAATCCACCACGCGTGTGATGAGGGAGATGTCGTGTTTTTCCGCCGCAGCCAGCGCCATGTTGCCGGGCCAGGGCTCGAGGGGGTTGAGGATGATCATCGCCCAGTCGAGCAGCGGCCCGAATCGCTCGAAGCTTTGGATCAGGTCGAGCGTGAAGCCGTTTGCCGGCCCTGGTGCGATGCCGAGAAGGCCGGTCATTTTTTCCTCCTGCACACGCGCCATGGCCTTCCACACGGAGTCCTGCGAGTAGCCGATGCTGTCGGGATTGTGCAGCATGAGGCAGTCAAAATGGTCGGTCTTGCAGCGCTCCAGCGCACGTTCAGTGGCCATGCGGACGTAGTCGGCAAAGTCGGACGGCTGCCGCAGGCGCGGATCGGTGAATCGCGGGAAGCCCTTCTGCCCGTCGCGCGCGCCGCCGTAGTAATCGTGGCCGATCATGGCGATGAGGCAGTAGGTGTCGCGCGGCGCCCCGGCGAGCGCGCGGCCGATGGCCTCGTCGGCGGCGCCGTTGCCATACACGTCGGCGGTCATGAACGTGCGGATGCCCTTGTCGTAGGCGAGGCGGATGCAGGCGTCGAAGCGCGCGTCGTCCACGGGCTCGCCGAAGTGCATAAAGCGTCCACCGTTCCAGGTTCCGTAAGCAGTGCGGGTCGGATTCATCGCGGGTGGTGTAAATCACGCGCGCGATTTTGCAAACGGCGGAATTTGTCCAGTTTTGCGCGTGGATTGCACCCGGTGCCTGGCGCGCAAAACCAAAATGGGAGCTGTCCCGCTGCTACCCGGCGACTTCGATGCGGCGAGGCGTGAGCGCGTCGGACTTTGGCAGGAAGACTTGGAGGACGCCGTGCTCAAAGCGGGCACTCACGCGACTGCGGTCAATTTCCCTGCCGAGCTCAAAAGCTCGCCGGTAGTTGGCAGCGGTTGTTTCGCGGTGGATCTGGCGTGCGTGGACCGGCTCTGCGTTACGTTTGCCGAGGATGGTGAGTTTGTCGTTCTCGACGGTCAGTTCAATGCCTGTGCGGCTGGTGCCGGGCATGTCGGCCTCGATGAGGAAGCCGTCGGCCTTTTCAAGGATGGTCGCGGCAGGGCGTAGGAATTTGGGTTGAGCGGAAGTATTCATGGTGTGTGTGGAATCACAGCCGTCCCACAGCGGATGCGTGAAAGTGGACTGACGCGGGGCTGATTTTTCGGCGATGAAGCCGGTGTGAAAAAACAAAACCACACCACCGCGCCAGTCCGCAGCCAGTTGAGCGTGCTGCGGCAGATTTGCAATCTCATC
>CAMAUI010000023.1 GCA_945861385.1 Prosthecobacter debontii
GGAACTGCCCACGCGCAACCGAATCCTCGCCGTCCCTCAACAAGTCAGCTC
The DNA here is from genome assembly GCA_945861385.1 of Prosthecobacter debontii. GTDB lineage: Bacteria > Verrucomicrobiota > Verrucomicrobiia > Chthoniobacterales > Chthoniobacteraceae > SXWH01. Next base: position 52 of record CAMAUI010000023.1, read on the forward strand.
CGCCGGAACCGGGCTAATGTAGTGCAGAAAAGTCGACTTCGCCGCCCGGGAACCCGCATGAATGCGCAATCAGCCCCCGCGAACTGCGGAACTTGGGTCAGCGAATAGCCGGAGCCATCCAGCCCCTTTCCCCCTCATTTTGGGCCTTCTGTGCCTTTTCGTGGCTCATTCCATTGCCGGTTTTAGGCTACCCCGCATATTTCACAGACGGAGCAGCGCCGAGTGTAGCGCAGGCTTCCAAGCCTGCTGTATCGCGGATTTCCAAATCCGCGGCGGCTCCGGCAGGCCGAACACCCTGCCGACTTGGAAGTCGGCGACACAGCAGGCTTGGAAGCCTGCGCTACGCAAGGTTGCGCGCCCGTTGCGGAGAGGGTGTGAAATGTGCGGGCTAAATCGAAATTCGCATTTCTCCCATCCTTCGTTCCAGTTCGCTCCGGTGCATCCACGACGTCCGCACACCCCACCAAAGCCGCCCGAATCCTCGCGGGACGTGGAGCTTCGCGCGCAGGAGCGCCGCGATTTCGTCGCGTCCGTAGCCCTGCAGGAATGCGCGCGCGAGCGGGCGCCATGCATCGGCGGCACACCGCCCGCAGACATCCTGCAACAGCACCAGAAGATCATCCGCGTGCCGCTGATCCGCGGCGAGCGTGCGAAGGTGGCGCATTTCAAAATCAATGAGCCGTGCGCGCGCGGTCGCGGGATCGAAGACGAAGTTGCCTGTGTGCGGATCGCCGTGGCTCCACGCGCCGCCGAAATAATCCGAGTGAAGGCCATGCGCCCGCCGCAACTCGCGCCCGGCGCTTGCGAGCATCTCCGGCGAGAGAGTCCCGGCGTCGAGGAGGGGCGCGAGTGATTCGCCGGGCAGGGTGTCGAGGAGGGGAGTGCCATCGGGGCCGGGGGCCGCCGAATAATCCGGCGCATGGAGCAGGCGGAAACTTTCCACCTCCCATCGCCGCCAGGCATCCGTGCTCACGATCGCCTCGACGGGATTCCCGGCGAGCCGGAAGAAAACATTGGTCACGCGCATCCAGAGCCATGCGGAGGGCCGCCGTTCCTTTCGTCGTCGGGGCCGAGCGGCGGTTATCGCTGCACTTTCCACCGTGTCTGCCGGTTGAGTTCGACATCGTCGGCGGCCACCGGGAAACCGCATGCGGCGAGAAGATACGCCACGCCGTCCTTTGTCCCGAGCGTGTCGCGGAGGTGCCTTGCGAAGAGTTCCACGTATTCCTTGGTGCTGTCGAGTTCGAGGAAGCCATCCGCGGCGCACTTCTCCAGCTCCTGGTCATGGTTCTCGATCAAATCGAGGAGCGCCTTGCGCAGGCGTTCGCGCAGGGCGGGGTCAATGACGAGCTTGAACGGGCTCGCGTGCGGGTCGCCGGGTACTTCGATGGGATCGGACATGGCGCGCGTGGTACCAGCCGCGCGCGGCTTGCTCAAGCGGCGACTGGGCTGGCCCCGGCGGGCGGCGCGGATTTCTGCGAACGCGGGACGCTTTCCGCCCTGCACGCGAGGCGGCCCATCACGATGAGGACGAGCTGTGACGCGCAGAACAAGACGAGCGCGACGAAAGCCGCGCCCATGAAGCCGTAGCTGTGCAGGCCGATGCCGAGCATGTTGACGCCAAACCACGACCAGCTCGTGACGATGTTGCCGGCAATGGCGAGGCACGCGATGCCCCGCTCCTTGGCGATGCCGCCCCAGCGGGCGTGCAGGACGATGGCGTTCCAGAGCACGATCATCAGCGCGCCGTTTTCCTTCACGTCCCACCCCCAGAAGCGGCCCCAGCTTTGATCCGCCCAGATGCCGCCGAGCACGGTACCGATGAAGCTGAACAGCACCGCGAAGCAAATGATCGCGTACGTCATCGTGGTGAGCACCTGCCCGAGCGGGCGGTCTGTTTTCCCGCCCTCCGATTCGAGCGGCTCTGCGAGCCGGCTCGTGAAGGTGCCGAGCACGACGTAGAGGATCGCGAGGAAGCCCGCGACGTAGGTCGCCGCGTAGCCGAGCGTGACGGTGACTACGTGGGTCGCGAGCCAGAAGTTCGTGTCGAGCACGGCCTGGAGCATGATCATCGTGTCGCCGCCGCGGGCGAGATGATGCGCGATGAGCAGGGCGCAGAAATCCACGGTGGCCGCGACAATCACGCCGATGCCGTGCGGGAACACGCGTTCAAGCAGCAGTCCGAAGAGCACCGCCATCAGTCCGATGAAAATCGCGGAGGAATAAAGGTTCGTCACCGGCGGCCGGCCCTCCTGCACCATGCGGAAAATCTGCCCGCCGAGATGGACGATGAACGTCAGCACCATCAGCCACACCGCGGCCCGCCGCGCCCAGCCGAAGCGCCGCGGCGAGATCCAGAACATCAGCGCGAAGAGAAACGCGACGACGCAGAGGATCATGCCTTTGTAGAATGGCTCGATGTTGTTGAAACGCTGCTCCCGCACGGACTTCGCTACCGTCTTTTTAAATGTGTCATTCCCGGCGAGGAGGCCGAGGTAGCTCTCGCTGGCCTTCCGCAGCGCCGCGGCGTCCCCGGCTCGATAGCCCGCCGCCATCTCCGCGAATGAAGTGAGCGAGAAGTGCGGCTTGCCGCCCTGCTCGGCGATCATGGTCTCCTGGATCGCGCGCAGCCACTCGTCCTTGTCGCCCAGCTCGGGCCGGTGCGCGGGGACGATGAGCGGCGCGGTGAGCTGGTCGTTGATCCAGTCGAGCGCCGCCGCGTCGAAAGGCTGGTTTTCCATCTGCGCGTTGAATGCGGCGCGGCCGGCCTGGACTTTCGCGAGGTAGTCGCGAAGTCCCTGCGTGAGGTCGCCCGTCGCGGCGGGGCCGAAGAGATTGCGCACCTGCTTGTAAATGCCGGTCGCATTCCACAGCTCGGTGAGAGCGCGCTCGTAGGCGTTGCGGTTGTCGGTGAGCACGCCGAATGCGCGGCGCGCCTCCGCCTTGAACTCGCCGTAGCGGCCCTGGAGGTCGTTCCACGAGTAATGTTTTCCGTCGGTCTTCTTCTCCGCGCTCGCCTCAAAGGAGAGGCCGAGCAGCGTCTTCACGTCGGGATTATCAATGCGGAAAATCGGACGCGTGTCGCCAAGCTCGGGCTTGAAGGCCACCTCGAGCGCCCAGTCCGTGGCGCCGACGATCTTCGGCTTGTCGAAGGAACCCTTCCACGGCTCGTAGTTCGCCGTCTGCTTCTCGCGGATCTGCATCAGCGCATTCCGCGCGAAGCTGTCCAGCGGCTGATGGCGGCCCTTTTCCACCATCGGGATCCGGCCAAAGGCGTGCGACTGCACGTCCTTTTCCGCGGGAAGCCGGAAGGCGGAGAGGATCCACGCCGCGAAGAGCACGGTGATTGCGAGGGGCGACCATTGCTTCCAGTTTTTCATGTGGTGGCGGTGTTGTCTTTGCGCCCCGCGAGGGCGTTGAGGATGAGCGCGATGGACGCCACGGGTGCGATCACGAGCGGCCAGAGCATCGCGCCGAGTTCATGATATTTAATGGCGAAAGGAACGACGAGCATCGTGGTGATGCAAAGGAAAACGAGCGCAAAGCCGAGGTAGCGCCCGCGCCAGAGCTGAAACCCGATCAGCGCCCGCAGGAACAGCGTGCAGGCCGCGGCGACGACGACCATGCCGCTGCCGTCCTGGATGCCTTTCACGAGAATCCACAGGTCCGGCAGCACGAACACGATCGCCGCGACAGGCAGCGCGGGATGGCTGTTGCCGACCTCCGGGGCGGGGAGATTCATGCGCTTTGAAAAGAACCGGCTCAGGTGCCAGAGGAACTGCCACATCATTCCAAGGCCCACCACGAGACAGCCCGCGTAGGGCGTCAGCCAGCTCGGGTTTTGAACGACCTGGAGGCCGCTGGTTTTGATCGCGACGTTTCGCTGGTCGGTGCCCATCTGCGATTGGAAAAACGTGAGCCCCTCGTACCGCAGCGGCTGGTTCATGTAGATCTCCGTCTCGCGCCGCTCGCCCGTGACCGTGTTGTCTATCAACACGCGGCTGCGGTAATCCTTCGGCGTGTCGGTGCCCTGATAGACGTCGTGCGTCGCCTTGATGAGCTTCATCGTGTAGGGCAGATAGTAGCGCTCGAAGCGCATGCCGATGCGGTAGCTCTTGCCGCCGACCTCGGCCGTCTGCTCCCGGAGTGTGGGTGAAAGGAGCCACGTCCCGAGTTTTGTCCCGCCCTGCTCCAGTTCCACCACCGCATACGGCAGATTGCGCGTGTCATTCGCCTTTTGCTCGGGGCGGGGGACGGCAAAGAAACGTTCCGCCGCGCCTTTGTCACCCACGGATGGGAGCGAGTCCGCTGCGATCGTCCTCCCGGCCTCGATCGCTTCCGCCGCATACTGGGATTCGGCGCCCTGCCGTTTGTTCGCCGTGAGCATCTGCGACCGGAAACGCTGCTTCAATTCCGCGCGCAGCTTTTCCGCCAGCGGGGCGTTTGCCGCGACGCGCGCCGCAGCCGCCGGGATGTCGGCCACGTCCTTCTGCCCGACCGCGCGCAGCGCCTCGCGCCACACGCCGGCGCGCCCGTCGCTCTCGCCGGCCTCCGCTGCGAGGGCGGTGATCTCGCCGCTGCCGTACTTCGTGTCCATGATCCCCATCGCGCCGCTCAGCCGCGTGAATGTCTCGATGAGCGACTTCTTCTCCAGCACGTCGCCGTTCACGGAGTAATCCGCGATCCGCACGGAAAACGGCAGCTCCGCGTGCTGCACCGTTCCTTTCTGCGCGAGCACGGATCCCGGCGCTGCGACCACGCGCTCCCTGCCGCCGTCCGTGTCGGCGATGACGTAGAGTTCGCTGTCGCGGTGATGCTCGGAGTACTGCCTGGTCTCGCCTTCGCGGAAGCTGAGCATGCTCTCCACGGCCAGCTCATCGGTGAGGAACTGGCCCACGAGCAGCATGATGATTCCGAGGTGCGTGAGCTGGATGCCGATTTTCTGAAAGCTCACCGAAAAGCGCTTCCAGTGGGCCGCGAGGAGGTTGATCAGGAGGATGGTGCCGAGCAGGTGACCGCCCGGGAAAAGCGGCGGCACCCACCATGCATCGCCGGTTTCCCGGACGATGAACCACTCCTTGAACCACCGGGCCTGAGCGTTCCAGAGCCCCTCGTGGACTTGCGCGAGCGAGCCGAGGAAGACGAGCGCGGTCGAGATTCCGAGGACCCAGATCGTGAGCCGGAGCGAGGTCAGAATTTTCACGCCACGCCGCCCTGGCAGAAGCCCGAGCACGACGACCGCGGCAAGGATCAGTCCCACGCCGAGCTTCCACTGTGCGATGCCAAACAATTCCCCGCGGATGTACGCGGCTCCGAGCGTGTCCAATGTCATGGTGTTCCTTTTACAAACGATACGAACGCTTCGCGCGCCGCGGTGACTGCGGGTGCATCGCCCATCAACTTGAAGAAAATATACTGCCCCGATCGCGGGATGATCGCGCCGACGATGGCTTTGCCGTTGTTTTGGAGGTCAACGATCACCGAGCCCTCCGGCGCGCCCTCGATCGGCTTCGCGGATGCCGTCGCAGTCGCGTCATCCACATCCGGCAGGCCGATCTGCCCGCGCCAGCGTTTGATGTTTGCCGCGTTGCCGCCGGTGTCGCCCGGGAAGATGCTCACGGCAACGTCCGCCTTGCCGCCGTCCTTTTCCGGCACGGTGAACTTTGCCACCTGCATCGCGCCCGGCGCGACCTGCGTCCAGCCCGCCGGCAGCTTGATCTTCGCCTCGGGCTCCGGCTTGGCGTCAGGCACCGGGGCGTTGCCGCCGGTGAATTCCACGCTTTTCAGCATCACGAAGAACGCCGCGCGCTGCGCCGTCACGCCTGCATTGTCGCCCTGGATCTTGAAAAACAAACTCCCCTCGGGACGATGGACGAACGCCACGATGAAGCGCCGGCCTTTCGCGGCCCCGGTCTCGGCAAACTCGAACATCTTGCCCGTCGCGCCGCCGATGTCCGCGTCCGTGAGCGTCTTCTTTGCCTCCTCGTCGCTGAGCGGATCCTGCCCGCGCACCTGCCGCCACATGTTCACGAGACCCGCCTCATTCCCTTTCATGGATGCAAGCGCGGTTACCGCGACCGACACTTCGCCCGCCGCGAAGCGCGCGACGTTTGCGGCGTCCGGACCGAGGTCCTTCCAGCCTTCGGGCAGCTTGTACTTCAGCGCCGGCCGCCAGGCTTTGCCCGCGGCTTCCTCGTGTTCGGAATGCCCGGGATGATCGGGATGCGGCGCGTGTTGCGGCGCCGGTGGCTCGTAGGGAATATCCTTGGGTGCGGTGTACACGCGCACGCCCTTGTTGTCGCAGCCGGCGATGGCGACGGCGGCGAGCAGCGGGAGTGCGAAGCGGGTCAGTGTGTGTTTCAAAATAGGTGTTACTGCGTGATGCGGCGGGTGTTCAACCCGCCGGAGACTCCGGATATTAGCCACACCCGGCCCGCCCGCAATCGGCGCGCTCACTTCGCGGCGCGCGCGCCGAGCTGGTATTCAAAGCTATCCACCAGTGCGAGCCAGCTCGCCTGGATGATGTTGTCGCTCACGCCGACCGTGCCCCACGATTTGTGGCCGTCGGTGCTGGTGATGTGGACGCGCGTGCGCGCGGCGGTGCCGGCCTGCGTGTTGATGATGCGGACCTTGTAGTCCTCCAGCCGGATCTCCGCGATGCCAGGGTAGAAGGGCGCGAGTGATTTCCGCAGCGCGGCGTCGAGTGCATTCACCGGGCCGTCACCCTCGGCGACCTGGTAACTTTTCTGACCACCGACGTGCAGCTTCACCGTCGCCTCGCACTTGTCCCATGCGCCGCTGCCCGCGTGGCGGTAGGAGCAGTGGTATTCCAGCAGTTCGAAAAGCGGCGTGTATTTCCCGCTGTGCCGGCGGAGCAGCAGATCGAACGAGCCCTCCGCCGCCTCGAACTCGAAGCCCTCGCTCTCCCGCTGCTTCACCTCGGTGAGCACCGCCTGCACTTCCGGCGAGCCCTTTGCGAACGAGTAGCCGAGCGACTCCGCTTTCATCAGGACGTTCGACTGTCCGCTCATGTCGGAGATCGTGATGATGCGCGAATTGCCCACCAGCGCGGGATCAATGTGCTCGTAGGTGCGCGCGAGTTTTTGCACCGCGTGGACGTGCAGCCCGCCCTTGTGCGTGAAGGCCGCCTCGCCGACGAATGGTGCGCGGATGTCCGGCGCCACGTTCGCGAGTTCCGCGACAAAATACGAAAGCTCCCGCAGCTTCGTGAGGTCCTCGACGACGGGGATGCCGAGCTTGAGCTGGAGATTTGCGGCGACGGTGACGAGGTTGCAGTTTCCGACACGTTCGCCGTAGCCATTGATCGTGCCCTGTACCTGGCAGGCACCCGCCTTCACCGCCGCGAGCGCGTTGGCCACGCCCACGCCGCCGTCATTGTGCGTGTGGATGCCCACGGGCTTGCCGAGATGGGCGACCGCCTTCGCCGTCACCTCACCGATGAAGTCCGGCAGATTCCCGCCATTCGTTTCGCAGAGCACCACGAGGTCGGCGCCGGCATCGCTCGCGGCCTTGATCGTGGCGAGCGCGTAGTCGGGAGCCTCCTTGAACGCGTCGAAGAAATGCTCCGCGTCGTAAAGCACCTCGCGGCCCTTGCTTTTCAAATACGCCACCGTGTCCGCGATCATCGCGAGGTTCTCCTCGAGCGAGACCTGGAAGACCTCCGTCACGTGCAACGGCCACGTCTTCCCCACCACGCAGACGGCCGGCGTCTTCGCGTCGAGGAGCATCTGCACCTGCGGATCGGCGTCCACCTTCAGCTTGCCGCGGCGCGTCATCCCGAAGGCTGTGATCTTCGCATTCTTCCACGTGCGCTTCGCCGCCTCGTCGAAAAACGCCGCGTCCTTCGGGTTGCTGCCCGGCCAGCCGCCCTCGATGTAATCCACGCCGAAGTCATCCAGCTTTTCGGCGACGCGAAGCTTGTCGGGCACCGAGAACGAAATGCCCGTCCCCTGCGTGCCATCGCGAAGGGTCGTATCGTACAAGGTGACTCGTTTGCTTTTCATGAAAGGGCCGGGACGCTAGGCGCGCGCGGGGTTCCTTGCAAGAGGGCAGCACCACGATTGCATTGGGCCCGCGCTTTGAGGCATCGTGCGCGCACATGGCAGGGAAATTTTTCATCACCACCGCGATTGATTACACCAACGGCGCGCCGCACATCGGCCACGCTTACGAGAAGGTGCTCGCCGACGTGCTCGCCCGCTACCACCGGCTCAAGGGCGACGAGGTCTTCTACCTCACCGGGGTGGATCAGCACGGGCAGAAGGTGCAGCAGAGCGCGGAGAAAGCCGGCATCGCCCCGCAGGAATTCGTGGACGGCGTCACGGGGAAATTCGTCGCGCTGTGGAAGAAACTCGGCGTCGAATACACGGGCTGGGCAGCGACGACTGACGCCGTTCACAAGGAATGCGTCCGCGCGAATCTCCAGATGCTCTGGGACGACAAAGTGCCCGGCACCGACCGCTCCCGCTGGCTCTACAAAAAGAAACAGCGCGGATTTTACAGCGTCCGGCAGGAGCAATTTCTCACCGACAAAGAGCGCGGCCCCGACGGCGAATTCGGCCCCGAGTGGCAGCCCGTCGAGGAGCGCGAGGAGGAAAACTTCTACTTCCGCCTCACCGCGCACGACGACCTTGGCTTCGACCCGAAGCAATGGCTGCTCGACCTCATTGACGCGAGGCATCCGAGAGCGGAAAGCGGAGACCGGAAGGCGGAAAGCAGCGCGGCGGGCGAAGCCCGCGAAGACCATCTCTCCGCTCTCCGCTCTCCGCTCTCCGGTTCTGCCCCGCTCGTCATCCCGGACTTCCGCGCCGAGGAACTGCGAAACGCGGTGAAAAAACTCGAGGGCGACCTCTGCATCTCGCGCCCCGCCTCGCGGCTGAAATGGGGCATCCCGTTCCCGGAGAGCTTCGGTGCGGGCTTCGTCACCTACGTGTGGTTCGACGCGCTGGTGAACTACATCACCTACGCCCCCGGCCACGACCCGCACTTCCGCGAACGCGGCGCGGGGGAAAAGACGGAGTTTGCCGCGTGGTGGCCGCCGCTCCACGTCATCGGCAAGGACATCCTCATCCCCGCGCACGGCGTCTATTGGCCCATCATGCTCAAGGCCCTCGGCTTTTCCGACGCCGAGATGCCCGCGCTGCTCGTCCACGGCTGGTGGAACATCGCCGGCGCGAAGATGAGCAAAAGCATCGGCAACATCGTGGACCCCGACGCCCTCGCCGACAAATACGGCGCGGAGGCGGTGCGCTACTATTTGATGAGCGACATCGCCACGGGGCGGGATGCGGACTTCAGCGAGGAGCGGCTGGTGCAGAAATACAACGTGGACCTCGCGAACTCGCTCGGCAATCTGCTCAACCGCACGCTGAGCATGGCGGCGAAATATCGAGAGGGTATTCTGAAGACGGATATTGAGTTTTCTAAGCATCTCGACGTTTTCATGCGAAAGGAACAGCTGCCTTCCACGCCGAGTGAGACACTCGAAAGACCAGAATTCCTGCCGATTTTAGACCACGTTGCAGTCGTAATTAACTCGATCGGCAGCTTTCCTCGTGAGTTTGAGGATTGCGCGACCCAATCGGCTCTCGGCCTCACGATCAATATAGCGACGAGTTGCAACACACTTGTGGATCGAACTGCGCCTTGGAAGTTGGCAAAGCAAGCGAGCGACGCTCAAACTCTGGACACCGTTTTGCACACCCTCGCCGAATCCCTCCGCATCATCGCAATCCTCATCTCGCCGGTTCTGCCGAAGGCGGCGGCGGGGATTTTCGCACAGCTCAATTGGACCGGCCCGATGACGCTCGAAGCCGCCAAGTGGGGCGGCCTGCCCGACGGCCACCAACTCGGCAAACCCATCCCGCTTTTCCCGCGCATCGAGGCGGCGGAGAAAGCGTAGCCGCTCCGTGGCGCAAGCCGCTGGCTTGCGAGGGGGGCGTGGCAAGCCAGATCTCCGCCCGAATCCGAACAACGGCGTCGCGGGCAGGGCCGTGCTCTCGGATCACCGGATTGCTTGCGGGGGGCGCTCCCGCAAGCTGGCAGCTTGCGCCACGTTCAGCCACGCCTCGAATGCTTCGAGGCTCCCGGGAGTGCAGGGGCGCGTCCGGTTTCGGATCATCTCGAGGATGCGGATGCTCGTTTCGCGGTCGAAGTGGATCGGGTCGGAGAAATGGTCGAGGCCGGTGACGATGGCGGTGTCGGCCTGGATGTCGTGCAATGTCACGTTTGGCAGGCCGGAGAGCTCTGCGCGGATCGCGCGGCGGAAGGCGAGGAATTCCGGGATGAGCTCGGGGGCGACGGCGCGGAGGAAATCGAAGTACGGCGAGGCGAATGGCGGGAGCCAGAGGTCGAAATGGACTCCAGGAAACTCACGGATGAGCGCGAGGTGGTTGTGCCGGAAGCTTGCAACGAGCTGGTCGCCGGTGAACTCGGGGATGAGCCTGCGGAAGGCACCGGGGTTTGCGAGGCGGCGCTCCATTTGTCGCGCGATCGCCGTTGTGCCGAACCGGCGGGACGGGTCGAGCTTGTGGAAGTCGGAGGGTTTGCGGCGCGGGTAACGCCCGGCGAGGATGCGGGCGGTGTTTTTGCACGTATCAATGCCCAGCAGATACGTGTGCAGGTCGTTCCACGGGCTGTCGTCGTAAAGATAGGCGGGGAATGCGCCGTCGTAGTCGCTGACCCATTCGGGGTTTCCGCGGAGGTATTCAAAATTCGCGTCCCAGATGACCCTGCGAACGCGCCCGGTGCGGAGCGCGAGACGCAGAAGGAGGTGCTGCTCGTGCGCGCTGGCGCCGTCCATGCCGAGGTTCAGTGTGTCCGCTTCAAACATGGCGGCGACATCGCGTTCCTCGATGTAGGCCGAGACACTGGTGCCGGCGATGACGACGGGCGCGGTGCAGTGGCGTGCGAGGCCGGGGTTGCGGAAGCGGCTTTGCTCGACGAGGAGCGGCGCGTATCCGGCGGGGCGGTAGTGCTGGAGCGGGTCGGTGCGCCAGTTGACGATCGCGATGCAGGCCGCCGCGAGGATCACGGCAACAGCAAAAAGTCGAAGGTAGCGTGCGAACGGATTCAAAACTGGAAGTAGATGAACTCGGAGATTTGCGAGAGGTGCAGGATCGCAACGGTGAACAGGAGGGCGATGGCAAGGGCCCACGGTGCGCTTGCGTGCCACTTCAGGCGGCTCCCGGGAACGTCGTGCAGGGCCGGCCCGTGCTGTGCGAGGAAGGATTGGGACGTGGGCGCGAACCACACGATCGCGAGAAGGGCGGCGATCCATGCAAACGGGGACGCCATCGCGGAAAGGCCGGCATCCGGAAGCGTGGGCACGGAGAACATGCCGCGCAGCATGCACATTGCAGCGTGGAGGCTGGCGGCTTTGAAAAACACCCATCCGATGACGACGCAAAGGAACGTCAGTGCGCCGCCTGCGAGCCGGGCCCAGGCCGGGGAGGCGGTGTGATCCCCGCCCGCTCCACGCATCGCGCGGAAAAGGTTGTTCGCGCAAAGACAGGCGCCGTGCCATGCGCCCCAAACCACAAAAGTCCACCCCGCGCCGTGCCAGAGCCCGCCGAGGAGCATCGTGAGAAAGAGGTTCGAGTAGTGACGCACGCTGCCGCAGCGTGAGCCACCGAGCGGAATATAGAGGTAATTCCGGAGAAAGGCGGAAAGAGTCATGTGCCACCGCCGCCAGAACTCGATGATGCTCGTCGCCTTGTATGGTGCGTTGAAGTTCACGGGGAACTTCACGTTGAACATCCGGGCAAGCCCCAGGGCCATGTCCGAGTAGCCGCTGAAATCGAAATAGAGCTGAAGCGTGTAGCTGAGCGCGCCGGTCCATGCCTCAAAAAATCCCGGGATGCCGCCGGCCGCCGCATCCGCGAAGACAGGCCGTGCAAAACGCGCGATGGTGTCTGCGAGGATCACCTTCTTGGCGAGGCCGATCACGAACAGCGTAAGCCCGACCGAGAACGCCCCCGCGCAGAACCGGAACATCTCGCGACGATCGAATTGCGGGATGAGCTGGTGGTGATGGACGATCGGCCCCGCGATGCAGTGTGGGAAAAAAATGATGAACAGCCCGTAGCCAAGCGGCCCGGTGCGGGTGCCGCGGCCATTGCGCGTGTCCACGAGGTAGGCGATTTGCGTGAAGGTGTAGAACGAGATGCCGAGCGGCAGCACGATTTCCGGCACGGGAAAACGCGCGCCCGTCCAGTCATTCGCTGTACGGATGAAAAAGCCGAGGTACTTGAAAATGCCGAGCAGCAGCAGATTCAGCGTGACTCCGGCGGCGAGCCACCGGCCCGCGTGCGTGGGCGACTCCGCCGCGGCGATGCGGCGGCCGAGGCAGAAATTCGCGCACAACGAGCCGAGCAGGAGCGGCAGATAGACCGGGTTCCACCACCCGTAGAAAAAGGACGACGCCAGCGCGAGCCACGCGAGCGCCGCGCGGGCGCCCATCCGCGCAAAAAGGAAAAAGCCCGCAAGGGCGACGGGGAGAAAGCCGAAGAGGAATTCTGGAGAGTGAAAGAGCACCTGCGACTACTTCCCGTGTGCGCGGAGAATTTCCCCGATTTTTTCCACGCTCCGCGCGCCGGTGATCTCCTCGATGGTGAGCCGGACGCCGTACTGCTGCTCCACGGAGACGACGACATTCAGGTGTGCGACGGAATCCCACGCCGGGATGGTGTCCATGGATGGCGCATCGCCGAGGTCTTCCGGGCGGCAGCCAAGCGTGTCGGCGAGGATTTGGACGAGGTTTTCCCGCATGCGTTTTCGTTGAAAGGGGCGGGAGACTGTCCGCGTGCCGGAAGTGCGTCAAGCCAGCCGCTTTGCTGCGCGAAGCAGTGAATTCCCCGCGTTTTCGCGCGCGTTTTGTCACCGGCTCGGATGGCGGGTATCTTTTCCGCACGATCAAGCCCGTGCCGTATCCCGGACGCACACCGCACGTGCATTTCGCGGTGAAAATGAAGGGCCGTGAGAAGTGGACGACGCAGTGTTACATCAAGGGGCATGAGCTGAATGAGAAGCAGCGCGCGGCGCTGACCGTGGATTTTTCGCCGCTCCAGGGTGCGAAGGCGCCAATGTGGAGCAAGCTGCCAGCTTGCTGAACCGATCTGACAAGCGGGCACGACGTACGGAATCGCAAAGGGGCGAGCGGCAGTAGAAATTGTTTCCAGATCCACACTCGCAAGCTGGCAGCTTGCGCCACGGCCACGCATCGTTTCCAGATCCACAGCTCGCAAGCTGGCAGCTTGCGCCACGGCCACACATCGTTTCCAGACCACACTCGCAAGCTGGCAGCTTGCGCCACGGCCCGCCGGGAAACGGCTTGCCTGCCCGATGTGGCCCAATATTCTGGCTGACCCGACAGATGAACATTTTCCACGCTTCCACCATCCTCGCCGCCGTCATGGCGGTTCCGGGCTGGGCGCAGCCGCCGTTTCAGAGCAGCGCGGATTTTGCGAAATATGCGATGAAGCTGCGGGAGAATTCGCTGCTCGAACTGGAGCCGAAGGTCATCGTCCCGACGGAGTCCACCAGGGCCGGTGTGCGCGGGCTTTATCCGTGGAAGCTGAACATCGTCACCACGATCTTCTGGGTCGGTGAATCCGCCTCGCAGAACAATCCCGTCCACAATTTCTCCAGCTCGTGGGACAGGGACTGGCACCTGAACTTCGGGGGCTATGACAACCCGGATCCGGCCAGCCGGCGCAGGCTTCCCGAGGGCGGCACGATTCCGGGGAAGTTCCTCCCGCAACAAAACCCGTTCTATTTTGCGCTCCCCTACAACGACGTTACGACCGGCAGCCACAAGCCGGAGGCGCGGACGGTGATCCCGTGGTTCCGGCAGGTCTTCGAGCGCGACGGTCAGACCGTGCTGCGTGACCGATGGATCGCCATCCGCAAGGGCAACCGCATCTGCTACGGGCAATGGTCGGATTGCGGCCCGTTCCGCACGGATCACTGGCAGTATGTCTTTGGAAATGCGCGCCCGTTGCCGAACCTCAACAAGGGGGCGGCGCTCGATGTGTCACCGGCGATCCGGGATTACCTCGGCCTTGGCAGCCTCGATGTGGTGGACTGGAAGTTCGTCGAGTTCCGCGACATTCCCTCCGGGCCCTGGTCGCGCTTTGGCGAGAACAACACCTTCGTGATCGAATCGCGGCGCAACCAGACGCGCGTCGTCCGCACCGGGCGGGAGCCGAAGCGCGTGCCCGATGACCTTCCGCTGCCGAGGAAGGATGACGAGCCCACCGTGGTGACGGATTGACGGGCATTTTCGCCTTGGCAGCACGCGGTGCTTTCCGCAACTAGACCGCTGTGGCATTCACCGCCGACGAAGCATTTTCACTCCTTGCCGCATCGCACGCGAACAACCGCCTCGCGCATGCGTATCTCATCACTGGGCCGGAGGGCAGCGGCACGCGGGAACTCGCCCTCCGCCTCACCGGCCTGATCGTTGGCCGGCGCGAGAAGCCGCTCAGCCACCCCGATGTCCACACCGCCGAGCCGGAGTCGAAGTCGCGCCGGATCGTGGTGGAGCAGATGCGTGACATGGAGCGGCAGTTGCAGATGTGCTCGAGCGCGGGTGGAAGGAAAGTCGCGGTGATTTTCGACGCCGACCGGCTGCAGGAGCAGGCAGCAAACGCATTCTTGAAGACACTGGAGGAGCCGCCGCCGGGGTCGCACCTGCTGCTCGTCACCTCCAACCCCGATCAATTGCTGGAGACCGTGGTTTCGCGCTGCATTGAGGTCACGCTGAAGCCCGTGGCCCGCCGCGAACCGGGCCCGCTGCAAATCCGGCTGCTCGACCGTTTGCGCGCGTTTTCCACGATCGCTCTGCCGACGCTTCCGCAGGCGCTCACGCTGGTGAGGGAGTTCCAGGCGCTGCTCGCGGAGGCGAAGGAGGCGATCACCGGCCACACCGAGGCTGCGCTGAAGGCCGAGGTGAAGCTCTACAAGCAGGCCACGGATGCCACCGGGGCGTGGTTCGAGTCGCGCGAGGAATACTACAAGGCCCTCACCGAGGCGCGCTATCGCAACGAACGCTCGGCGCTGATCGAGACGCTCGAACAATGGTGGGCCGACATCCTCCGCCAGCAGCACGGCGGGCAGTTCCTCGACCATCCCGCATCTGCCGCGGAAACCGCCGCGGTCGCCCGGCGGCTGCCACTCGCGGAAGTCCTCCGCCGGGCCGACGCGATCGCCGGGCTCCGTGTGAATTCCAACCGCAACGTCAACGAAACTCTTGCCCTCGAAGTCGCATTTATCGAAGCATACGCCGCATGATCCTCGCCTCCGCATCAGACTACTTCCAGTTCGGGTTCGGCCTCCTCGTCGCATTCACGGGCCCGCTGGTTGGCCTGATGATCAGCCTCGCGACGCTCAGGCGCCGCAGCACGAATTTCAAATGCGGCCTGTCCGCAGTGCTCCTGTTTCTCGGGCTGTTTATCGCCGCCGGAGCGATGGCCCTGCATCAGAGCGGCGGCATCTCACCGCGTTCCGCGTATTTCTTTTATATCGGCGCAGGGGGCATCCATGTGATCAGCGCCCTTGTGGGAATCTCCGGCATCCACGAAATGCGCCGTCGCCGGAAGTGGCAGCGCGGAGGAGCCCGCGCCGCTTCAGCAGTCGTGACGAATATCGTGATGCTCGGCGTGCTCTCCACCTACTTTTACCTGCGCCTGAACCCCCACATTCTCGACAACTTCCTCCAGGGGAACTGAGCGCGACCCGGACGGCTGTCACCACTTCGTGCCGGCGCTCAGTTTGAAAAACGGCGCGGCCTCATCCGTGTGGTAGCGCCGGTCTTCGCGATGGTAATCCCACTCGCGCTCGAAGCTCGCGCCGGCGGCGGCCTCGATCTTCCAGGCACCCGCATCCCAAGTCGCGCCGACGTATGCGCGGTAATCGGTGTAATCCACCAGCGCGCCGCCGCGCTTCCCGGTCCGGTATGCGCCGCCGGCGAATTCGCCGCCCGCCCAGAGCGCAAGCCGGTCCGTCGCCTGCCATGTGATGCGCGGCTCGGGCGCGATCGCGCTCAGGGTGACGGTGTCGCTGATTTTCCAAACGAAACCGACGCCGCCGAGCAGGGGATGTTTTGCGAAGCCGTCGTAGCGCCCCATCACAGCGAGGGAGAAGCGGTCATTCACGCGATAGCCCACGCCGAGGCGCACTGGGAAATTCCACGCGCCGCTGCCCGCATCGTCCTCGAAATACACGCCGGGACGCACCTCAAACAGTGCACCGATCTGGTCGCCCACATTGAGTTCGAGCCCGATGAGCGCGCTCACGCTCTGGAGTCTTTCCGGCAAAGGCAGCCCGCCCGAGTGGCTGAACTCGAAGCGATGCCAGTCCACGCCCAAACGAAGGTGCCATGCCCCGAGATCCCGGCCCGGCAGCCGGAGATCGGGCAGCGCAATGAGCAGCCCCGCCCGCGTGCGCCATTCCCAAGCCGAGCCGTGGCCATCGCCGTCGTAGCCGGCATCGAAACTGAACGCGCCTTCCGCGAACGCGAACGGCCGGATGCGCTGCTCGTTCACCAGCGGCGTGCCTTCTTTTAACGGAGCACCGGCAAGTGCGGCTGTCGTGCTGGCGGCGAGGAGCAGGAGCGATTTCATGGGGCCGTTTCTACAGACACGGAGAGTGTTGAGGGAAGGTGGATTTCAGGCCCGGCAGCAACTGTTGCTTTTTGGCCATGCGAACAAAAACGGGCCGCATGCCGGAATGGGAATCCCCGCTGGTGATGTGAGAAAAACAGGAATTTTTCCCTGTTGGAAGGATGCGGAAGGGAGTGTGGCATCGTCGCTGCTAAGGGCGCGCCGCCGACTGACCAGCCGGGTGATCGTTGAAGCGTCGAATCAAGTGACGCTTTATGACCAGCCAGGCGGTGAGGGATGGCAAAAGACAACAACCCACAAACCAACAACTCGAATGAAATTGACCAAGACCATCTCCAGCCTGGCCGCCGCGATCGTGATCGCGTTCGGCTCGCTCGGAGCTACCAACGCCGTGGCCCAGTCGGCACCAGCCCCGGCCGCAACGGCCGCACCCGCGGAGGAAAAGAAGGAGGAACCCAAGGCCGAAGCGAAAAAAGAGCCCACCACCGATGAAAAGGTGGCGGACATCATGCAGTATTTTAGCAACCTGGCCCCGACCGGGCCGTTGAAGGACGTTCCCGGCCCCGGCCACAATGGCTTCATGATGATCTGCACCGCTCTGGTGCTCTTCATGACGCTGCCCGGCCTCGCCCTTTTCTACGGCGGTCTGGTGCGGAAAAAGAACGTTCTCTCCGTATGCGCGCAGTGCCTCGGCATCGCGGGCCTTGTCACCGTCCTCTGGTGGGCGGTGGGATACAGTCTCGTATTCGGCGGCAACTTCACACCGGCGGAAGGCGAGAAGGGCCTGTTCGGATACATCCTCGGCGGCACTGAGTACGTGATGCTCCAGGGCGTCACCGCCGCACCGAACACCACCTACTCGGCGTGGCCGTCGCAGAGCGTGTTCTCGATGTATCAGCTCATGTTCGCCATCATCACCCCGGCGCTCATCGTCGGCGCCGTCGCCGAGCGCATGAAATTCTCGGCCATCATCCTTTTCGTCACCATCTGGATGTTTGTGGTCTATTTCCCCATGGCCCACATGGTCTGGGGCGGCACGGGCCTGATGAACGGCGTCTGGAATGCTGACGCGAAAATCCCCGCCATTGACTTTGCGGGCGGCACGGTCGTCCACATGACCTCCGGCTGGAGCGCGCTCATCCTCTGCATCATCCTCGGCAAACGCCTGGGCTTCGGAAAAGAGAAGATGTCCCCGCACAGCATGGTGCTGTGCATGGTCGGCACCGGGATGCTGTGGGTCGGCTGGTACGGCTTCAATGCCGGCTCGGCACTCGCTGCTGACGGCGTAGCCTCGCAAGCCTTCATGACCACCACGCTCGCCGCGGCCACCGCTGGCGCAACGTGGGGTCTCATTGAGAAGCTGCTCAAGGGCCATGCGTCCATCCTCGGCATGTGCTCGGGCATCGTCGCCGGCCTCGTGGTCATCACCCCGGCCTGCGGCTTCGTCACTGCAAACGGTGCGATGATCATCGGCGTTCTCGCCGCGGTCGTGCCCTACCTGTTCGTAATGATCCTGAAAGCGAAATTCGGTTACGACGACGCGCTGGACACCTTCGGCGTCCATGCCATCGGCGGAACGCTGGGTGCCATCATGACGGGCTTCCTCGCGGACGCGAGTGTGAACAGCAATCTCATCGGCGCGGATTACGCCGGGAAGAACGGCCTCGCCAAGCTCGTCACCGAGGGCGGCCTCGTCGGGGTCCAGCTCAAGGCGGTGCTCATCACGCTGGTTCTCAGCATCGTCGGCACCATCGTCATCGCTCTTATCGTGAAAGTCGTCGTCGGCCTGCGTCCGACACCCGAGGAAGAGACCGTCGGCCTCGACCTCACCGACCATCAAGAGGAGGGCTACGTCCTCTAAAACTGCCAGGGGGAAAGCGGCCCGGTCGCCCGACCGGGTGGGCCGGGCCGCTCACTTCAAAATCCAAACCAACAAAGCTCCATGAAAAAAATCGAAGCAATCATCAAACCCTTCAAACTCGAAGAAGTAAAAGACGCCCTCGCCGAACTCGGCATCGAGGGCATGACAGTCACCGAAGTCAAAGGCTTCGGACGCCAGAAAGGCCACACGGAAATCTATCGCGGAAGCGAATACACCGTGGACTTTCTGCCCAAGATCAAGATCGAGACCGTCCTCGCCGACGACCTCGTGGAAAAAGCATGCAGCGCCATCGTCAAGGCCGCCAAGACCGGCAAGATCGGGGACGGGAAAATATTCGTCAGCCAGGTGGACGAGGCCATCCGCATCCGCACCGAGGATCGCGGCGAAAAAGCCGTGTGATCTCCGGCCAAAACCGGGGAGTGTGTCTCGCGCCGGTCCGGGGAAACCCCCGGGCCGGCGCCTTTTTTTTCATGGCGCCGAACGCCGCGCCCGCCGGGAGGTCTTAAATTCCGTTTCGCACCTTGTCCGACATGAACCGACCTGCCACTTTTCACACCGTGAAGCACCTTCCGTTGTTTGCCATCGTATTTCTAAGCGGCTGCCAGACGCAGTACACCAGGATTACCGTCAGGGATTTCGAGAACCAGCCGATGGTCGAGTGGATCGCCGAGGGCCGCGTAAAAAAGGTCGAGCAGGGCTACTCGATCAGCGCCGTCCAGCGCACCAGCGGCGGCGCTTATCCGAAAGCCTCGAAATATCCCAACGGCTGGCGCACCACCGTCACCGGGCCGAATATCGTCAAACAACCCGTGGACAAACCCGACTGGCTCGCCGGACTCGATCGCGATCCCGCCCCGGCCCCGGTGGCAAAGTAACTACGCGAATCTCGCGAGGATCGGCGCAAGCCTCTCCACCGTCCCGGCCGGCCACAGCTTCCGGTCGGTGACCAGTGCGGAGTCGAGCGCGCGGTGCTCTGGCCAGTCCGCCTTCGCAGGGATGCGCGGCACCACCCGGGCGATGATCTTTTTTGCCGCTTCCGCATTCGCCATGAGGTGCGCGATCACCGCCTCCGCGGTCACGGGTTCCTCCTCCACCTTCCAGCAATCGTAGTCGGTGATCATCGCCAAAGTTGCGACGGCGATCTCCGCCTCGCGGCAGAGCTTCACCTCGGCGAGGTTCGTCATGCCGATCACGTCGAAGCCCAGCTTCCGGTTCGTCTCGCTCTCCGCCCGCGTGCTGAACTGCGGCCCGTCCATGTTCACGTAAGTCCCCCCTGCGTGCATCGTGCAGCCCAGCGCCGCGCCCTCTTCGTGAATGAGCTTTTGCAGCCCCGCCGAAACCGGCTCCGCAAAGGAAACATGCGCCACGATCCCTCCGCCGAAGAACGTGTGAATCTGCGACGTGCGGTCGAAAAATTGCGACGGCAGCACGATGTGCCGCGGCGCGTATTTTTCCTGAAGCGAGCCGACAGCCGTGACGCAAATCACAAACCGCACGCCCAGCGAGCGCAGCGCCCAGATGTTCGCTCGATGCGGCAGCTCGTGCGGCAGGATGCGGTGCCCGCGCGCATGGCGGGGGAGGAAAAAAACATGCCTGCCCGCCAGCCTGCCGCCGATGATCGCGTCCGATGGCGCGCCGAATGGCGTCTCCACGTGATGCTCCGTCACGTCCGTGAGACCCTCGATCTGGTAAAGCCCGCTGCCGCCGATGATGCCGATGTGTGCTGGTTCTGACATGGTGCGGAGGGAAGCAGAATCACGCCGTGTGAGAAGCGGGAACTGCTTTCAGTCCCCCTTCAGCGCGGCAATGAACTCCCTCAGACCCGGCGGGCGCGGGTGCGTGCGGCTGACGAGGAAACCGAGCGGACGCGTCATCCGCGGAGAAGTGATTGGCACCGCGGCGAGTTGGCCGCTCCTCACCTCCGCCGCAACGGTGTTTGCAGGGACGATGGATACCCCGCTCTCGATTTCGACGGCCCGCTTCACGGTCTCGACGCTGTCGAATTCGGTCGCGTGGACCGCGCCGAGGCCGGCCCTGCGGAGTTGCTGGTCAATGACCTTGCGCGTGGGCGCATCGGGCCTGAAAGCGATGAATCGCTCGCCTTTCAAATCCTGCAGCCTGACGCCAGCCCGCGATGCGAGCCGGTGTTTCGGATGGCAGATGAGGATGAGTTCGTCCTCGGCAAAGACCTCCGCGATCAAGCCGGGGCGCTTCACCGGATACGCCACAAGGCCGATATCCGCCTCACCGCTCCCGACCATCTCGTACACCTGCGGCGATCTGCGGTACTCGACCTTCGCCTCGATGAGCGGGAATTTTTCGCGCAATTTCCTCAGCAGAGGCGGCAGCTCGTGGAGGCCGATGCTGTAAATGCTCGCGATGCGAAGCCCACCGGAAATCTCGTTCTTCAGCGTTCTGACCGCTTCGCCGAACGTCTCCCAAATTTCGATGATCGCGGTGGCCGCCTTGAGGAAGGCGACGCCTTCCGGTGTCAGCGACGCGGAACGGCGTGTGCGTTCGAGAAGCGCGCAGCCAAAGCGCGCCTCGACGCTGCGGACCTGCTGGCTCACCGCACTCTGGCTGATGTGGTTGAGTTCGGCCGCCCTGGAAAAGCTGCCGGTCTCGGCCAGGTCACGGAAGACTTTGAGCGATTCGATGAACATTCGGTTTGCTGTGGGAGAAAAAGCGGGGATTTAGATCGCTGGCCAGCAAACTTGCGCGCAAGAAATTGCGTCAGCACACGCATGACACCCGAAATTTCCATTTCCGAACGCCTCGACGCGGTTCGCGCGCGGATCGCCGCGGCCGCGGCGGCGGCAGGTCGTCCGGCGGACGAAGTGACGCTCGTGGCCGTGTCGAAAACACACCCGCCCGGGGCCGTTGCCGAGGCCCTGGCCGGCGGGCAGGCCATTTTCGGCGAGAGCCGTGTGCAGGAGGCTCGTGCGAAGATCCCGCTCGTCCCGGGGCGCGCGCGATGGCACTTCATCGGCCACCTTCAAAAGAACAAAATCCGCCACGCTCTGCCGTTGTTCGAACTGCTCCACGGCGTGGATTCGCTGGAGCTTGCGCGCGATATTGACCGGGTCGCGGGCGAGACGGGCGCATTTCCCCGGATCCTTCTCGAGGTGAATGTCGCAGGGGAAGGAACCAAGTTCGGCTTCACGCCGGAACAGCTTCGCGGGCAGATGGAGGACGTGCTCGCGCTCGACCGTCTGAATGTGGACGGGCTGATGTGCATCCCGCCGCCGCAGCCGCGCGAGGAGATGGCGCGCCCGTTCTTTTCCGCGCTGCGCGAATGTCGCGACCGCCTCCAGGCCGAGTTTGGCGTCCCGCTTCCACAGCTCTCGATGGGCATGAGCGGCGACTTTGGCGCGGCGATCGCCGAGGGCGCGACACTCGTGCGCGTGGGCTCCGCGATCTTCGGCCCGCGCAGCGGCAGGACATGGAAACCAACCGCGGAAAATTTCGACGACTGACATGGCCGAAAGACTCTCACCTGTGAACATCGCCGTGATCGGCAACGAACTCGCCATCGCGTGGAGCGACGGCAGGGAATCTTACTTTCAGTTTGAGACCCTGCGCCGCTCATGCCCCTGTGCCGTCTGCTGCGGCGAGCCGGATGCGCTCGGGAACATCGAGCGCCCCGACGTGCATCACACGCCCGCGAGTTTCGAGCTTCGAGGCTGGGCGCTTGTAGGCGGCTACGCGCTCCAGCCCACGTGGGGTGATGGCCACGCGACAGGCCTCTTTTCCTTCAATTACCTGCGCAGGCTTTCGTCCTAGCCCAGGTAGCGCTGCCATTCCGCTGGCAGCGGCGCACTCTCGATGTCCGCGGCGATGCGGCCTTCAAAGTCCGGCTGGAACGTCGTGGTGGTGCCGTAAACCATGATCGCGTCGCGCGAGCCCTCGGCGCGCAGCGCGTGCGCGACCCCGGCCGGGATGACGACGCCGGTGTTGTTCGGCCCGCGCTGGTCGTCGCCCTCGATGATGAATCGCATCACGCGACGGGGCATCCCGGCGCGCTCATCCACGAGGATCATTTCCACATTTCCCTGCACGAAGAACATCGCATCCCACTGCTCGCGGTCGTACGGGCGCAGGGAAAAATTCCCCGGCTCCTCGATGAACAGCCTGCGAAACCACGCCTCGGGCGCGGTGCCACCCGGGATGTGCGGCGGGTGGATGTGAAAGCCCTTGGCCGTCGCCGCGAACATCCGCGCGGTGGCCCACTGCCGCGGGCGCATGCCGATGGCGTGGAGCGGCCCCTCGTCCATTCGTGCGAGCTCGCCAAAGACACCGCGGTGCCGCTGCGGATGGATGGTGCGCGGGAAAACCTCGACGCCGGGGATCCACGCGGCCTCGAGTTCCGAACGCTTTGCGATCAGTTCGCGAGCTTCGACACCAGAGGTCGCGAGGCGCTCGGCGGGCGAGTTCTGCGAGTAGTTGCGCTGCGCGAGCTGTTCGCGGGCGTCGGGTTTCAGTGCGTGCCAGAGATCGGACATGGCGGGCATGTTGAGGGAGCCGGGCGCTGTGGTGCAAGCTGCCAGCTTGCACCGGGCCGGGCCCTGTGGCGCAAGCTGCCAGCTTGCGTCGGGCTGGGCGCACGGATGCTGGTGACGAATCCGGACCATGGTTCGCCGTGCGACGGTTCTCATGGCAGGCTGGCAGCCTGCCCCACGTTAGCGGGCGTCGGGTTTCAGTGCGTGGCAGAGATCGGACATGGCGGGCCCTGTGGCGCAAGCTGCCAGCTTGCGTCGGGCTGGGCGCGCGGATGCTGGTGACGAATCCGGATCATGGTTCGCCGTGCGACGGTTTTCTTGGCAGGCTGGCAGCCTGCCCCACGTTAGCGGCGCGCATACCACTTCACCGTTTCGGCAAGACCGGCTTCGACGCTCACTTCGGGGTCGAACCCGAGCGCGGTCTGGATTTTTGAAATATCCGCCGAGGAATGCCGGATGTCGCCGGGTCGCGGCGGGCCATGGCGCGGGGGACTCGCCCTGATCGTGGCGTCGAGTTCCTTGAGCTTCCCGCAGATCATCCGATGCAGGGCGTTCAGCGTGGTGCTGCCGCCGAGCGCGACGTTGAAAATCCCGCCCGCGGTGGACGGGTCGGCGGTGCAACCTGCAAGCAGGTTTGCCTGCACGACGTTCGCCACATGGCAGAAATCACGCGTCTGTTCACCGTCACCATTCACCACGCATTCGCCGCCGGCAATGAGGGTGGACACCCAGAGCGGAAGGACCGCCGCGTAACCGCCGGCCGGGTTCTGGCGCGGGCCAAAGACATTGAAATATCGCAGCCCGATGCACCGCATCTGGAAGTGATGCGCGAAGAGCCACGCGTAGTGCTCGTCCATCAGTTTCGACGCACCGTAGGGCGACATAGGCCGGCCGATGCGGTCCTCGCGCTGCGGCATCGTCGTGTCGTCCCCATAGACCGCGGCGCTGCTCGCATAGACGAAGTTTTTCACGCCCGCATCGCGCGAGGCGAGGAGCATGTTCAACGTCCCGGTGACGTTTGTTTCGTGGCAGAAAAGCGGGTCATCAATGCTCG
The DNA here is from genome assembly GCA_945861385.1 of Prosthecobacter debontii. Classification (GTDB taxonomy): domain Bacteria; phylum Verrucomicrobiota; class Verrucomicrobiia; order Chthoniobacterales; family Chthoniobacteraceae; genus SXWH01. The sequence goes on from CAMAUI010000023.1 coordinate 24,130, forward strand.
CCGGGACGGAAATAAATCCGGCTTCGTGCAGCACTGTGTCCGCGCCCGTACACGCCGCCCGGCAGGTGACGAGATCGGTCACATCGCCGTGCAGCAGGGAAAAATTATTGCACGCCTCGCGACCGACCTTATCGAAGCAGTCGTTGAGATTTCGCTGGGTGCCGGTGGTGAAATTATCGAGCCCGACGACCTTCTGGCCGAGCGACAGCAGCTTCTCGACGAGGTGCGACCCGATGAATCCCGCGCAGCCGGTGACCAGCCACTTGCGTGGATTTGCGCGGAGGGCGTTCTGGAGTGTCTCGTAGGCGGACATCGCGCGGACTGATTAGGCGATCTTTGCCGCCGCGTCCACTCCCGCTGCATCGCGGAGCACGCGGTCATACTGGCTGACGACAGAGGTGAGGTCGAAAGCGCGGACCTTCTCCCGGCTTGCGCGCCTGATGGCGGACAGCATGCCGCAGTTTTCGAGCATCCCGCCGAGTTTGCGAGCCCACTCGGCCGTGTCATTCACCGCGGCGCGGAAGCCATTCACGGAATCATCCACGACATCGCGAACGCCCGGAATATCACTCGCTACGATCGCAAGCCCGTGCCGCAGAGCCTCGATCGCCGCGACCGGCAGGCCTTCACTCAGCGAGGGCATCAAGAGGATGTCGGACTCGGAAAGCACTTGCGTGACGGCCTCCGCATCCAGCCATCCGCGGAAACAGACGCGGGCATCGAGGTGATGCCTCGCCACAAGCTCGCGCAGTTCAGGCATCAAAGGGCCGTCGCCGACCACCGTGAGTTCCCACGGCAGGCTTTGCATCCCCGCGAGGAGTGGAATGAGGAAACCGGGATTCTTTTGCACGCTGAGCCGTCCGACGAAGACAAGGTGGCGGCGATGCGGATCGCTCTGCGGCTCGGGCAATGTTCCCACGAGATCAATGCCATTCAGGATTCGCTCGACGGGCCGCTTGTAGGCGCGCTCGGCGAGTTCTTTGACGAAAGTGCTCACGGCTGTGCATGCCGCAGCGTCCCGCCACACGCGGCGCGCGATCGGATTCACGAGGCGGAAAAGCGTGTTCGTCTGCTCGGGCACGCCGCCGGGCACATCACCGAGGTGAGCGGTGAGCACATACGGCACTTGCGTGAACTTGTGCAGCGCATACGCGAGAAAACCCGTCGGGACCGCGAAGTGCGCGTGGATCACGTCTGGCTTCCATTTCCGGACGCACCGCAGCGCCGGCAGGAAGCTCGTCATGCAATAAAGTCCCATCTCATGCACGCGGCAGGTGTCCGCCTTAGCCCGCCCGCTCGCGGTGCGGAAGACGCGCACACCCTTGTCGTCCTCCTCCACGCTGCGCCAGCCGAGCGCGGCGGTCTGCACACGGACTTCGTGGCCGCGCACGACGAGCTGGCGCGCAACCGTCTGCGCCACACGCCCGCCGCCGCCGCCGAGGGGCGGGTATTCGTAGCAGAGGGTGAGGATTTTCATGGGCGGCGCTTTGTGCGGGTGGAGCACTCGACCCGAGTGCTGTTTCCGGCGACTCGCCGGAAACTCGATTGTGCGCGAGGCATCAGCTCCAACACGGCCGACAACCGGGGAGGAACCAGACAGCCGATTCTTCTCCAGTGCCTTCGGCGGGTCGCCGAAGGCAGCACTCGGGTCGAGTGCTCCACCCGGATTTTCTGCTGCGTGCTCATCGTTTCATCCACTGGCCGAGCAGCCAGTAGCTCCAGAGAAAAAGCCGCTCGTCGCGGGCGCCGCTCATGTGCGCGGCGTGCTGGCGCTCGGCAAAGGCCACATCGAGGTGCGGGAAGGTCTGCGCATGATCGAAGGAGAACTTTCCCTCCCGCAGCCAGCGGCCGATGGGCATGCCGAAGCCTTTCTTCGGGCGATCAATGATCGAGTCGGGGATCACTCCGCGCAGGGCCTGCTTGAGGATCCATTTCGTCTCGCCGTTGCGCAGCTTGAGCTGCCACGGGATGCGGCGGGCGAGGTCGGCGACTTCGATGTCGAGGAAGGGCGAGCGCGCTTCGAGCGAGCAGAGCATGGAGGCGCGGTCCACTTTGGCGAGGATGCCGTCCTGCAGGTAGATCTGCGTCCACCATTGCAGCGCGCGGTCCACGAAATGCGGCTGCTTGCAGCGGTCCCACGTCTCGATCGTCTCGCTGTAAAGCTCCTCGGTGCTCACGTCGCCGCCGACAAACTCCGCGACCTCCTTCGGCTCCAGTGCGCCCATCCACACAGCGTTCCAGAGCGGCGCGGGGTGGCTCACGCCGCGGAGGAAGCGTTTCACTTTGAAATCGAAGCTGATGTTTTTGTGCGACACGGGGAGCAGTCCGGCGAGCATGCGGATGGCGGTGTGCAGCGGCTTGGGGATGAAGCGCGTATAGCGGTCGGCGGCGCGGAGAGCCTTGAACGGATCGTAGCCGGCAAACAGCTCGTCGCCGCCATCGCCGCCGAGCGCGACGGTGACGTGCTGGCGCGTGAACCGGCTGAGCAGATACGTCGGCAGCAGCGATCCGTCGCCGAGCGGTTCGTCGAGGCGGCTGATGAGTTCGGGTAAAAGGTCGGCGCTTTTTTCGAGGTCGAGCACGTCGTGCCGGTGCCGCGTATTGAGCGTGTCGGCGACGAGCTGTGCGTGGGCGGATTCGTCGAACGTCGGGTCTTGGAAGCCGATGGAAAATGTATTGAGCGCGCCTGCCGGGACGTGCCGCGCGGCGAACGCGGCGATGGCGCTGGAATCAATGCCGCCGCTCAAAAACACGCCGAGCGGCACGTCGGACATGAGGCGGCGCTTCGTCGCGGCTTCGAGGGTGGTGGCGAGTCTCTGCCGCAGCGATTCGTCATCACGGAGTGAGTGGTCCGGTTCGAGTTCGTAAGACCAGTAGCGCCACACGTGCGGGCCGTGTGCATCGGGCAGGGTGGGCGTCCCGCGTGGCCCCTCCGGGGCCTGCGATGATTCCCGCGAGACGCGGGAATCGGCGGGCGGGACGCCCACCCTACCCGCGATCTCTGCCGCTGCCGGAATGTCGTAGGAAAAGGAGTGCCCGCCCGGCAGCTTCCACACGCGCTCGTAGATGCTGCGGGGCGCGGGGATGTAGCAGTAGGCGAAGTATTTTCTCAGCGAGAGCGCATCGAGGCTGCGCGGGCAGTCAGGGTGCTCACGCAGCGCAGGCAGCTCGCTCGCCCACGCGAAGGTGCCACGTTCGTGAAACCAGTACATCGGCTTTTTCCCAAACCGGTCGCGCGAGCCGAAGAGCCGCCGCCGCCCGCGGTCGTGGATGACGAAGGCCCACATCCCGTTCAGCCGCTCCACGAATGCGTCGCCCCATTCGCGATACGCGTGGAGCAGCACTTCCGTGTCGCTGTGGTCGGTGCGGAACTCGTGGCCGAGTTCCTTCAGCTCCGCGCGCAGTTCCGCGTGGTTGTAGATCTCGCCGTTGAAAGTGATACCCACCGCGCCCTCTCCGCCGCATTTGGCACAAGCACACCACATCGGCTGCGCGCCGCCGCCGAGGTCAACGATGCTCAGCCGCCGGTGTCCGAGATGCACGCCCGCCGCCTCGTCGCGCCAGTGCCCCTCCGCATCCGGCCCGCGATGCCGGATCGCATCGGTCATGCGCCGCAGCGTGTCGAGGTCCCCGCGCCCGACGAAGCCGGCTATGCCGCACATGATGGTTTCGCAGTGGTGGTCGGTTCAGACATTGGACGCCCTGCTTTGTGCGCAAGAGGGTGGAAAAACAAACCCTTTCCGCCGCGCCATGCACCCCGCCCAGCGACGCAAAACGCCGGCGCCACCGTCCACGCCCAGCGCGCCAAACGTAAACCGGCAATTCCGGCGGGACAAAGCACGGAGGAAATGAAAAAAACCGCTCACTGTGCTCCGAGCCGTCCTCAATTCTGACCCCATTTTTCCTTCCCGGTGCCCGTCCTCGTTCTGACCGTTTCCGGTGCGGCGGGCGCGAAAGCAAATTCCTAGCAAACATGACCCCGGCACGTTAAGTCAGGCAGGCCATGCCCATCACCCTCGAATCCACCCGCAGCGCGAAGATCGTCGAGTGGGACGACCAGAAGGGCTACGGTTTTCTTCAAGTGGGCAAGGGCAGGGTCTTCCTGCATCGCCGCGAGTTCGCCGAACGCCACAAGCGGCCCGCCGTGGGCGATGTCATCCGCTTCAAAGTTGGCGCAGATGCCCAAGGCCGCACCTGTGCCAAGGAAGCCGTGCATGTGAACGATGGCGGACGCATCACCGCGCTGGCGATGGTGGTCCTTGTCGGGTTGCTGGTGTTGCCCGTCCTGGCGCTCTTCCGGTGCAATGTGGATTGGCTCTGGGCTGGTGGCTATGCGCTGGTCATGGCGGCTGTCAGTTACGGCAGCTACGCGATGGACAAGCAGCGGGCGCGGGCGAAGGAATGGCGCATCTCCGAGGCCTGGCTTCATGCCACCGAATTGCTTGGCGGCTGGCCGGGCGCGTTCCTTGCCCAGCGCCAGTTGCGCCACAAATGCTCCAAGGGGAGTTTCCAAGCCGTGTTCTGGTTTATCGTGCTGGCGTATCAATTCGCCGCGTTCGATTCGCTCCAGAACTGGAAATACTCCCGAGCGGCTTGGGACTACATCGGACAAACATTGAACCTGAAAAAAGCAGTTTGAAGGATGTAAAAGCGTTGCCAGTAGTGGCAGAATTGAGGGATGCGAGACGAGAATGGTGCGTCTGGAATTCACCCTCTGGGTGAGCGTGAAAGCGTTGCTAAATTGCTGCCGCCCGACTTTGCCAGACGACTGGTGGTGGATACCAGCGGCGGGCGATTTCACGTCGGGGAAACTGGGGATCAGGCAGCAAGAATTGACAGAGCCGCTCCGGCGAAACCGTCAGCGAACAGAGAAACGCCTCGCCTTTCCGTCCCGAAGAGCGATGTCCCCAAGCCGAGGCGATGAGCATTTTCACCCGAGTCACACACAGCAATCTGTTCCCTCTTCTCATGAGGAACGAAGCCGGGGAGCGAGCGTTCACTTCCCCTCTTCCACATTCCGCGTCGCGCGGACCATATACACGCGCTTGCCCTGGCTCTCGTAGAAAGTGCGGACGACCATTTCCGCCAGCAGGCCCATGAGAATGCAGAGCATGCCCGCCGCGCCCGCGATGAGCGCGATGACGGGGAGCGGCGTGGAGATGAAGGGCTTCGAGGGCGACCACAGAAACTTGAAGAACACCGCCAGCCCGCCGGAGAAAAAGCTGATGCTGAACATGAGCAGCCCAGCGCCGCCGAAGAGATACATCGGCTTTTGCTGGAAGCGGTCGAGGAACTTCACGGTGATGAGGTCGGCGAGCACTTTCAGCACGCGCTCGAGGCCGTATTTGCTTTCGCCGTGCGCGCGGGCGTAGTGCTGCACGACGACCTCGGTGATCTTCGCGCCGTGCCATTTCGCGTAGATGGGGAGGAAGCGGTGCATCTCGCCGTAAAGGCGCACGCCCTCGATCACCTCGCGGCGGTACGCCTTCAGCGAGCAGCCAAAATCATGCAGCCGCACGCCGCTCACCCACGAGATGAGCCGATTGGCCATGATGCTTGGGGCATTGCGCTTGAGCGCGTTGTCCTGCCGGTCCTTCCGCCAGCCGCTCACGACGTCGAAGCCCTCGTCGAGTTTCGCGAGCAGCAGCGGGATGTCGGCGGGATCGTTTTGCAGGTCGCCATCCATCGGGATGATGATCTCGCCGGTGGCGAAATCGAACCCGGCCATCATCGCGGCGGTCTGGCCGAAATTGCGGCGGAAATGGACGACCTTCACGCGCGGGTCCTTCGCGGCGATTTCGTCGAGGAGCTTGTCGGAGCCATCGCTGCTGCCGTCGTTCACGAGGATGAGTTCCCATGGGCGCGGCTGCTTTTCCATCGCCTCGCGCACCCGTTCGCAGAGCGCGCCGATGCTGCCGGCTTCATTGTAAATCGGGATGGCGATGGAAAGCATGTCCGGGGACGGTAGGGAAAAGCACACGCCGCGTGCAAGGCGGCACAACTCTCCGCTGGCGCGAAGCGCGAGGCTGTCGCCTTCCATGGCATGGCGGGGCTTGTTTCCAGCACGCGGCTGCGTACGTAATGTGGCGTGATGCCACCGACGTTCCGCTGGGCCATTCCATTTTTCACACTCCTGCTTTGCGCTGCCCGCGCTGGCTCCGAGCCGCCCGCGCCCGCGCCGGAGGAGCCGGAGGTGCCTCGCGCGATTCTCGTCACGCAGCGGGAACTCACTGCGCAGCTCCAGATTTTTCTCGATCAGAAGCTTTTTTCGCCGGGGATGATTGATGGGAACCCCGGGCGTTTTGTCAGCGAGGCGCTGAAGCGATGGCAGCGTGCGAACGGTTTTCCGGAGACGGGTGTGCTCGATGAAAGTGTCCCGTTGCACACGATCCACCCGGTTTACACGTTTCACAAGATCGCGGAGTACGAGCTGAGGTTCGTGGGTGAACTCCCGACGAAGCCGAGCGAGCAGGCGAAGAAAAAAAGGCTGCCTTACAGCAGCTACACGGAGTTTCTCGCGGAGCGGTATCACTGCTCGATCGAGTTTCTCCAGCGCCTGAATGCGAAGGTGAAATTCAGCACGCTGAAGACGGGCGACGAGGTGCGCGTGCCCAATGTCGAGCCGTTCAAAATCGAGGATGCGCCGGAGACAGGGAATTATCCGGAAAGGCCGGAGTTTGCGGCCCGCCGCATCGTGGTGGACCGCCGGCGCACGATTCTCGAGGTTTACGATGGTGAGAAGCTGATCGCCAGCGCGCCGATCGCTCCGGGCTCGCCGGCGCATCCGACTCCGCCGGGGAAATGGCGTGTCGTCGGCGTAGCTTCGATGCCCACTTTCCGCTGGGACAAGGGCGTGCTCGAGCGCGGGGTGAGGACGGATGTCTTCCACATGCTGCCCGCGGGCCCAAACAACCCCGTGGGCGTGGCATGGATCGGCTTGAGCAAGGCGGGCATCGGCATCCACGGGACGAACAACCCCTACAGCATCGGCAACTGGGCGAGCCACGGCTGCATGCGGACTGCGAACTGGGACATCGCGCGCATCAGCAAGATGGTCACGCGGAATGTGGCCGTGGAGATCAGGTGACGGCCGCAGTCATTGCGCCGGACGACGCAAGAAATTGATCACCGAGCCGACGCTTACTTGCGGCTGGGGTTCAGCAGTTCGTCTTTTAAGGACTCGAGGATGTCCCCCAGGGCGTCAGGGCGCTTTGGCTTCGTTTCAGGCTGGGGCGCAGGCGTGGCCTCCGGGGTGGGTATGCCGGGCGTGCGCTTCAGCCTTGGATCCGGCTGAGGCGCAGGCGCGGGCTCCGGAGCGGGTGGGCTGAAGTAATGAGTCTTCTGCAGGCGGTAGTTGTCGTTAAAGAGGGCGGCTTCGGCCATGAGCGCCTCGCTGTCGGCAGGGAGCCCTGCGAAGATCGCGAAAACGCCGGCGGTCCATTTGCGTTCCGCCGCTGCTTCGGGCGTGATGCCGGGACGGATGAATGCGCGTGCCATCGCGAGCACGCTTTGAGGAGTGAGATCGTTCCAACCGATCATTGTAGTGCTGATCCCTACACGGATTCTGAGGTAGCCATCCGTCGCGCGAATCACCCCGCCACTGACAGGCTGGCCATTCTTGCGCTGGAGCGGGCCAGCGTAACCGGTTTCGAGGTCCCTGATGAGCTGGTCCTTGAATTGCGCCAGCCACTCGATGCGGCGTTTGAGGAGGTCGCGATCCTTCACATGCGGGTCAGACTTCACAAGGACAGCGGTGATCACCCTGGCTGCTTCAGCGAACTGGTAGGCTTCGCAAAGGGTCTTCATGCGCAGCTTCGCGGCGGTGAGCAGTTGCTCCTCGGCGGCCACCTGCATCGCTGCTTTCCTTGCGGCCTCCGCACGGGCGGCGAAATTGGCCTCCGCCATTTTTGCCCCAATCTCCCTGACTTTTTCGGTGATTGCTGCGAGGAGGCGGCTGGTTTTGATTTTCGTCTTCAGCTCATCCACACCTTTCAGTGCGGCCTCGAGCTTGGGCACGTCGTCCAGGTTCCTCACGTCATCCATGAAGACCCGATAGGCCGCGTATTCCTCGAGGTAGCGTTTGACGAGCGGCTTGTACTCCCCGACCCACACGCCGTCGCCCGCGGGGTTGGATGCCTGGAATTCCCGCAAGAGGGTGGAGCCATCGGCGAATGCGCCATTTTCCCAGTTCTTGAGTCCGAGAATCAGCAGGCCGATGGCCTCGTAGCTCGTGCTGTCAAATCTCGCACCCTCGGAGGGTGCGACGGACTCCTCGCCGCTGGCCAGCTTCCCGATGCGGCGAAGGAAGGAAACCAGCTTCTGATCCATGCCGATGGCGTTTGGAGAGAGCTTTTGCGACATGTCCCGGAATGCGCGCCGGGCGGGGGTCGGATGCCCGTCGAGCAGTTCTGTCAGCCCTTCATGCACCGCACTCCAACTGTGGCGCGGCTCGGGAAGCATGCCGTCGGCATAGAGTTCACGGAACGCCGCCGCAGCCTCGCGAAGTTCCCCGTTGATCAGCTTTTTCCGGGCTGCGTTATAGAGACCCTCCGCCTCCTCCATCGTGCCCTTGGAGTTGGTGGACTGTGAATTCTTCGTGTTGTTTTTCCCCGACTGGTCGCGGTTTCGTGTGTTGTAGAAATACATCGCTCCCGCTGCAATGGCCGCGACCAGCAGAAACTTCAGGAAGCCGCCTCCATGCCTCCTCGCTGGGGCCGAGGCAACCACCCTGGGCTGGCGCACTCTCCCCCCGCCCTTGCGCAGTTCATTGCGCGCATATTCGAGGTTCCCGATGAATTCCGCGTAGCTTGCCCATCGGTCCGATGGCCGCGCTGCAAGCGCCTTGTCTATCACATGGGCCGTCGGTTCAGAGACGTTCCGCGCGAAGCTTGCGAGATGCACGGGCTTGCTCTTGATCTTCTTCAGCTCCGCAATCGAATTTGTCTCGGCGATGAACGGCGGCCGCCCGGCGATGGCGTGAAACAGCGTCGCCGCAAGCGAGTACATGTCGCTCCGGAAATCCTCCGCTTTGCCATCCAGCTTCTCCGGCGAGACGTAATACGGCGTGGCCCACACCTCGCCCTCCTCCTCGCTCTGTTTCTCGACGAGAACCGCGAGGCCGAAGTCCACGATCTTCGCCGTGTGCTCATCGGCAAACAGGATGTTGCCGGGCTTGATGTCGCGGTGGATGAGGCCCTTTTCGAGTCCGGCCTGGAGCCCGTTGGCGATCTGGATGCCGACCTCCAGCACGCGATCCTCCGGCACCTTGGTGATTTGCGCCATCAGGGCATCGAGGCTGCCGTGATCCACCACCTCCATCGCCAGATAGAGCAACCCGCGGTCTTCGCCGAAGGAGAAAATTTTCACGATGTTCGGATGGTTGAGGCTCGCCGTGACCTGCGCCTCGCTCTCGAACCGTTTCACGAAAATCGGATCCTCGCTGTATTCGCGCTTCATCAGCTTGATCGCGACGTTGCGCTTCAGCTTGTTGTCCACCCCCCGGTAAACCAATCCCTGCCCGCCTTCGCCGAGCAACCCGGTGATCTCGTAGTTCGCGAAATGCTGGCGCACACGCATCCATGTCTCGCAGCCCGGGCAGAGGATTTTTGCGTAAGGCTCCGCATTGGTAACATCAGCCGACATGCCGCAAATCGGGCACGTCGCGATATTCTCATCTTTGGCGGATTCCTCCATTTGCGTTTGCTGAATACACAGTGCCCCCAATGAGGGCAAGTGGCTGGCGTGCATTGAAACCATCCTTTTTCGGGATGGTTGTGGGGCAGGCCCGGATTGAGGCGTTTACTTTTCCACCAGCGGGCCGGTGGGAATGCGGCCGCGGCTTCACGATTCGGCGAGGATGGATGACAGCTTGGCTGCGAGTTGATCGAGCTTGAACGGCTTTTGCAGGAAACCAGAGAGGCCCGTCCCCGCGAAACGCTGGGTCGCCTCCTGTTCGTTGAATCCGCTCATCAGCACCAGGCGCACATTCGGATCCAGCGCATGGAGCCGGCGGGATGCAGCCTCGCCATCGAGCCTCGGCATCGTGAGGTCCATGAGCACGGCGCGGTAATTCCCACCCATTTTTTTGAAAAGCTCGACCGCCTCGAGCCCGTCGCACGCGACGTCCACTTGAAAGCCGAACGACTCAATCATCCGCGCGCTCACGATGCATACCGGCTCCTCGTCGTCCACGATGAGGATGGTCCCCGATCCGCGCCACTTCGTGGCTTTAGGCACGTCCCCCGCATGCTTCCGGGCCTGCCCGGATGCGATCGGGAAGAGCAGCTTGAAGAGCGATCCCTTCCCGGGCTCGCTGTACACCTTCATCGCGCCCCTGTGCCCGCGCACGATCCCGAGCACCGCGCTCAGTCCCAGCCCCCGCCCGGTGAATTTCGTCGTGTAAAATGGCTCGAAGATGCGCGCCTGCGTCTCGGCGCTCATGCCGGAGCCGTTGTCCGCCACGTCGAGAAACACATAATCGCCCGCGGGGAAATTCTGCGCGAGCACCATGCTCTGAAGGTAGTCACTGTCCACGCGCACGAGGCCGGTCGTGAGGGAGATCGTCCCGCCATTTTCATCGAAGGCCTCGCTCGCATTGATGACGAGATTCATCACCACCTGCCGGAGCTGCGTCGCGTCGCCCTCGATCGGCGGAAGATCGTCGGCGAGATGGAAGCGGAGCGTCGCAGTCTTTGCGGTGGAATGTTTCAGCAGTTGGGTGGTCTCCTGGATGAGCGCGTTGAAATTGAGCAGCGTCACCTCGAAGCGGCCGCGGCCCGAATACGCGAGCATCTGCTTGCAAAGATCCGCCGCGCGCACCGCCACCTCCTCGATTTCGGACAGGTAGTTCTGGCACTTGTCCGCCTCGGTAAGCGACATCCTGGCGAGGCTGGCATTCCCCAGCACGCCAGTGAGCAGGTTGTTGAAATCATGCGCGATCCCGCCCGCGAGCACGCCGAGACTCTCAAGGCGCTGCGTCTCCTGCAGCTTCCGCTCGAATGCCTCCCGCTCCTCCTCCGCGTGCTTGCGCTCGGTGATGTCCTGCGCGATTCCGGCAACCCGTTCAGCCCGCCCGCCGGCATGCGGGATCGGGAACGACCGGTCGCGCAGCCACCGCACGCCACCATCCGGGCGGATGATCCGGTATTCCGTCTCCCTCTTCGCTTCGCGTTCATCTGCGAAAGCCTTCAGCACGCGATCCCGATCCTCGGGATGGATCGCACTTTGCCAGGCGGTGCTCGAGGCGGACAGCACGGAGCCGGGGATGCCGAAGATTTTCTCGAAGGCGGGATTCACGAACAGCACCTGCCGGGTCGGAAAATCGTAGAGCCAGAAAATCTCGTCCACATTCTCGGCAAGCTGCCGGAAACGCTGCTCGCTTTTCACGAGTTCCTCGTCGCGCACGCGGATCTGTGCCGCCATCGAGTCGAACGCCTTCGAGAGCACTGCCAGTTCGTCCTTTCCCTCCAGGCTGGCCGTGGCGCCCATGTCGCCCCTCGCGAGCGCGGCTGTCGCGCGGACAAGCCGGTTCACACGATTGGTGAGCGTACGGTGGAAGATGATCGAAAACAGAATCGTGAGCCCGAGAAGCACCGCCGCCTCGATCTGCGTGCGGCGCAAATCCACCGCGGCGACCTCCGCCTTGCGCGCGGCAAGATCAATCTCGATCACCGCGACGCCCGATCCCCCCGCATGGGGCGCGCCGGGTTTCGTGATGGGAAACGGGTAGGCGCCAGTGATCCGCGAGCGATCCGCAGTCACCTCCTCAAGCCCCTCCCCGCGTTTGCGCACCTGCTCCACAAGTCCGGCGCTGCCCGCCGCGACGGAGCTGGCGAGCGGCACCCGCCGTTCGCCCTCGCGGGATGAAAAAAGCACGCGATCCTCCGCATCGAGGATCGTCACGTATCGGGCACCGGGCCGGGCCCCGGTCAGCGCCACCTCGCGCTCCGCGCCCGCGGGCTGATCCACCCCCATGAAGTGCGACATCATGCCGCCAAGCTTTTCCCCGAGGAACTTCACATACCTTCCCGTCTCCTGTTCGATCAGCTCATCCTGAGCTTTCCGGTCGTAGATGTACGCGATGACACCTGCCAGCCCGCCGAATGAGAGCAGCAGCAGCGGAATCCCGATCCGTAGCGGAGGAAAGTACCTCATTTGCCGGGTCCCTCCGCAGTTCGGCCAATTATCCACGCATCCCGCGTCGGCGGCATGATGTTCATGGAGGTGTGAAGGTTCATTGTTCGATCGGGAGATGTGGAGTCTGTGCGCATCGTAAATGGGGGGTGCGCCCTCCGCCACTTGAAATGTTGATCATGGAAAATCGCGCGCCTCGCCCGCTGGATGGGCTTCCGGCAATGGATTCGCTTCCCCTCTTCCTCAAAAAACGCGATGCCTGCGGGATGTCTGAAGCCACGACACTCACTCTCGGCCACAGCCCGGACCCGGATGACGCTTTCATGTTTTACGCGCTCGCCGAGCACAAAATTCCGACGGGCCGCTGGCGCTTCGAGCACATCCTCCAGGACATCCAGACTCTCAACGAGCGATGCACCCGCGGAGAACTGCACATCTCCGCCATCAGCATCCACGCCTACGCAAGCGTGCTGGACAAATACGCCCTGCTTCCCTGCGGAGCGAGCATGGGCGAGGGCTACGGGCCGATGCTCGTCGTCAGGCGCGGGCGGGCGCTGCCGGACTTGGCGGACTTCGGCGCGATCCGCGCATGGCTCGAGCACCAGCGCATCGCGGTGCCGGGGAAAATGACGAGCGCCTTCCTCGCGCTGAAGCTCTTCATGCTCGCCGAGCCGATGCACACCGTGGTCCCGTTTGACCGCATCTTTGATTCCCTCGCCGAGGGGAACGCGGACGCGGGCCTCATCATCCACGAGGGCCAGCTCACCTATCAGCGCGACGGCTTCGACCTCGTCCTCGATCTCGGCGCATGGTGGCACACCGAGACGGGCCTGCCTCTCCCGCTTGGCGGCAACGTGATCCGCAAGGACATCGCGCCGCGCGACCGCTCGGAGATCAACAAAATCCTCCGCGAAAGCATCCGCTACGGGCTGGAGCACCGGGCGGCGGGAGTCGAGCACGCCCTCCCGCTCGGCCGCGGCCTCGACCGCGCGCTCGCGGACAAATTCATCGGCATGTATGTCAATGAGCGGACACTCGACTACGGCGACTCGGGACGTCTCGCGATCCGGGAGTTTCTCCATCGCGGCTACCAGCTCGGGTTCCTGCCGGAGCCGGTGGAACTGGAGTTCGTGGAGTAGCGGCTCGACACCTGCGCGCCCGCTCTTTTCAATCCGCCGCATGAAATCCGCCGCGCAAGTCGCCGTGATCATGGGCAGCAAGTCCGACTGGGACACGATGAAGCATGCCGTGGAGATGCTGGAAAAATTCCGCATCCCGCACGAATCGCGCGTCGTGTCCGCGCATCGCACGCCGGATCTGCTCGCCGACTTCGCGAAGAACGCGGCGGGCCGGGGGATCCTGGTGATCATCGCGGGCGCGGGCGGCGCGGCCCACCTGCCGGGAATGGTGGCGGCGAACACGCATCTGCCGGTGCTCGGCGTGCCCGTGAAGAGCCGCGCGCTGACCGGCCTGGATTCGCTGCTGAGCATCGCGCAGATGCCCGCCGGAGTGCCCGTGGGCACGATGGCAATCGGCGAGGCCGGCGCGAAAAACGCGGGCATCCTCGCCGCGGGCATCCTCGCGCTCGGCGATGCGCGTGTGCGCAGGGCGCTCGTGGCTTTTCGCAAAAAGCAGACGGCGGATGTGCTGGGAGCGAAGCTGCCATGAGCGACCGCCAACCGATCCTCCCCGGCTCGACTCTCGGTGTGATGGGAAGCGGCCAGCTTGGCCGGATGTTCGCGATCGCCGCACGGAGGATGGGATACCGCGTGGCGACGTTCTCCCCGGATTACGACACGCCAACCGGGCAGGTCGCCGACATCGAGGTGACCGCGGGCTACGACGACGAGGCGAAGGTGCGGGAATTTGCGAAGGGTGTGGCGGTGCTCACGTTCGAGTTTGAAAACGTGCCATCGCGGACCGTCGCGTGGGCCGCGGAGCATTGCCTGGTGCGCCCCTCGGGCAATGTGCTGCACATCTGCCAGCACCGGCTCCGGGAGAAAAATTTCCTCGCCGCCGCCGGTCTGCCGGTCGCGCCATTCCGCGAAGTCGCCAGCGCCGCGCAGCTTGCCGCCGCCGCGCGCGACATCGGCCTGCCGGGCGTCTTGAAGACGGCGGCGTTTGGCTACGACGGCAAGGGCCAGCGCAAGCTCCTCCCCGGCGACGATCTCGCGGAGGCATGGAAGCCCTTCGACGGCGCATCAGCGGTGCTGGAAAAATTCATCGCTTTTGAGCGCGAAATCTCCGTGCTGGTCGCACGCGGGGCGGACGGCGCGATGACCACGTGGCCGGTGTGCGAGAACGAGCACGCGAATCACATCCTCGACATCACCTGCTGCCCGGCGCGCATCCCCGCGCCTGTCGCCAGCCGCGCCCGCGACATCGCGACGCAAGCCGCCCGCGCGCTGGATCTCGTGGGCGTGCTCGCGGTCGAGATGTTCCTCCAGCACGACGGCGCGATCCTCATCAACGAACTCGCGCCACGTCCGCACAACAGCGGGCACTTCAGCTTCGACGCGAGCGTGACCTCGCAGTTCGAGCAGCAGGTGCGCGCCGTGTGCGGCCTGCCGCTCGGCTCGACCGACTCCCTCCAGCCCGCCGCAATGGCGAACCTGCTCGGCGACGCCTGGGCAAACGGCGAGCCGGACTGGGCCGCCGCCCTCGCAAACGGAGCCGTGAAGCTGCATCTCTACGGCAAGGCGCAGCCAAAACCGGGGAGAAAAATGGGGCACCTCGTCGCCTTTGGCCGCGATGTTGACGAGGCGGCTGACATCGTCCGCGCCGCCCGCGCCGCACTTTTGCACCGCCGATGAACACGCAGATCGCACCGACCACGGATGCGCGGCAACTTGATGAAGCCGTGGAGGCCGCAGTCCTCCTGCTGAACGCCGGCTTCTCCGTCGCGCTGCCCACCGAGACCGTCTATGGCCTCGCGGGCGCGGCGATGAACAAGGAGGCGCTGCTCCGCATTTTTCAATCGAAGGAACGCCCGTTTTTCAATCCGCTGATCGTCCACCTCCCGTCAGCCGACTGGCTCGACCGCGTGTGCGTGGTTTCCGAGGAGGACCGCTCCCTGGTCGCGCGGCTGAGCGCGACTTTCTGGCCGGGGCCGCTGACAATTGTGCTGCCGCGGAAGGGCAGCGTGCCCGATCTCGCCACCTCCGGCCTGCCGACGGTCGCCGTGCGGGTGAGCGCGCATCCGGTGTTTCAGCGTGTGATCACCGCATTCGATCAGCCGCTCGCAGCGCCGAGCGCAAACCGGTTTGGGCGGATCAGCCCGACTGCCGCGGCGCATGTGATGGCGGAACTCGATGGGCGCATTCACTTGATCGTGGATGGCGGGCCGACGATGCACGGGATCGAAAGCACGGTCGTCTCGGTGCGCGGGGACAGCATGTGGATTCTCCGCGACGGCCCGGTCTCCGCCGAGCAGTTGAAGCCGTTTGGAAAAGTGGGAACCGGTACCGCGATGCCGGCACAGCGCCCCGTCGCACCCGGACAGTTGAAATCCCACTACTCGCCGGAAACCCGGATGCTCCTGCTGAAACCGGGGGTGCCGCCAAAGATCGAGCGCCCGGAACCGTGGGGCCTGCTGGCCTTCCGCACGGCTGAAAACATGGGGCCTTACAAACACATCGAAGTGTTGAGCGAATCGGGCGATCTCCGCGAGGCGGCTGCCACGCTTTTTGCAAAACTGCGCGCGCTGGACGCGATGTGCCTGCAGCAGATCGTCGCGGAACCCGTGCCGGAAACCGGGCTCGGCGTCGCAATCATGGACCGCCTGCGCAAGGCCGCCGGGAATGCCTGAGCGCAACCTGCCCCGCACCGGGAAAGCCGCGGCCATCGTGGGCGTGGCGGTGATGTGTTCGCGCGTGCTCGGGCTTGCGCGCGAGGTTGTGTTCAACGCGCTGTTCGGCACCGCCACGCTGCAGTATTTCATCACCGCGTTTCGCGTTCCGAATTTGCTCCGCGACTTGTTCGCCGAGGGTGCCCTCTCCACGGCGTTCATCACGGTCTTTTCAAAAAAGATCGCAACCGGGGGCGAAGCCTCCGCCTGGCAGCTCGCAAACCGCATCGGCACGCTCACGATCGTCGTGATGGGCGCGATCACGATCCTCGGCGTCGTCTTCGCCCCCGAGCTGATCGGCCTGCTCGCGGGCGGCTTCACGGGTGATGACGCGGCGCTGACCGCGGGCCTCACGTCGGTGATGTTTCCATTCATCCTCCTCGTCTCGGTCGCCGCGCAGGTGATGGGGATGCTGAATGCGAAGAACGTCTTCGGCTGGCCGGCGATGGCCTCGTCGTTCTTCAACATTGGCAGCATCGCAGGCGGCCTCACCATCGCGTGGGTGATGGACAGCGGCTTTGGACGGAACGCGCTTTACGGCCTCGCGTACGGCACGCTCATCGGCGGCTTTTTGCAGCTCGCCGTGCAATTCCCGTCGCTCCGCCGCATCGGCTACCACCCGCGGCTGGATTTTCGCTGGCGCGATTCCGGGGTCGCCGAAGTGCTCCGCACGATGGCGCCGGCCGTGATCGCGGCGAGCGCGGTGCAGGTGAATGTGATGGTGAACACCAGCTTCGCCACGCACTGCGAGAGCGGCTCGGTCACGTGGCTCAACAACGCCTTCCGTCTCATGCAGCTCCCGCTCGGCATGTTTGGCGTCGCGATCGGGACGGTGACCCTGCCCTTTCTTTCGAAGAGCGCCGCGCTCGGGCAGCGCGGGGATTTTCGGGCGGCACTCGCGCGCGGGATGCGGCTGGTTTTTTTCCTCACCGTCCCGGCAAGCGTCGGGCTATGGATGCTGTCCGGGCCGATTCTCAGCGTCATCTACGAACACAACAAAGTGACCGCCCATGACATCGCCCAGAGCGCCGTGGCATTGCAGTTTTACGCGATCGGCCTCGCGGCTTACGCGGGGATGAAAGTGCTCGCGCCCGCGTTTTACGCGATCGGCCGGCGGAAGACGCCGATGGTCATCAGCTTCATTTCCATCGCCGTGAACTACGCGCTCAACTCGCTTTTCGTCCGCTGGGGCTACGGCCACCGGGGCCTTGCGCTGAGCACAGGCATCGTCGCGCTCACGACTTTTGCCCTGCTCTATTTCTTCATGCACCGGGAAATCGCGCGCCTCGAGTCGAAGCGCCTCCTCATCACGCTCGCGAAAATTTTCGTCGCCAGCGATGTGCTCGCGCTCGTGTGCTGGGGCTGCGACTGGCTCATGCTCAGCCAGTGGGCCGGGATGGGTTTTGCGCTCCGGCTCACCTCGCTCACGCTCACCATCGGCCTCGCGCTCGGTGCATTCTTCGCAACCGCCGCGCTGCTGCGCCTGCGCGAAATGCAGGACATCACGGCCGCCGTCAGACGCCGGCTGAACCGCCGCCGCGCGGCCTGACACCATCTCTCGGAATTTAGAAGACAGCGTGACCGTGGCGGCGTGGGCGCGGGGTAGGGCGGGTTGCAAACCCGCCCTACCCGCCATTCGTCCGGTTATTTTTGAGAAATGGTATGGCACCCCCGCGCGCTACGCCAGCCACCCGACGCACTGGCGCGCCCAGTAGGTGATGATGAGGTCTGCGCCGGCACGCTTGAAGGCGGTCATCTGCTCCAGCACGGCCGCCCGTTCATCGAGCCAGCCGCGCTCCGTGGCCGCCTTCAGCATCGCGTATTCACCGCTCACGCTGAAAACCGCGGTCGGCAGCCCGAAGCGTTCCTTGATCCGCCACACGAGATCGAGGTACGGCAGGCCCGGTTTCACCATCACGATGTCCGCGCCCTCGGCCACATCCAGTTCCACTTCGCGCAATGCCTCCAGCGCATTTGCGGAGTCCATCTGGTAGGCCCGCCGGTCCCCCGCGCTGGGCGCGCTCTCCGCCGCGTCGCGGAACGGGCCGTAAAATGCGGACGCGAATTTCGCCGCGTAGCTCATGATCACCGTGTCGTGAAAACCCGCGTCATCCAGCCCCGCCCGGATCGCGCCGACGCGGCCATCCATCATGTCGCTCGGCGCGACCACATCCGCGCCCGCCCGCGCATGAGACACCGCCGTGGCGACGAGCAGCTCCACCGAGGGATCGTTGTGAACATGCGGCACGCCTTCACGGAATTCGGTGATGCCGCAATGCCCGTGGCTCATGTATTCGCAGAGGCATACATCAGTGACCACGATGAGACCCGGCAGCTCGCGCTTCAGCCGCCGCACCGCGCGCTGCACCACGCCATTCTCCGCGCAGGCCTGCGTCGCGCGCTCGTCCTTCCCGGCGGGAATCCCAAACAGGATCACTGCATGAACCCCCGCCTTGTGGGCTTCGGCGGCATCCTTCAGCAGTTCGTCCTCATCGAGCTGGAACACTCCGGGCATGGACGCCACCGCTGCGCGGCCCTTGATTTTCTCCGAGACGAAAAGCGGCAGGATGAAATCCGCCGCGCCGAGTGTCGTCTCGCGCACGAGGGCGCGGAGTTGTGGCGAGGAGCGGAGTCGGCGTGGACGGCGCAGAAGATTCATGGCCTGCGGTTTTAGATGGCAGTGGGCGAAGTGCAAGCGGTAGGCAGTGGGCAGCAGCAACATCGCCTCGTGTCCAAGCCAGCCACCGCGCACAAAATCACACTTCTCCAATCCCTCGCCAGCTTCGTCGGCGGCGCATTGCTGAAGCTGCTCGCGTGGACCCTCCGTGTGCGCTTGCGCGATGACGCGGGCGTTTACGACCTCCGCCGGAAAACCCCCGTCATTCTCTGCATCTGGCACAACCGGCTGCTCGGCGCAGTGCTCGGCGATTATCGCGCGCGCAGGCGCCGCCCGATGCCGCGCAGCGTCCTGACAAGCGCGAGCAGGGATGGCGGATGGCTGGCGGCGATCGCACGGCGTTTCCGCATGGGCGCGGTTCGCGGGAGCAGCTCGCGGCGCGGTGCGGCGGCGCTGCTGGAAATTACCCGGCACCTCGGCGCCGGCGGCGACATCGCGATCACGCCGGACGGGCCGCGCGGCCCGAACTACGCCATCGCCCCCGGCATCATCTACCTCGCGCAGCGCACGGGTGTGCGGATCGTGCCCGTGGAAGTCCAGGTCTCCCGGAAGTGGCATCTCGGCAGGAAGTGGGACGCCCTCTGGATTCCGGTGCCGTTTGCGAAAGTGACGATCGTTTTGCACCCACCGATGAACATCGCGCAGGGAACCCCTGTTGACACCGCCACCGCGCAGGTGGATGCCGCGATGGGCGCGAAATAGCCGCGGAACGTGGCGGTCCGGCCAGCGCCACCCGCTGCCACGTCGTGCTTCCGTGCTTGCCCACGCCTTCCTCCTTCCGCCTTCATCCTGCCATGACGCTCATTGACGGCAAAGCCATCGCAGCACGCATCAACGAGGAAACCCGCGCATCCGTCGCGGCATTGAAAGCACGCGGCATCACTCCAGGGCTCGCCGTGGTGATCGTTGGCGACGACCCGGCTTCGCACGCATACGTCCGCAGCAAGGAAAAGACGGCGCGCGACATCGGCATGCACAGCGTGAAAATCGAGCTGCCTCGGGAGACGACGCAGGAGGAACTTCTCGCGCAGGTTCGCAGACTCAATGCCGATCCGCTCATCCACGGCATCCTCGTGCAATCGCCGCCGCCGCGGCACATTGATGAACGCGTCGTGATCGGGAGCCTGGATCCGCGCAAGGACGTGGATGGCTTCCATCCCGTGAACGTCGCGAAGGTCGCCCTCGGCGATCCCGATGCGTTCGTGCCATGCACGCCGCTCGGCTGCCAGCGGCTGCTCCTCGAAAGCGGCATCCAGATCGCGGGCGCGGATGTCGTCGTGCTCGGACGCAGCATGATCGTGGGAAAGCCGCTGGCGCTTTTGCTCATGAACAAGGGCCGTGGCGGCGATGCGACCGTCACCGTCGCGCACTCCCGCACACGCGACCTCGCGGAAGTCTGCCGCCGCGCCGACATCCTCGTCGCCGCGATCGGGCAGCCGGAATTTGTGAAGGCGGACATGGTGCGCGAGGGCGCGGTGGTCATTGATGTGGGCATCAATCGCATCGCCGATCCGTCCTCGCCGAAAGGCGCGAGGCTCGTTGGCGACGTGGCATTCGCCGAGGTCGCCGCCAAGTGCAGCGCGATCACCCCCGTGCCCGGCGGCGTGGGGCCGATGACCATCGCGATGCTCATGCACAACACCGTGCTCGCAGCCGAGAGGATCGGGAAGTGAGCCGCGCGCAATCCGCCTCGCTGCGGCTCGCATTTGCGACGGCGGCGTGGGGCCTGAGTTTCCCCACGGCAATCGCGGTGATGAAGGTGCAGGGAGATCTCATGCCCGGTCGTGCGGACTGGTTTCACGCAGCGTTCATCCTGCTCAATCGCATGGTGCTTGCGACCCTCGTGATGCTGCTGATCCTGCGCGGACGGGTGAAGGGGCTCACGCGGCTGGAAGTGCGGCAGGGCCTGGAACTGGGCCTTTTCGGCGGGCTCGGGATGCTGCTTCAGACAGATGCGCAGCACCACATCGCCGCGAGCACTTCCGCGTTTTTCACGCAGTTCACGTGCGTCTTTGTGCCGCTCTACGTGGCGCTGCGTTCGCGGCGCGTCCCCTCGGCAAAAATCGTGACGGCATGCCTGCTGGTGATCGCGGGTTGCGCGGTGCTGAGCGGCGTGCGGCTGGGCGAGATCGGGTTCGGGCGCGGCGAGTGGGAGACGATCCTGAGCGCGGTGCTTTTCACCGGGCAGATCGTCTGCCTCGAGCGCGCGGTATTTTCACCGAATGATGCGACGCGGACGGCGACGGTGATGTTTGCGGTGAAAGGCGCGTTGTTCGTCCCGTTTGTGCTCGCGGGCGGCGTGGCGGGCGCCGGGGCCGCGTTCGTTTCGCCACCGCTGATCGCGATGACGGTCATCCTCGCGCTGTTCTCCACGGTCTATTCGTACGTGACGATGACACGCTGGCAGCCGCACGTGACCTC
This sequence comes from Prosthecobacter debontii, assembly GCA_945861385.1. GTDB lineage: Bacteria > Verrucomicrobiota > Verrucomicrobiia > Chthoniobacterales > Chthoniobacteraceae > SXWH01. The sequence goes on from CAMAUI010000023.1 coordinate 45,207, forward strand.
CACGCAAGCCGGGCTGATCTACGCGAGCGAGCCGATCTTCGCGACATTGTGGGCGCTCTTTTTGCCCGGCCTGTTTTCCGCGTTCGCGGGCATCCAATACGCAAACGAGCACCTCACCCTGCGCTTTTTCATCGGCGGCACGCTCATCCTCGCGGCCAATGCCCTCGTCGTCTTCCGGCAGAACCAGCCGCCCCACGGCGACCCCGCGCCGATGGCGTAGCCTGCCGGGGTGAGGGAGGGACACCAGCGGGCTGGAGTCGGCAGCTTCGGCGTGAATGCACAAGGAATTCATCCCACTCCGCCCCGGCATCGTGTGGGAGCTTTGGAACGAGCCGAACATCGCCCTCGCGAAGACCGTCGCCGCCGCGCTGGAAAAGGCGGGTCTCCGCGGCAGATCGCGCACCTTTCCGCCCGGAACGCCAGGGGGCGCATCTCAATTTTTGAGCACCGCTGGGGGCGGAAGTTCTTACTCTTGCTCGTGCTCTTGCTCAAACAGGCTCTGAGCAAGAGCAGGAGCAGGAGAAAGAGAGCGACCTGCCAAAAACTGAGATGCGCCCAACGCCAGGGCATGCCGCAATTCGTCCTCGTGCGCGGTGCGGTGCGCGGGCACGGTGCCCGGCTGTGAAGCGATCAATTTCCAATCCGGCAGGTAATCAGCGCGTCCTCATCCTCGTGGACGAATCCAACATCACCAGCTCCGCGAAAGGCGCAGGGCGAAAGCTCGACTGGCTCGCCCTCCAGGAGCACCTCCTCGCCGGCCGCCAGCTCATCGAGACTGTCGTTTATGCGGGTCTCCCGCCCGCGATGCCCGAGTGGCAGGCGGAGCGGGATAAGAAGAACAAATTCCTCCACTGGCTCCGCAGCCACGGATTCATGGTCGTCTGCAAAGACGGCTCCCCGAGCGCCGACGCCCACTACAAGGCCAACGTGGACGTGCTCATGGCCATTGACGCCATCGAACTCACCGCGCAAATGGCCCCCGACGTGATCATCCTCGTCACCGGAGACGCCGACTTCGCCGACCTCGCCCTGCACATCCGCCGCCGCGGCATCCGAGTCGAAGCCGCCTCCACCGCGCCCACGATGGGTGCCGGGTTAAAGACCACCACCAACGCATTCATAGACCTCACGCCACTGCTGGCGAAGTTCGAGCGGCTATAGTGGCGCAAGCTGCCAGCTTGCGAGAGCGGTGAGCGGGGGCATCGGAGGGAGCGAATGTGCAAGCGTGTGCGCCACCCGCTTTTCAAATTGAAAGCACACGGTGCTTGCGTGCGCGAATCAAGCAAGCTGGCAGCTTGCTCCACTCTCGCCCTGCACATCCGACGCCGCGGCATCCGAGTCGAAGCCGCCTCCACCGCGCCCACGATGGGTGCCGGGTTAAAGACCACCACCAACGCATT
>CAMAUI010000024.1 GCA_945861385.1 Prosthecobacter debontii
CGGCGAATTCCCCTTCATCCTCACCACCGGCCGCGTGCTGGAGCATTACAACTGCGGCACCATGACCCGCCGCACCGGCAACGCCCGCATCGTCACCGAGGACGTCCTCGCCATCCACCCCGCCGACGCCGCGAAAAAGCAAATCACCACCGGCGACCTCGTCCGCATCTTCTCCGCCCGCGGCGAAGTGCGCATCCACGCGAAGGTCTCCGACGAAGTGAAACCCGGCATCCTCTACACCACCTTCCACTTCCCCGAACACCTCGTGAACGTTGTCACCAGCAGCGAATGCGACGAGGACACCATGTGCCCTGAATACAAGGTCGTCGCCGTGGACGTGGAGCGCGTGAGCGCGCCGGTGGAAAGGAAGAGCGCGGAGCCGGAGGCGGTCGCGGTGAAGTGAGCTGCGGCCCTTCGTTGGTTGTCTAGCCGCAGCTTGGCCGGTTCACAGCTCGTCGCCGGGCACGGGCGGGGCGGCGGGGACGCTGGCCAGATATTTCTCGAAATCCTCCCGGCGACCGGCGGCGGCTTCCCGCTTGAGGTAGTCCATCGTCAGCATCACCGCCAGTTTCTCGCTCGCGGCACTGGCGAGGAATTGGCCCACGGAAAACCCCTCGCGCGCGGCGAGGTCTTCAATGTTCTTCTTTACCGAGTCCGGCAGGTTGACGGTGAGAGTGCTCATGGCTGTTTTCGTATCAGTTTCAGAAATTCACGGGGCCGGATGGCGGTGACGCCGAGTTGCTCCGAGCCGTGAAAATCGTTCACGTTATGCGTGACAACGTAGCGGCACCCGGCGGCGAACGCCAGTTCCAACACCATGTCGTCATTGGCGTCGGTGAGGAATGGCCGCCACAGGAAATGGATTTCCTGCAGGTGCGCCTGGCTGGCGAGGTAGCGCAGGAAGCGCAGCGCGTCCTCTGGAGTCTGGCCGGGCGGGAGGTGCGCCGCGAGCATCGGTTCAATTTCAGTGGCAAGAAACTCCTTCGAAACCCCGGACACCGATGCAGCCGTCATCATGGTTCGCTGCGCGTCCAGCAGCGGCTGGAGCACTGCTTCCGGAATATCGAGCCAAAGAGCTTGCCGCGTCGCCTGGATCGCAGCGATGAGTTTTTCGCCGACGAGACGGCGGTCGCCTGCCTGCAGTGCCGTGTACGCTTCGCGCATGAACATCTCAACCCTTTCGCCGGCACGAATCTCGTCTTCCACGACCGACGCCTTGTTGTTGCCGGGCGGAGCGCGCAAGGCGCGCAAGCGATGAAAGCTGTCTGTCGCTTCACCGATGAAGTTGAGTAACGGAAGTCTGAACGCGTGGCACGAGGGAAATGCGGGGCACTTAACGACCCGCGAGGTGTCGCTGGAGTTCCTCGTCGTGCAGGAAATCTTCATGAGCGAGGCCGCGAAGTTCGCGACCGTCGTGCTGCCTGGCGCGTCGTTCTTTGAAAGGAGCGGCACGTTCACCAGGATCGAAAACACATAGACCTCCAGCATGCGGATGCGGCGCAGTGTTTTGCCGATGCAGGCGGCGCCGTTGTGGCGGCGGCAGCCGTCTGGGTCGCCAGACCGTTGGTGCAATAGTCGAGGGGTTTGCTCACTGTTTGCGGCCTGTGGTTGAGGGCGTTCGTCCCGCCCGGCCCCACCACCACCCGTCACGGCCAATGCCGGCAACAGGAGAAGGCTGGCCAGCGCGATGAGCCAGCCAGGACGCCGCCCGGGGTGTCCACGGCAGTTCGCTGGCGGATGCCGTTCACGGCGGGGTGTAGATGGAAATGCTCGCGCCGCCAAATTTCCATTCGACAGGAAGTAGTCATCACCGCTCCGCGTGATGCAGTGGCGTTCTGAACCAGGACACGCGCTCTGCTTGCGAGACGTTTGCATCACGCGGAGCGTGATGACTACTTTTCCAGCACACCCTGATTCCTGGCTCCATCAGAGCAGCTCGCCGCGGCTCCTCCCGGACTTCGCCGCGGCTTGGAACTTTTTCCAGCGAAACGGCTGCACAATCTGCCCGAAAAATCCCTTCGGCATCGCGTCTTTGATTCCGATTTCCGCGGGCGGACGGCGCCGGGTGTCGTCGTAGTAAGTGCCGAAGATCAGATCCCACAGCATGATATTTTCGCCGTAGTTTTTGTTCCCCTCGCGCAGATCCATCGAGTGATGCCAGCGGTGCAAAGCCGGGGTGTTGAAAATGTAGCTGAGCACGCCGAATCGCATGCGGATGTTGCAGTGGGTCAAAAATCCGATGTAGGCCGTGATCGCCCCGAACCACAGCACCACGTCATTCGGCGTCCCGGCAAGTGCGAGCAGCGGCGCGGAAAAGGCGACGCTTTTCAGGGTATCAATGATGTGAAAGCGGCCCGTGTTGAAGAACCACAGTTTTTTCGAGCTGTGGTGCACCGCGTGAAACCACCACAACGGCTCCCATTCGTGCGCCACACGATGCGCCCAGTAGAGCCCGAACTCCGCCACTACGAGCGCAAGCACGACTTGAAAAAACATCGGCCATTCGTTCGGCCAGAATCCCGCCCCCTTTTCCCCACCCACCACGCTCGCCAGACCCAGCCACGTCAGCGAACCGACCATGAGTTGCACGACGGCCTTGGTGAACGCCGTGTGGGCCAGATCGGGGATCTCCTGTCTGTCGGAATGCAGCCAGCTCTTTTCGTGCGGATGCAGGCGTTCGATCACAAAGAGCAGGCCCGCGAGGCTGAAGAAAACGATGTTGAAGGCCAGTTGCCCGTGGCCGTTCGCAATGCCGATCCCGGTCGGTATCAGCGCGCAGGTCAAAAGCAGCGGCCAAAGCGAGCAGTCCAGCAAAGTCTGGAGGCGGGGAAATTTCGGCGCGCCTCCAACCCGCAGGAGACTTTCTTCCGGTTGCGGCTGATGTCTGCCGTTCATCACATTTTCCAGGACGCGTTTCCCGTCGCTGTCTGTCGCTCGCGAGGAGGTGTTCATATGGTCAGCGGGTTGCCGGTGCCTTCGGACGTCTGATACACGATTTCATGGACGGCTGGATATTCTTTTGACGATTTTGGGCCAGCTAAAGACGCTGAAGGGCACGAAAAACACAATGCTTCCACCCGATGGGCCCGCTCGCCCCGCGGATTGCATTTCCAATTCCAGGCACCCCCCTTGGTCGTCGTGCTCCCGAAGGCACGGCCAGACGTGTCCATTCACCCCGGATTGATCCGTGGAAACATTCACCCCGCCAAGTTTCCATTCGACAGACCCCGTCCGGGCGCGGTCATTTCCCCGCATGTCTCAACTCGCCGCACTTCGACAGGCCGCATCCGTCTCGCCGGAAAATCTCCCGCTGCAAATGCTGTACGCCCAGGCGTGCCTCGATGAGTTCTCATTCGACGAGGCGCGCACCGCTTTTGAAAAAGCCGCGCAGCTCGCGCCCGGCGATCCCGGGCCGAAGCTCGGCGTCGCCCGCGCGCTCTACTCGATGGGCCGCACGAGCGAGGCCGTCATCCGCACCGAGGCCGTCACCGCCCAGTTTCCCCGGCATGCCCCGGCCTGGGTGCTGCTCGCGCGGCTTGCGCTCATCGAGGGCAGCCGCGACGCCGCAAACGCACACTACCGCAAGGCCATTGAACTCGATGGCACCGCCGCCGACCCCGCGCTCGAGCAGGAACTCTACATTGAAAACGGGAAGCCTCCGCAGCGCGCCGCCCTGTCCTCCTCCGGCGCGACGGGCTTTGACACGGACGACAGCGCGCCGCACGACGACGAGAATCCGGACACCGGCGGGCTCGGCGAATTCGAGCGCCCGACGATCGCATTCAGCGACGTGGGCGGGATGGATTCGGTGAAGGAGGAGATCCGCATGAAAATCCTCTACCCCCTGCAAAACCCCGACCTGTTCCGCGCCTACGGCAAAAAGATCGGCGGCGGCGTGCTGCTCTATGGCCCGCCGGGCTGCGGCAAGACGCTTCTCAGCCGCGCGACCGCGGGGGAGATCAAGGCAAACTTCCTCGCCATCGGCCTGCACGAGATTCTCGACATGTGGGTCGGCAACTCGGAAAAAAACCTCCACAAAATCTTCGAGCTGGCCCGCGACAACGCGCCAACCGTCCTCTTTTTCGATGAAGTGGACGCCCTCGCCGCGGACCGCCACGACCTCCGCCACAGCGCGCAGCGCACGGTGATCAACCAGTTCCTCGCCGAGATGGACGGCACCAACGGCACCAACGACGGCCTCCTCATCCTCGGCGCGACCAACGCACCGTGGCACATTGATGCCGCATTCCGCCGCCCCGGCCGGTTCGACCGCGTGCTCTTCGTCCCGCCGCCCGACGACGAAGCGCGCGCCGCCGTGATCGAGGTGATGGCCAAGGGCAAGCCCGTCCACAACCTCGACGCCCGCGCGCTGGCGAAAAAGACGACGGACTTCAGCGGGGCGGATTTGAAAGGCGTGTTCGACATGACCATCGAGCGGGCACTGGCAAAAGCGATGAAGGAAGGCCGCATCGTCCCCATCACCACGGACGACCTCATCAAGACCGCGAAGGACGTGAAGCCGACGGCGCGCGCGTGGTTCGAGAGCGCGAAAAACTACGCGCTGTACGCCAACCAGGGCGGTTTTTACGATGACGTGCTGGCCTACCTCGGGCTGAAAAAATGAGCGCCGACCCCGCCTCCGCGCATCTCCAGCGCGGGCTGCACCTCGCCCGCGTGCGCCGCTTCGCGGAAGCCGAGGCGGCATTCAAGGACGCCCTCCAGGGCGATCCCGAGAATGCCTTCGTCCTCTACCAGCTCACGCTGGTGCAATGGCAGCAGGCGGGCCGCGAACGCGACGCGCTCGCCACCATCCAGCAGGCCGTCCGCTGCGCTCCCAACGAGAGCGACATCCACGCGCTCCAGGCGAACCAGCACAAGGACGCCGAGCGCCACTTCCGCGAGGCGCTGCGGCTGAACCCGGAGAACGAATTCGCCCGCGAGGGCCTCATCGAGTCGTTCCGCGCGCGCTCGCGGTTCTACCGGCTGCACCTGCGCTGGCTGCTGTGGATGCAGGCGCGCAGCGACAAGATGCAGTGGGCGGTGATCCTCGGCCTGCTCATCCTCCCAAGAATCATCCGCCGGATTTTCACCGGACCAGCAGCGGCGGTGGGCGCGCTGCTCGTCGGGCTTGTGCTGCTCTTCGTGCTCTGGGTCCACGTCGCGCGCGGCTTCGGGAACCTCATCGTCTTCACGGATCGCTTCGCCCGCATGGCGCTGCGGCGCGGGGAAAAGCTCGAGGCCTTTTTTGTCGGCGGATTCATCGTCGCCGCGCTCGCCCTCGCAGCGGCGGGGGTGGTGATCGGCGAATTTCTCCTGCTCATCATCGCCGCGACGCTCGTCGCGGCGGCAGTGCCTTTCTCCCACACCTTCACCAACAAGTCCGCGGCCGGTCGCTGGATCTTCGGCGCGATCGGCGCTTTCGCGCTCATCGCAGGCGGGCTCATCGTTTTCCAGCCGCTGATCGCGGGGATCCTCGACGCAAAAACCGCCGTCTCAATCGGCAGCGCCGCATTCCTGTTCAGCGTCCTCTCGACATGGCTCTGCAATATCCCCGGCCTTCGCCAGCGGTGAATTGCAGCAGCCCTTCCGCTCCAGCAAGTCCGCCAGCCGCCCCATGCCCGCGATGCGCGAGAGCACTTCGCGCAGGCGTGGGACGGCCACGGGGATGTGCGCGAGAAAATGCAGCCTCCCGTCCTTGTGGCCGAGTTTTCCGTAGGCGCCGAGCGCCTGCATGAGCCGTTGCATCGCGCAGAGATCGTAGAGCGCCATCCACTGCGCCTCGCCGGGCCGCCCAGGGCCGAGCAGGCCGCTGAGGTAATGCTGGAGCAGCTCGGCGCGTTCCTCCTCGGCGAGGTTCACATACGGATCGAGCAGCAGCGACGCGACATCGTACTGCGCGAGCCCGGGGCGCAGCCCTTGGAAATCAATCAGGCACACGCCGCCGTCGCGGATGATGACGTTCTGGCTTTGGAAATCCCGGTGGACCAGGCAGCGCGGCTGCGCGGCCAGATGCTCCGCAATCTGCGCAAGCCGCGCGCGATCCACATGCGCCGCGATCTCCTCCGCGCCGAGGCCGAAATGCCGCCCGAGACAATGCTCGATGAAATACTCCTGCTCCCATTTGTAGAGCGCCGCGTCGAACTCCTGCTGCAAATGCGGCCTGCCCTCCGCCAGGTGCGCCTGCGTGTGAAGCGCGAGCACCTCATCGAGCGTCCGCTGGTAGAGCGCGCGCCGCGCAGGCCACGAGTCCCCGCGATGGCTCCACAAATCCTCACCCCCCGCATCCTCCATGAAAATGATCCCCTCCTTCTCGTCATGAAAATCCACCCGCGGCACGCGCACGCCCGCGCGCGCAAGGAACTGCGCGATCACGACGAAGTAGCGGTTCTCATCGCGCTCCGCGGTGTAGCGCACGAGGATCAGTGACTGCCCCGCGAGATGGACACGCCAGAACTTGCGGCCAGAACCACCCTTCTCGATCGGCTCTACAAAAACGGACATCGCCGCGAGTAATCAGCAGGATCACTCCGCGTGCAAGCCGGACGACCTCAAAAATCCCGCCCGCTGTGCTCCCCTTCCGCGCGCGCACCGTCTGTGACGACGCATCGGGAAAGCCGCGCACCCGGGGCGACCTCCGCATTTTCCCACACGCTGCACCCGCTCAAGCGCGCGCCCTCGCCGATGCGGGCGGTCGGCGCGATCCACTGCGGCTCGCCGAGTGCGGCGCAGGCAGCGAGGTATTCGTCGCGCGTGCCGAGATCCCGCCACCCGCCTTCGTCGAGAACGATGCCGCCGGGATGCTCACCCGCGCGGATCATGCCGTGAAAAATCGGGACGACTCCGATTTTTTGCGCCGGTGGAATCCGCGCGATGAAGCGGGGCTCGACGATGTAGATGCCCGTGAAGAGATGCGCGGGCTCCAGCTCGGGGCGCAGTTCGCGCCGGAGATCAAGCACGCGCGCGCCCGCCGGATCGAACGCGACATTTCGCGCGCCACCGCTGCTGCGCAGGACGAGCGTGACCTCGTTGCCCGCGGCGCGGTGATGCGCCAGCGCCGGGGCGAGGGGGATGTCACTCAGAATGTCGCCATTATAGACAATGAAAGGGCCGTCGCCGAGATGCTCGCGCGCGTTCCAAATCCCGCCGGCGGTCTCGAGAACCCCGGGCGCCTCGTGGACGAAGACGATGGGCCGCCCGCGCCAGCGGGAGTCCGGAAAAAATTCCGCGTAGCGTTCCGCGCACCAATGCGTGTTCACGACGAAACGCTCCACCCCGGCGGCGATAAGATGATCGAACGCATGGGTGATGAGCGGCCGCCCCGCGACGGGGATCAGCGGTTTTGGGCGCCGCGCCGTGAGCGGCCGCAGCCGGGTGCCGAGCCCGGCGCCGAGGACGAATGCGGTGAGCGCTGATTCCATTCATGCGGGTGAAAGCAGAATGCGCCGTGCGTGGCGAGCGTCTGTCCTGCGAGGCAGCGCGCTACAACTTCCCCAGCATCTCGAAAATCGCCCCGAACTTCGCCGCGGCCTTCTCCTCCGTGACCGGCCTGGAAAGAATCTCGCCCACGTCCTGGTGCTCCACAAGTTCCGGGTCGAGTTCCTTTAGAAAACTGCTCGCGATGCCAGGCATTGCCGTTCCGTATTTCATCCGCTGGCGGCACCATGTCAGCGAGAGAGTCCGCTTTGCGCGCGTGATCCCCACATAAAGGAGCCGCCGCTCCTCATCCACCGTGCCCTCCAGCTTCGAGCGGTCATGCGGCAGGACGCCCTCCTCGCAGCCCATGAGATAGACATGCGGAAATTCGAGCCCCTTGCTCGCGTGCAGCGTGATGAGTGGAACGCCGGCGGTCTCCTCGTCCGCGTCCTCCTCCTGCTCCTGCCGCAGCATCATCTCGTCAAGGAACCCCCGCAGGCCCTTGTCACTGCGCTCCTCGTATCGCTCGAAGCTCGCGAAGACATCCTCCACGCTGCGCTCGCGGTCCAGCCATTCCTCGGGAGTCTTGCAAGTGCGCTGGAGGTCGGCGAGGTAGCCGCTCTCCGCGATCAGCGCGCGCAGGATCGCCGGCTGGTTCGCGAGCGGTTCGTGCATGCGCGTCTCGTTGTCATCGAGAAATGCCGTGAACCTCCCGATCGCCGCCGCCGTCTGCGCGCGCAGCGTCGCGAGAAACTCCGCATCCCGCAGCGCGTTAAAAACACTCGTCTTTGTCCCGATGCTCCACTCCGTCGCCTTCTCCACCGTCGCATCGGAAATTCCCCGCGCGGGCGTATTGACGATCCTCAGAAGCGCGACGTCGTCGTCCACATTCAGCAGCGCCGCCGCGTAGGCCAGCACGTCCTTCACCTCGCGGCGGTCGAAGAAGCTTTTCCCGCCCACGATGTGATACGGCACGCGAAGCCGGCGCAGGTTTTCCTCCATCAGCCGGCTCTGGGCATTCATGCGGAAGAGCACCGCGAAGTCCTCCCATTTCAGCCCTTCCGCCGTCTTCCGCACGTTGATCTCCTCCGCGATGAACTCCGCCTCCTGCCGGTCATCCGGCATCGCGATGATCTTCACCTTCTCGCCGCCCTCCATCGCGCTCCACAGCTTTTTCTCGCGCCGGCGGGGGTTGTTTTTGATCAGCGAATTCGCCGTCCCGAGGATGAAATTCGTCGAGCGGTAATTCTGCTCCAGCTTCACCACGGTCGGCTGCGGGAAGTGCGCCTCGAATTCCAGGATGTTGCTCACCTCCGCGCCGCGCCAGCCGTAGATGGACTGATCGTCGTCGCCCACGACCGCGATATTGGGCCGGAGATTTTCGCCCCCCTTGGCGATCAGCGAGACGAGATCGAGCTGAAGCCGGTTGGTATCCTGAAACTCATCCACCATCACGTAGCGAAACCTGCGATGCCACCGCTCGCGAACCGCCGGGTGCTCGTTCAGAAGCTGAACGGTGAGGAGCAGCAGATCGTCGAAATCCACTGCGTTCAGCGTCTTCAACCCGGCGTTGTACTGCGCAAACACCGCCCCCACGAGCGTCTTCTCCTCATCCGCCGGGCCGGCCGGGCGCAAGCCCGCGTTCTTCGCCTTGCTGATCGCGTTCTTCGCCGCGTGCGGATCCAGCTTCTCATCGCGCGCGGAGATCCGGCCGATGATTTTTCTGATGAGCCCGAGCTGGTCGCCCTCGTCGTAGATGGAAAAGTTCCGCTTGTACCCAAGCACCTCGATTTCCTGCCGCAGGATGCGAACGCACAGCGCATGGAAGGTACACATCGTGACTTTCCTCGCCTGCTCCGGCTCCGCCATCCCCGCCAGGCGCTCGCGCATCTCGGTGGCCGCCTTGTTGGTGAAAGTCACCGCGAGGATGCTCTCCGGCGGCACGCCCTCCGCGATGAGGAACGCCGCGCGTGCCGTGATCACCCGTGTCTTCCCGCTCCCCGCCCCGGCCAGGATCAGCAGCGGGCCTTCGGTCGTGCGCACCGCCTGCAACTGCTCGGGATTGAGATCAAAAAGACGAAAACCTGCCATGAAATCGAGTTGCGCAGACAACCGGCGCACCGGCGCACTGGCAAACGAAACCGCTCGGAGCGGAGGAGAAAAGCGGCGGGCGGCGCACCTACTTTTTGCCGCGCGCCAGCTCGGGATCCCAGTCGGGCTCGTTCCACCACGGCTTGTCGCTGAGGATGCAGGCGCCGATCGTGTCGAGTGTGATGACCGGGGAGGCAAGGATTTCGCGGACGAGATTCTCGATCGTGTCCTCGAGGGCGCTTTCGGCTTTGGCCTGTGCGGCGGTGTCAATGCCTGCCTGTGCGCGTGATTTCAGGCGGGCGCGCATCATCGAGAAATGTTCCGCGGCGGAGGACAGTGCGCGCTGGATGGCGGTGGTGAATTCCGGCAGTTTCCTGACGGCGGCTCCGGCCCGCTTGCTGGCGGTGTGGCAGGCTTTGCGCCATTCCTTCTCGCCGAATTTCTCGCGCAGGTGGGCGGCGCGTTCCTTGCCCATGTTGCGGTCCAGTTTGAAGTGGTAGGGCCGTTTGCAGGGCTCGATGATTTTTGCGGCGGGATCGTTGCCGACATCATCGCACCAGAATTCCGCGATCATCTCGGGGAACCATCCTCGCACCAGGCGGATGAGCCCGCCCCGGCGGATGGAATCCCAGCCGGCCTCTGCGAGGGCTTTCTCCACGGGCCCGAGATCCACGGAGACCCGTGTGAGGGTGCGGAATACGATCTTCGGCTCCTTGATGCCCGGCACGCTGCGCCACATGGCCCATGCGCGGCCACGATCGTCCCAGCGGAGGAGTTCGCGGCAGCCTTCGACAGCGGGGTGGCCGGGGCGGAGGAAATCGAGCGTGAGATCCTCGATGACGACGCTGCGGTGGACGGAGAATTTCGTGGCGAACATGCTGGCGAGGGCGTCGAGCCTGTCGGCGGGGATGAGCGGATTGGTGTCCCGCTTCATGCGGAACATGAGGCTGTTGGTCTCCTCGTCCCATCGTTCATCGAGCCCGAGGTTGCGCTGGAGGTAGGCGCTGAATGCACGGCTGAAATCCTCGGCCGCGGCATCCGCGGCGGTGAGATCGCGGGTGAGCGCAGACTCGGGGCTGAGGCTGTGCATGCCGTCAATCACGTCCTGTTCCTCGATGCTCGCCCGTTCTTTCTCCACGGCTTCGGCGAGCGCCGGGATCGCGGCGAGCAGCGCGGGCGCGCCGCCGGCAAATGCGGTCTCGCGGAGGATCGGGAGCTGCGAGTCCACGAGGTGATGCAGGTCTGAGATGCTTGCCTTGTAGAGGCCGAAGCCGTCGGCGAGCACGCAGCGCCAGGTCTCGTCCAGCGCGATCGCGTCATCCTCGCCGCTGGTGCAGACAATGCAGGGGATGGGGCCGACGCGGTCAATGCGGTCGAGACGCCCGAGGCGCTGCTCGAGCCGCATGGGCGCCCATGGCAGGTCGTGGAAAAACACGGCGCGCGCGAATTGCAGGTTGAAGCCCTCCTCGCCGGTGGCGTCGGTGATGAGGACGCGGGCGAGCGGATCGCCGGCGAAGTCGGAAAACAGCTCCCCCACCTGGGAGCGGGCGGCGCTCGTGCTGGCGACTTTCACCCCCTCGCTGCCGAAGAGCGGAAGCATGCGTTTCGAGAGATCGGCACACATGCGCGCGGCCGGGCAGAAGACGACGTATTTTCCGCCGCTGCCGTCTTTCGCCGCGCGGCGCCGAAGCGATTCGGTGATGAGATCGAGCCGTGCCTCGGCGATCCGCCAGGCGCGTTTGTCGTCCGCAAGGGCTTCGAGGAGCTTGTGCTCGGTCGCGGTGAAGTCGGTGGATTTCTCGACCTCCTTCACGAGGTCCGAGAGCTTCTCGGGCTCCGCGGCGATGGCCTCGGCCAGGCGGATGTATTCCGCCGCGGCAGTGGCGCGCAGCTTGTGGCCGGGGCCGATGCGGCGGCTGGTCTCGACGCGCCATTTCTCGAGCGCGTCCCACAGCTCCGCGTGCGGTTCCTCGTCAATCTCGATCTCGATGGTCTCGTGCACGTCGCGGACAAACCGCTTTTGAGAACCTGCGAGCCAGCGGCGGCGGGTGCGGAGCATGCGGCGGTGAATGCGGTAGGTCTCACTGATGTGGAGATGCAGCTCGTGCTGGATGCGTTTCGCATCCGCGCCGGCCTTCGAGAGATCCTCGGCGAGTTCCTTCACGCGCGTGTCCTTTGGAAGAAGGGAGGCGAGCTTGCCGGCGTGAAGCTTCACCAAGGCGGGGACGGTGGCGCTCCGGAGCGCGAGGAATGCGCGGCCGAGCTCGACTCGTTTGGAGGTGCGTTCCTTGAACGCTTCCAGCTTGTCCGAGGAGTAGTTCTCCGGGTCGAGCAATTCGAGAAGCGCGAGCAAGTCCGCATCGTGATGCAGCACGGGCGTGGCGGAGAGCAGCAGCAGATGCCTTGCGCGATGCGCCAGCTTGAGCGCGTTCTTCGTGGTGGTGGATCCGAGGATCCCCTGCCGCTCAACGATGCGGTGGGCCTCGTCCATCACGAGGACGTCCCATGTTTCATCGAGCAGCGCCTTGTCCTTCACGAGAGCGCCGTGCGGGAAGACCTCCACGTCATCCAGCCCGAACCGCGAATCCAGCTCCTCGCGCCATTGCCGCGTCAGCGCGTCCGGCGCGACAACGGCCATGCGGGCATCCGGCGCATCAAGCCGGAGCTGCCTGAGGATCACCCCGGCCTCGATGGTTTTTCCGAGGCCGACTTCGTCCGCAAGAAGGTATCGGATCACCGGATCGCGCAGCACGCGGTCTGCAATCTCAGCCTGGTGCTGGAGCACCTCGACTTTTGAAGACAGTAGCGCCGGCAGCCCGTGGGCGAGCTGGTTTTGTTTCAGCACCTCGCGAAGCAAATCCGCCCGTTGCTGGAAAAAGAACGGCGTCTCCTGCGCACTTTCCGCAAGCACCATCGCCGGGTCATCACCCGGCAGATACGAACGAACCGTGAACGCCTCCTCGCTCATCTCCGTAAGCGAAGTCGCGCCCGGAAAATGCACGAGGTAGGTTCGCATCCCAACGCTCTGTTTCGTGGCGAGAACCCGGCCGAAGCGCACGACTCCTTCCGCTGCATGAAAGACCCGTGTTTGATTTGGCAACGGTGCATGCACGACTATTTCCGCAGGCACCTCCTTCTCCACCGAGTTCACCGGATCGGTGAAAAACCGTAATTTCACCTTCGTGCCGGATACGGACGCGACTTCGCCGAAACCTGCTGCCGGGAATGTGCGGACGAAAACCTTCGCGCCGGGTACTGGCTTGAATTGCGGTTGCGGCGCGCCTGTCAGCCCCGCAAACGCCTCGAGTTCGGCTGCGGTAATTTTCTCACGCGCCTGTTTTTTTCCCGTCTTGGGCTTTCGGACATCACCGGCAAGGCTCTTTGTGGGCTTTTTGGGTTTGGGCATGTGGTTTCGGTTTCTACGGGCTGGCTTTCTACCGTGCATGTCGCGTCGGGAGCCATGCAAAATGCGGACAAACGGACACGGTTGGTTGTGCGCTGTCCGCGGGCTTGTTCACACGGTGTACTGGATTGATTTATTTCCGGGGAAGACACTTCACAATCATCAGCGTGTGAATAAGCACTCCGCTTCTTGCTCCACGGAAGCTCCGTGTGTGTTCCGCAACAATTCAACGGTGTGAAAAAGCGACTGTTTGTAATCGGGCGATGCCCGGCAAGTGTGGTGGCGTGCTGCTTATCCGGGGTTGCTGGCAGTTTCCGGCTGGTTATTCGCAAGCTGTTTGGCTGCCGCGGCTGGTCGCCAAATTTGCTTCGTCAGCGCTTCCCGCGCCGCGGCGGTTTCCGCATCTTTTTTACTCCGGCCAGAGCCAGTCCCCAGATCCAGCCCGCACCAGACCACACGCGCGGTGAAAGTTTTGAGATGCTCCGGCCCCTCGGTGGTATCAATCAGGTAGGCCGGGCTCACCGGCGAGAGCGCTTGTAGAATTTCCTGCAACCGACCCTTCGGATTTGAATCCGGCGGATCAATTTCCAATGCCTCCAGATCGGGCCTGGACTCGGCCAGCACGATGCGCCGCACAGTCACGTAATCACTGTCCAGATAAATGGCCCCGATGAGCGCTTCGTACGCATCCGCGAGAGCGGAGCTACGCTGGCGCCCACCGCTCACTTCCTCTCCGCGGCCCAGCATGATGTGCCGGCCAAGGTCCAGCCGCGCGGCCTGCAACTTCAAGCCGTCACGCGACACCAGCCGCGAGCGCATCTGTGTCAGCGATCCTTCGCTGAGTTTCGGGAAGTGATCGAACAGCCACTCGGTGAAAATGAGCTGCAACACCGCATCGCCGAGGAACTCCAGGCGCTGATTGTCGAAGTGGTGCCGTCGCGTTTCATGGCCGAGGGAGGGGTGCGTCAATGCCTCCGCGAGCAGGAGCGGATTGCGGAATTTGTATTTCAGACGCTGTTCGAGCGGATTCATCGGGACTGCGGTGATAACAGACCAAGGGCGCAATATCTTTGGAAAAGTTACTGTGCCAGCCGGCGGCTTCCCGCGGAAACCGCGGAGCCTACCGGAAAAAGTCCACCCAGTTCAGCGTGAGGCCGGCCTTCGCCCGCGCGAGAAGGGCCGGCGGCAGGGCAACCTCGAAACATCCCCCTTTTGCCGGATCAGGCAGCGCTTCGATCTCCCTCCCGTTTCCGTCGAGTAACCGGATTGCCACCCGGAACGCCTCGCTCCCCTCCCCGGCCCTCTTTTTCCCAGCCTCTTCGATCTCCTGCAATTGCCTGTGGCCGCTGTGGCTGAGGACGGACGCGGACACCACCACATCGCCCCCGGAAATACGCAAGCTTTCCAGCCCGCCAAGCCGGAGCCGGAGAGTCACAGATGTCGGCCAGACGCCTGCTTTCGGAATGATGCGCACGCCACCGATCCCCCGCCCCGCGTAGAAATCGAACACGACGGAACCGGCCTTGGACACCACCTTGACATCCCCCGCCGGATCTCGCTCGCCGGGCTTCACGCTCTCGAAAAGAAACCCATGCTCCTCCGCGGTGCCGGGGAGCAGGGCAGCGAAGAAACAAGCGATGGCTGTGAGCGTCCTTTTCAATCTTCCTATTCCTCCGAGCCGTCGTATTGGTCGTAGAGGGTGCCGAGCCAGGCGATGCCGAGGGCGGCTTCGAGGGCGAAGACGAAGGCGGCTGTCATTGCGGATGTCGCGGCCTGCCAGGGGAGCGGGAGGCCAAGGCGCGCGCTCGCGAACCAGGCGCATGCGCCGAAGAACAAGGGCGGGAGCATGGCGAGCACGATGGCGAGGAGCTGGCCGACGCCCATGACGAGGCGGAGCCCCGTTTGCTCGATGCCGCGCTGAGCGGCGTCCTGTGGCTTGAACCAGCCGGGGAACATGAGCGCGGCGACGCTCGGGAGGATGGCCATGCCGACGTTGAACACGGGCAGCAGGAGCCCGCCGATGCAGAATGCCACCGTGAGGCCGGCCATCGCGGCGGGGTCGCGGATGAGCGTGGTGGCAAGATAACCGCCCACGGCGAGCGCGCACCATTGCAGGAGTGTGCCGGCAATGACGGGGCCGAGGAGTTCGCCGAGGGCGAGCTTCCAGCCGGGGATGGGATAGGTTTTCAGGAGATCCATCATCGTCATGCCGTGGCGGAGCTGGCCGCTCGCGGTCTGGCCTACGAGGACGAGGCTCAGCAGCACGGCAATATAACAGATGATGCCGATGATCACGGCGGCGATGCTGAAGCCATCCGCCCCCTGCTGATTTGCGTGATTCCGCACGAACCAGGCTGTGACAGCGAGTGTCGCGAACATTGCCGACCACCACGCAAGGGTGCGGCGGCCGCCCATCTTCAGGGCGGATTTCCACATGAGTGCCAGCGGTGCGAACCCGGTGGGACGCAGGCGCCAGAGCGGGGTGCGGGACTTCGCGGACCGGGAGGTGATCCGCATTCCGCCACTTTGCACGGCGGTGAGGAATGTGGCGCGTCTCTGCGCGGCGGCGATCGAGGCTTCCTCGAATGAGGTATCCGCGGCGATGACCCAGATGAAATGCGCGGCCATGATCCCGAGCGCCGGGAGGATCGCGAGTGCAAACCCCGCGAGATCGTGCGCGACGAATGGGGCGACCATGATTTTGAACGGCGCCAGCAGGTATCGGAGCGGGCCGTTGTTCACGAGCTGGTGGAGCAGCGCGGCGGTGTCCTGGGCGGGCGGCACTGTGAAGCTCCGCCGCGTCCATTCGATGCCGAGCGCCAGAGCCGCGGCGGCCAGCAGGAACGCGAGCCGCCGCTTCCAGTCCGCGAGGCCCCGCTCGCGAAGGCGCTGGAGCGCAAACGACGCCCCGATGCGGTGCATGTTCAGCGTATTCAGCGCCACCCACAGCGTCCCCATCGCGAACCACGCCTGCGGGCCCTCCCTGAACCGCCCCGTGATGAGCGTCATCAGCGCCGAGAGCATCAGCATCGCAAATTGCGACCGAAGCAGCTTGTGGATCACCAGTGCGCGGCGTGACAGCGGGGCGGGAAAAAGGAACGCCATCTCCGCCTCGGAGAAAGCCAGCGCCGCGCGCGACGCGGGGAGCACCCAGCTCAGGAACAGCGTCGCCCCGAAAAGCGCAAGCGCCCATACCGCGGTGAGCGCCTCCGGCGGCAGCGCTGGCCTGGGCGAGCCAAGGTTCTGGCCGAGCAACTTGTAGAAGTAGAAGTAGAAGTAAGCCCCGCCGAGCACTGCGCCGATGAGGTACTTCGGCTGGCGCAGCCGCAGCAGGCGCGTCCTCACGCTATTCACCAGCGACCTCAGCAGCAGGTAACGCAGCGCCGCGTTCACTTCCCCCCGTCCTCCCCCGCGATGCGGATGAAAATCTCCTCGAGGCTCACCTCCGTCCCATCCGTGCTGAACTGCGAGCGAATTTGCGTGAGGGTGCCATAGGCCGCCTTTTCGCCGCGCTTGATGATGAGCACATGCGAGCACACTTCCTCGAGCAGGTGCAGGAGGTGGGAGCTGATGAGGATGGCGACGCCCTGCTTCGCTTGCTGCATGATGATATCCTTCGTCCGCCGGATGGCCAGCGGATCGAGGCCCGTCAGCGGCTCGTCGAAAAACATCACCTTTGGCCGGTGCAGGAAGCCGCAAGCGAGCGCGACCTTCTGCTTCATGCCGCGCGAAAGCTCCGCCGGGAGGACGTCGGCCTTGTCCTTGAGATCGAGCATCCCGAGCAGCTCCTCCGCGTGCTGGCGGGTGTCCTTCATCTGGTAAAGGCGCCCGGTGAACTCCAGGTGCTGCCTCACCGTGAGGTAGTCGAAGAGGCGCGGCTCGTCGGGAAAAAATGCCAGCTCCTGCTTTGCCCCGAGCGGGTCCAGCGCCATGTCGTGGCCGGCGATGATGACGGCTCCGCTCGTCGGCGGGATGATCCCGGCGAGACACCGCAGCGCCGTCGTCTTCCCCGCCCCGTTTGGCCCGACAAGCCCCATCACCTCCCCGCCGCGCACCGCGAAGCTCAAGCCCCGCACCGCCGCGAAGTCCCCGTAGAATTTAGTCAGTCCGTCGGTGGCGATCATACGGTGGAGCAAGCCGCCGGCTTGTGTGGCGCAAGCCGCTGGCTTGCGAGAGCACCGCACCGCACCAGCCCCGCGGCGCGGCGCCGCGGGAATCCCGATCTATCGGGACGACGAGGGCGTCGCAGCCACGGCGCGCTCCCCGCCCGGACAACCCCCTCCACCCGCCTAAGGCCTCCCACCCGCGGGCGGCGGCTTGGTTTCCTTCACGGCTGCATTCCCCGGCGCGGCGGGTTCCTTCGCGGGCACCGCGGGCGCGATTTGCGCCGGCTTCGGCGTCGCATCCGCCGCCGGGTCCGGGCGATTCATCCAATAGAGAGACACCCCGATCAGCCCCGGAACCAGCGCAGCCGCCGCCACCTGCCAGAGCGGCGGGCGTCCCGTGGGCGGCGCGGCGGCGCGAGCGGCGGGAGCATTCAGAGCCTCCCGGCGCGACAGCATCGTGCGCACATCCTCGCCCATCTGCGCGTGGCAGGACGGGCACTTCTCGGATTGGATTTCCCGTGGCAGGAAAGTGAGCGAACACTTCGGGCAGCGGAGCATGTGGATGGATAAGGAAAGGTTTGAGACCAGCCGCATGCTCACCCTCCATGCCGGGATGTACTAGAGCTTTTTCCCCGTGGGGCAGGCGGCTTGCGGGAAGGGGGCGCATCCCAGCTTCTGAGCACCACTGCGGGCGGAGGTTCTTACTTCTTGCTCTTGCTCCAAAGTTTCAGAGCGCCGCGAGCAAGAGCAAGAGCAAGAGCAAGAGGGCGACCTGCCAAAAACTGGGATGCGCCCGCTGGCAACCCTGCGCCATTTCCGCACTTGACGGGCTCGCCGGAATACCCGAACTGGAACACACACAACCCCCCCAACACACCGTCCCTATGAACCGATCAAAACTCACACTGCTCGCCCTCACTATCGCCGCCTGTCTGGTGCTGGACGCCAGGGCGCAATTGGATCTGCTTCCTTCGATCCCGAAAGGAACCATCTCGCTGGAACTCCAACCGCTCGTCACGGGACTGGGCGCGCCGCTTTACGGGATCAATGCACCGGATGACCCGAGCCGGCTTTTCATCTTGGAGCAAAAGGGTCAGGTGTTGGTTGTGGCAAATGGCAGCCTGCTGCCCACGCCCGCGCTCGACATCGGCAGCCTCATTTCACTCGGGAGTACTCCTGGAGTGCATTCTTTCAACCCGGCCAATGCAAACGATGAGCGCGGCCTTCTGGGGATGGCGTTTCATCCGGGCTACAGCAATTCAGGCAGCCCCGGATTCCGGACGCTTTACACGTTCAGCACCCAGCCGCTCGGCACCGGCGCGACGTATGCGGCGCCAAATGGCGCGACGCAGAACTACAAGACCGTCGTGAACGAATGGAAGATCAGCCCAACCGATCCCAATGTCGTGGACCCGGCCTCCCGGCGGGAGGTGATCTCCTTTGGCAAAAACGCGAACAATCACAACGGCGGCACCATCGAATTCGGCCCGGATGGCTACATGTATCTCGGCCTGGGCGACGGCGGCAATGCGAACGATGTGGGCGCAAGCCACATCGAGCCCGGCGGCAACGCCCAGAACCTCAGCACGCCGCTCGGCAAAATGCTCCGCTTCGACCCGCTCAACCCCGCCCTGACTCCTGGAAGCCTGAACCCCACCAGCGGCAACGGCCAATACCGCATCCCGACGACCAACCCCTACCAAGGCCCCGGCCAAGTGCCGGAGATCTTCGCATCCGGCCTCCGCAACCCCTATCGCTTTTCCTTCGACTCGCGCCCCGGCGGCACCGGGGATCTGATCCTGGCGGATGTCGGCCAGGGCAACATCGAAGAGATCAACCGCATCACCCTCGGCGGCAACTACGGCTGGCCCATGAAAGAAGGCACCTTCCTCTTCGACCGCGCCATCGGCGGCGCAGCCGGCACGGGCGCCAACAGCCCCGGTCTTCCCCTCGGCCTCACCGACCCGATCAGCGGCCCCCTCGGCACGCTCCAGTATGACCATCAAGACGGCATCTCCATCACCGGCGGCTTCATCTACCGCGGGACTCTGATCCCCGAGCTGATCGGCATGTATGTCTTCGGCGACCTTGCGCTGAAAAACAACCCCCCACGCGTGGATGGCCGCCTTTTCTACGCCGACCTCCTTACCGGGCAGATGTTCGAATTCCTCCTCCCGCAGTTTGCTGGCGGCCTCCTGCCCAACGGCGAAACCCTGCATGGATACGGGCAGGACTACCACGGCGAGCTTTACGCCATCACCACCAACACCCCGGCCAACGGCACAGGCGGGAAGGTCTATGCCATCGTCCCCGAGCCCGCCACGGCCACCCTCCTCGCCATCACCGCCATCGCACTGCTCGGCGCAGGCCGCCGCCGCAGGGTGCTTGACAAGTGAAACCACCAGCCGTCTTCTCCACCACTCACCTCTCCAAATCCATGAACACACCGACCGCCATCCAGCCCCCTCCATTCCGCGGAAAAATGCGCGCAGCACTGCTCGCAACAGCACTCACTGCCGCACTCTGCGCATCACCGGCGCACGCTGCCAACATCACCCTCAGCCCCATCCGGGACAACTCGATCTAAGCCGAAAACAACAACAGCAACGCCCTCGGCAACATCTTCGTCGGACGCACCGCCGGCGTCTCCGGCACCTCGATCCGCCGTGGTCTCCTCGAGTTCGACATCGCGGGGAACCTCCCCGCCGGCTCAGTCATCAACTCCGTCACACTCACACTGCAAATCCTGGGGGCCGGCCCTGCTGCCGGCAGCGACATCCTCGAACTCCACCCACTGCTGGCCGATTGGGGCGAAGGCACCTCCTCGGGAACCGGGCCCGGCGCACTGCCCACCACCAACGACGCCACCTGGAACTTCCGCCTCTTCAGCACCGCCTCCTGGGCAACCCCCGGCGGCGACTTCGGACCCACAAGCGGCACGACCACCCTCGGGGCAGCCAGCACTGCCACCCTCAGCTCGCAGCCCGGGATGGTTGCCAACGTGCAGAACTGGCTCGACACGCCCGGCGCAAACTTCGGCTGGCTGATGCGCTACTCGAACGAAACCACTCCTTCCACAGCGCGGTACTTCGGTTCCAGGGAAAGTGCTCCAGCGTCCCGCCCGGCATTGGCGATAGACTACACCGTAGTCCCAGAGCCGGGCAGCCTCACACTCCTCGCCATCGGCGCAGCATGCGCCCTCCGCCGCCGCCGCCCCTGAGCCCCGCACAAACACACACATTGCCCGGCGCAACCAGCCGATGCGTGCGGAAGACAGGCGGCGTGACACGGGCTGGCAGCCCCCCGTGGAGCAGGCTGGAAGCGGCACGGATCGGGGAGCGCGGGCGCCCCGATCCGTGGGGTTCGTGGTTTGCCACAGCATCGCAAGCCAGCGGCTTGCGCCACTGATGTGCAGGGCCGGGTCAGGCGTCCAGCTTTAGCATGGCTCCGAGCCGGGCGCGGAGGTCGCTCTGTACGGGGCTGATGCCGCGGTTCGCATCTATGATCTCGAAGCTGTGCCGGTGCTGCATCTGGGCAAATTCGCGCTGGAGCATGGTCTGGTACGCCAGGAAGCTCTCGAACATGTCCCGCGAGAGGCCGAGGTCCATGCCGCTCTCCCAGTAGTCGAGGGTGGCTCCTTTTTCAAAGGTGCGGAGCACGAGCCGGCGGGGCTCGACTTGGAGATAGTACACGGCGTCGGGCACAAGGGCCGGGCTGTAGAGGTTGCGGGTCCATTCGGGCTCCGCTCCGCGGACCAGGTCGCGGGCCATGAGGGTGTAGATGTAACGGTCGGCGAGGACGATGTAGCCGGCGCGGAGGGCGGGGATGATCTCGTGTACGAGCTGGTCGAAGAAGTCCGTCGCGTAGAAGAGGGACATGGTGGTGTGGGTGAGGACGTTGGATTGCTTGGCTTGCTCGATGTCCTCGGCAAGCAGGGGGGAGCGGCGGAGGCCCATGTGCTTTACGGCATGGCCGTTGGTTTCGAGCCATTCGCTGAGGAGCCGGATGTGGGTGGAGCGGCCGGAGCCGTCGGGACCTTCGACGACGAAGAGGCGTCCGGCGATCTTGGAGTCGCCCAGCTCGGGCAGTGGGACGCCGAAGACGGGGTGGACGGGCCGGGCGTTGGGCTTCGGGGCGCGGGTGTGTGGGGTGGCGGAAGCTGGGTGTTTGCGGGCCATGTCAGCGTTTGAAGTCCCCCACCCGCACGTGGCTTTGGATGATGCTGCGGACGGTTGTCTGTTGTTGGTGGATGTCCCGCGTCGCATCAATGACGGTGAAGCGGAAGCGGCGGCTCATTTTCTCATACTGTGCCCGGATGCGGTGCTGGAAGATGCGGAAGCTCTCGTAGGGATCGGTGCTCCAGCCCATGTCGAGGCCGGCTTCGTGGAATTTCAGTTGCGGGCGCCCGTCGAGGATGCGGCCGAGGACGACATCGAGCGGTGCACGGAAGTAGAATGTCAGATCGGGCATCGCCGCGAAGGAGTAGATGCGCTCGACCCAGGCCGGATCCACGCCGCGGACGACATCGCGGGCGAAGGCGGTGAAGATGTAGCGGTCGGCGAGGACGAGGTATCCGGCTTTCAACAAGGGCAGGATCTGCCGCTCATACCGGTCGGCAAAGTCGGTGGCGTGGATGAGGGAAAAGGTGGTCGGTGTGAGGAGCTTCCCGGTTTTGCCCTTGCTGGTGCTCGGTTTGACGAGGCTGGAGGAGTTCCATTGCGTGAAGAACACGCGCGCTCCGGAGAGTTCCAGCCAGCGCTTGACGAGATAGATCTGGGTTGATTTGCCCGATCCGTCCAAACCCTCGACAGCGATGAGTTTTCCGGGATACTTGGTCGGTAGAGAAGCCACGCGCGCATGCTGCGTGACTGTCCGCAAAACGCAACGGGAAAGACACAACAATGCCGCACCTGGTGAACGATGAAGAATTGCTGGCCGCAGCGAAAGCCGCGCGGGCGAGCGCCTACGCGCCTTACTCGAAGTTTGCGGTGGGCGCCGCATTGCTCACGGCGGAGGGCGAGGTATTCACCGGATGCAATGTCGAGAATTTGTCGTTCGGGCTGACAGTTTGCGCCGAGCGCAACGCAGTCTTTGCCGCTGTGAATGCCGGCAGGCGTTCCTTCCTGCGGATCGCCGTGTGCGCAGACTCCAAGGAGCCTGTAGCCCCCTGTGGAGCATGCCGGCAGGTGCTGGCGGAATTCGCGCCTGACGTCGAGGTGATCAGCATCACTCTGACCGGGGATGAGTATCGGGCACGGATGTCAGAGCTTCTTCCGAGGTCGAGAGCAGGGATTTTAGGCTGATGAACTATAAAAGAACGGATGCTTCTCTGTATGATGACGCGAGAATTAGGCTTCCAGGTGGGAACTCCTGTCTTTCTGATGTGATGTAAAGGGCTAATTGTCATGTCTTTCACCTGCATACAATTATTTCAGTCGAGCCGGCCCACGTGCGCTCCTCTCCTGCCTCAATTGAGGGCTCACGGTGGTGTTCCTGTTGCGGTGCGAAATCGAAATTTGCCCGAGGTCATCAGATCGCGCTATCGCCGCTGGCAGAGCCAAGCGACGCACTACCTGCAACGCGATTCGTTGGCATGGCTATGGATCGGAAAACATATCATTCTGAAACACAGGGACATGAGTCGCTGGATAGGGTCTTTGTCCGACAACTTAGATTTCATGTCGGCATGTCGGCATTCTGTGCGGAAGTCAAAATTCCTGACCAACAAAAGAGCTCTATTCTCGGCTTGTGGCTTCGAGAAGTTCTCCATCCGGCTCGCCTCGTTCCATGTGGAACGTAAGAATTTCCAAGGCTGCCTTCGTGCTATTTCACTCCACACGACAACAGTTTGACCATGTTTGAGTTTCCAGAGCGTTTCGATGTTGTAGTGATCGGTGCAGGCCACGCTGGCATTGAGGCTGCCATGGCGGCTGCGCGACTTGGGTGTCGGGTGATGATTCTGACTCAGAATCTAGACACTATGGGCCAAATGTCTTGCAATCCAGCGATCGGTGGGCAAGCGAAAGGGCAAATTGTTCGTGAGATTGATGCATTGGGAGGATTCATGGGGTTGAATACGGATGCGACGGCCATTCAATTCAGAATGCTCAATGCACGAAAGGGACCGAGCGTTCAATCTCCTAGGGCACAATGTGACAAAAAGGCATATCAATTCCGTGCGAAATCGTGCCTTGAGCGAGAACATGGGATCGCCATTTTTCAGGGCAATGTTACGCAATTTATAGTGAATGACGATGGGGCTTGCGGTATTCAAACCGATCTGGGAATCAAAGTGTCGTGCCGGTCAATAGTCGTTACAACCGGCACTTTCATGCGCGGGCTTCTGCACGTAGGATTGAAGAATATCACTGGAGGAAGGATGGCCGATGCCTCCTCAACACTTAGCGAATCTCTTAAAATCCTTGGATTTGAAGTCGGCCGATTCAAAACAGGAACCCCATGCCGACTCAATGGGAGGACAATAAACTTCGCAAAGTGCAGTCGCCAGAATGGTGATTCTCCCCCCAAACCATTTAGCTTTATCCCCGAGACTCTTGAATCCCGAGACGACAATATTTTCACATTAAACCGATATTCTGGGGGAATGTTTCACATGGAACAAATGCCGTGTTGGATCACGCATACGAACCCCAAAACTCATGCGATAATCCGAAGTAACCTCAGCAAGTCGCCGCTTTATTCTGGCAGGATTCAGGGGGTCGGCCCGAGATACTGCCCCTCAATCGAAGACAAGGTTGTAAAGTTTGAAGACAAGGAAGCGCATCAAATATTCCTCGAGCCGGAAGGGCGAGACACTGAAGAATTTTACGTGAACGGAGTATCAACCAGCCTCCCTATGGACGTTCAATTTGCATTCATTCGGACAATTCCAGGACTCGAATGTGCAGAAATAATCCGTCCTGGGTATGCAGTAGAATATGACTACTGCCCACCGACACAGCTTCGCGCTACACTTGAGACAAAGCGGGTTCCCGGGTTGTTTTTCGCTGGGCAGCTCAATGGCACTTCTGGATATGAAGAAGCCGCAGGCCAAGGACTTCTAGCCGGAGCGAATGCTGCGCTCAAAGTGCTCGGAAGGACGCAACTGGTTTTGAGTCGCTCACAAGCCTATCTCGGCGTCCTGATAGACGATCTCGTGGTTCAAGGAGTGGACGAGCCTTATAGAATGTTCACGAGTCGTGCCGAACACCGGCTTCTTTTGCGACACGATAACGCCGATATCCGCTTAACACCGGTGGCAAAAAACTGCGGCTTGGTTGATGCATACCGCTGGCAGAAGCTGGAAGAAAAACAGCGGGAGATGAATAGTCTTCGGAAATTTATTGCCAACGCGAACCATGATGGGGTTCGGATTGAGCGATGGCTGAGCCGGCCAGAAAATACCTCAACGATGCTGCCCAACCACATCCGAATGAACTACTGCGAGGAATCTTGGGAGGCGCTTGAGACCGAGATCAATTACGCTGGATATATCACCAGACAGGAAAATCAGATCGTGAGAATGGAGGCCGATGAAGCAGCAGGGATTCCGGATGATTTCAACTACTCGGCTGCTAGTGGTCTTCGCACGGAGGCGATGCAAAAGCTCTCAATGGTTCGTCCGAAAACACTTGGACAAGCCTCTCGCATTCGGGGGGTTACTCCTGCAGACGTCGCCTTGCTTTCCGTATTGGTGTGCCGGAAATAACCAGATCCAGGCCCAACTTTCCACCCGGTTCGCAATAGGACGAATGTAATGGAATTCAACCGGTCACTTCGCCTCTACCGGGTGTTGCGTTTCCCATTCGTTGAGGAATTCGCCGACTGGACGGGGCTGCTCGCCGGTGCCGAGAAGCTTGAGCGCGGGGTGCGCGCGCAGCTTTTCCACACCGGAAGACTTGGGTGAGATGGAGAGCCGGTTCAAACGGGGGCACTCGAGAAGGGGAGTGAAGTCCTTGATCGAATCACACCCGTGCAGGATGAGGTTTTCCACAGACGAGCCGCGCATTGCATTGAGGTCGGTCAGTCCACCTTGAACTTGGAGGGATTTTAGCGGAGCGCCCTTGAGTGGTTCGAGATCTTGAAAGGGACCAGCCAGCTCCGCGTTTTCCAGCGGCATGCCTTTTAAAGGAGCGAGATCGGTCAGATCAGGGAGACCGGCCGCGTGTAGCTCGACAAGGGGCATTCCACGCAGTGGTTCGAGGGAGCGGATCTTGGTGCCGTTGATGCCCAGCCGCTGCAGCTTCAGCCCGCTGAGGCCGGCAAGGTCGGTGACCGCGCTGTCGTTGAGATCCAGTTCACGCAGCGGGAGCACGCTCAGCGGAGCGAGATTCGTGGTCGGTGTGTGATGGAGGACGACTTTGCTAATGGGTTGATCCCGCAGCTCGCGTAATGGGGAGAGATCCTGGATCGGAAGTTCGCCAAGCAAGATGGAAAAAGTGCCGTCGGCCTCGCTGACGACACGATTCTCGATCTTCTCCCAGCCGGGTAGCTTTTCCCAAGTGCGGAGCACCAGGCGGATGGCGTCTTCGCCGGCTTGCGTGCCGAGGCCGAGTCGCTTGCCGAGCGGAAGGCTCTCGGCGGTGCGGCCTTGGGCGCGGATGGATTCATAAAGTTCGCGCAGGATTGCTCCGTCGGGCTGACCGGTGGCGGGCCATTTCGCGAGGATCCTCTCGGTGAGTGCGAGGTTCAATTTCGCGCTCTCATCCTTCCGCATCGCGAGCACACCGCGATAGTCTGCGGCGGCTTCCTTCAGGCGCAGGGAGGTCTGGAGGAGATGCGCGCGGCGCAAGCGGTGGCCTGCATCACGCGGGGCCACGGTTAGTGCCAAGGTGAGTTGCTCGATGGCGGCGTCGAGTTGCTGCTGAGTAACGAGAGCCTCCGCCTGCGCGGCGAGGGCGGGCGCAGCTTTTTGCAAACCGGCGAGGGTGCGCTCCGCACGGTCGCGCTCGCCGAGGATTTTTGCCGTGAAGACTGCAGCCGCTCCGATGAAAAGCACCGCGGTGAGGATGACAGCGAGGATGGCGGATTTCCCGCGCTTACCGGCGGGGGCGGGAGGAGTGATAACAGGAATCAGGGAGGTGTCGGCGGGAACGGGCTGCCGCCCGACAGCGCTGGGAAGGGTGCCGCCTGGGAAAGGTGCCTTTGTGACAGCGCCGGGAGGTGTCCCGCCTGGGAAAGGTGCTTTTGCGACAACACTGGGAGGCGTGCCGCCTGGGAAGGGCGCCTTTGTGACAGCATCGGCTGGGGTGCCGCCGGGAACGGGTGCCTTTGCAACAGCGCCGGGTGGCTTTCCAACCGGGGCGGCCTTCTCTGTGCTGGCTCCGTAGCCGTTTTGGAAAGTGAGAAGGTCGGCCTGCATTTCCTCGACGCGCGAATAGCGGGCCTCGATCGAGAGTGCGAGGGCTTTACGGCAGATCGCGAGGAGTGCGCTGGGGATTTGTGTTTCGCCCGCTTCCCACTCGATCGTGCCAGCCTGCACTTTGGCGATGATCTGCGCGGCATCTGTTCCGATGACTGCGGGGCGCAGGTGGAGCAATTCAAAGAGGATCGCGCCGAGCGCGTAGATGTCCGATCGTGCGTCAATGCTCCCGACTTCGCCGCGAGCCTGCTCCGGCGACATGCACGCGGGCTGGCCATTGACCGCGGGGGCCGGGCGCTCCGTGCCACCGACACGCCGGGCGAGGCCCCAGCCCATGACGAACACTTCGCCAAAGTTTCCAAGCAAGATGTTCTCCGGGTTGAGGTTGCAATGGATCACCCCCTTGCTGTGTGCAAACGCGATGGCATCGCATATTTTCTGAAAAATGGTCAGCCGCACCGGCAGCGGATATTTTTTAATTGCGCCCTCGATGCCCTTCGCCAGCAGATCGGCGACTTTTTTCAGCGTGATGCCCTGCACCATTTTCGTGGTGGAATAGACTTCGCCCTGTTCGTTCACGCTCAGCTCATAAACGGGGGCGATGCCTGGATGATCGAGCTGCGCTGTGATCCGCGCCTCCTCGATAAAGCGCAGCATGTCCCCGGGGTCCACAGTCCTGGGCAGGACTTTCATGACCACGTTGCGCTGGGTGCTCAATTCGAGCGCATCGAGAATCGTGCCCACGCCGCCTTGCGCGAGTTGATTGCCGATCTGGTAGCGGTGCGCCCCCAGCAATTCCGGCGGCAAATCTTCGCGATGAGGCTCCTGCGTTGGCGCGGGCGATTCATCCTCCGGCTCGTGTTTGCGCAGTTCCAGAGTCGTATCCCCGATCCGGATTTTCTGCGAAGGAGCCACCACCACTGCAGAGGTGCCGACGGGCTGCTCGTCGAGCTGCGTGCCATTGGCGCTGCCGAGATCGGTGATGGACCAATGCTGCAAGCCCACGAACAACCGCGCGTGATGCCGCGAGACTTTTCCGCCGCTGACGCGGAGCGCGCAATCCGCGCCGCGCCCGATGATGTATTGACCCGGTTCAAGAATGTGCCGCTCCGACTCGCCGCTGTCTTTTGAAATGATGATCTCGGTCTTTAGTTCAGACATCAGGGAAACTATGAGGACTGTACTGGCGGAAGCCAAGCCTGCTGCGGCACCCCAGGCCGCATCGCCGCCTGTTACCGTGGAGCGCGGGCAGTTCTTGCACGCTGTTTCACTCCTTCTCGAATCGCGTCCTGGAGCACGCTGCGCGACACACACCCACTCTTTCCCAAAGCGAATCCGCCGCGTAGTGTTCTCTCCGTATGCCCGCTCCCGCCACGTTCGTCTGCGTTCTGCTCGCCCTCGGCTCGCGGCTGCTCGCGGACGATGCGGCTTTTTTCCGCGAGAAGATCGAACCGCTGCTGCGCGAGCGGTGCTACGAGTGCCATTCGCACGCGGGCAAAATGAAAGGAGGCCTCACGCTCGACTCGCGCAGCGGGTGGGTCGAGGGCGGCGAGAGCGGCCCGGCCATCATCCCCGGAAAACCGGACGCCAGCCTGCTCATCAGAGCCATCCGCCGCCTGGACGAAGACCTCTCGATGCCGCCGAAAAAGCCTCTCCCGCCCGGCGAAGTCGCGCTCCTCACCGAGTGGGTGCGGCTCGGCGCCCCCGACCCGCGCACCACCGTCGCGAAAAAGCCGGACAACGATTGGTGGTCACTGAAGCCGCTGCCGGGTGCGGGTGCGCAGCCGGCACTGGCGAAGCTGGGAACTGAGAACTGGGAACCGGGCGCTTCACCCCGTACACTCATCCGCCGCCTTTACTTCGATCTCCACGGTCTCGCGCCGACATTCGAGGAAGTCGAGGCGTTCGCGATGGAGTGGGATCGGGCCGATCCGTCTGGGCGGGCTCTTCTGATCGCCACACTTACCGACAAGCTCCTCGCCAGCCCCCGGTACGGCGAACGCTGGGCACGGCATTGGTTTGACACGATCCATTTCGCCGACACGCACGGCTTCGAGCACGACCGCATCCGCGAAAATGCCTGGCGCTACCGCGACTACGTCATCGCCGCGCTCAATGCCGACACGCCGTGGCCGCGTTTCATCCGGGAGCAACTCGCGGCGGATTACTTTTTCCCCGACGAACCGCGCCTCACCGCCGCGCTTGGCTTCCTCGGAGCGGGCCCGTTCGACCAAAGTGCGGCGGGCACTGCGCCAAAAATGTTCGAGGCCGTGGATCGCGACGACATGCTCACCCAGACGATGGCCGCTTTCACCAGCACGACCGTCGGCTGTGCACGCTGCCACGACCACAAATTCGATCCTATCCCGCAGCGCGAATACTACTCGCTCGCGGCAGTCTTCGCCGGCGTGGCGAAAGGCGACATCCCCTTCGATGCTGACGACGCCGTTGGGCGCGAACGCCAGCGCTGGCTGCGTCTGAAGTCCGCCGCCGAAAAACGCGACCCCGCCGTGCTGCTCGCCGCCGACGCCCGCGCGATCACCGCCGCGTGGGAGCCCGCGCCCGGCGTCCCAGCCGTGTGGGAGACGCCTGCGCCCCGCGACTTCGCATCCGCCGGCGGCGCGACGCTCACCGCGCTCGACGACGGCTCGCTGCTCTCCGGCGGCATCCGCCCGGATAAGGACACCGTCACAATCCACACCGACCCGAAGCTGCGCACCATCAGCGCCATGCGCCTCGACGTGCTCACCGACGACGATCTTCCGAAATACGGCCCCGGGCGGCAGGACAACGGCAACCTGCACCTCAGCGAATTCGAGCTGTACGCCATCGGTGCCGGCGATCCGCAGCGCGTGGCGATCCGCAGCGCATTCGCGGACTTCGACCAGGCCGGCTGGACCATCGCCCACGCGCTCGACGGCAACGAAAAAACCGCGTGGGGCATCTTCCCGCGCGTCGGCGAGCCGCACACGGCCACGTTCGTGCTGGAGAAAAAACTCGCGCTCCCCGCAGGCGCGCGCCTCCGCGTGGTGCTCAAACAACTCCACGGCGAAGGCCATCTCATCGGCCGCCCGCGCATCTCCGTCACGGACACAGTGCCATCACCCGCCACCTCGTTGCCCGCCGATGTCGCCGCCGCCCTCCGCGCCACGCCGCGCGGCGAAGCGCAGCAACTCACGCTCGCCGCATACGCAGTCCGCACCCGCGCCACCGAGGCGCTCAGCGCACTCCCGCCGCAGGCGCTCGTGTACGCCGCCGGGCGCGACTACTCGCGCCACGGGACGAAGGCCACCGTCGGCGAGCCGCGCGAAATCCGCGTGCTTCACCGCGGCGAACTCGCACAGCCGCGCGACATCGCCGCTCCCGCCGCGCTCGCGTGCATCACCGCGCTGAAGCCCGATTTTTCCTCCGCAAAAAACGAGGCCGCCCGCCGCGCCGCCCTCGCCGACTGGATCGCAGATCCGAAAAATCCGCTCACCTGGCGCAGCGCCGTGAACCGCGTGTGGCACTATCATTTTGGCCGCGGCATCGTGGACACGCCAAACGACCTCGGCCGCATGGGCGGCAAGCCCGCGCACCCCGAACTGCTCGACGCGCTCGCCGCCGATTTCCGCGAGCACGGCTCTTTGAAAAAGCTGCATCGCGCGATCTGCACGAGCGCCGCCTACCGCGTAACCGCGCTTGTCAAAGCGCGGGCCGATCTTCCGCCAGCAGAAAGTGCCCGCGCTCTTACGAGCGCGGCTACCCGCCGCCGCCTCGACGCCGAGAGCTATCGCGACATCGTGCTCCAGTGCGCAGGCCGGCTCGATCTCACGATGGGCGGC
The DNA here is from genome assembly GCA_945861385.1 of Prosthecobacter debontii. Classification (GTDB taxonomy): domain Bacteria; phylum Verrucomicrobiota; class Verrucomicrobiia; order Chthoniobacterales; family Chthoniobacteraceae; genus SXWH01. The sequence goes on from CAMAUI010000024.1 coordinate 30,199, forward strand.
CCCGGCGCGATGCACTTCAAGCTCGGCCCCGCCATCCAGGACACGCCCGTGCTCGACTACACCGCGAACGACTGGGACGCACCCGGCGCAAACCGCCGCAGCATCTACCGCCTCGTCTATCGCAACATCGCCGACCCCTTCATGGCCGCGCTCGATTTCCCCGATGCCGCGCAGCTCGCGCCCGCGCGTCCGTTTTCCGTGAGCGCTCTGCAAGCCCTCGCCCTGTGGAACGACAATTTCATCCTCCGCATGAGTGAGCACTTCGCTGCACGCGTGGAGAAAATGGTCGCCGACACCCCGGGCCGCATCCGCACTGCCATCCGCATCACCCTCCTGCGCGAGCCGACCGCCGACGAACTGCGCGACCTCTCCGCCTTCGCGGAAAAACACGGCCTCGCCGCGCTTGGCCGCGTGCTTTTCAACTCGAACGAGTTCATGTTCGTCGAGTAGCCACGGTTTCGGGGAACGCCATCAATCCAGTTCGCCCAGCGCGGCAAGGACGCTGCGAAATTCGATGCGTTCCTCGGAGTTCATTTGCAGCACCCACGCAGTCGTGCGTCCGCACGCTGTCAGGCCGGTAATTTGCGCACCGGCGAAATGAAAATGCTCCGCCCATGCATCCCGGCGTGGATGAAAAAGCCGCGTCATCTCGCCGGTGTCCGGATCTAGCCCCGATAAATTCGAGCCCTTGTGCAAATTGCACTGGTCGCAAGCGAGAGCGAGATTGTCCGGCTCATCGGTGCCGCGATGTTTGCGCGCCACGACATGCTCGATGTGAAAAGTGTGGACGGACATATGCCGCTGCCGAAGCCGGTAGTATTCACAGCGGAATCCCGCGCGCTGCCGCACAAGCTCCCGCGTCGCAGCGTCCATCAAGCCGCCGATTGTTGCAGGTGGAGCCGGGCTTTCGCCTGCAAAATGGCGATGACGTTCCCCGCATGGACGTATGCCTCGTAGTCCCGCCGCTCGCTCTCGGTCAGTTCCCCTTCATTCGCTTTTTCCGCCAGCACTTCGATCCGCTGGCGGACGGCCTCATTCGCTTCGAGCCCCGCCAGTGCCCGCGCCGTCTCCGCAGTGAAGCAACGGCTCACCGAATCGAGCAGGCTGTCGAGAATCATCACAGGCTGTGTGGCTGGCATGGCGCGGAAATTAGACCGCAGGTTTGCGGGCGACAAGTGAAGGTTTGTATGAAAAGCGTGCGGATGTGTGTCGAGAATCTGCGCCTCGCCGCCGCTTTTTTCTCCGCTGCGACACGTTTGCGCCGCGAAGACGCTGGCGATGCTTCGTGGGGAGACGGCGGGTTGTCGGGTGAATCTACTACATTGCCGCACCACCCAGGCTGTGTTTCAAGGTGCCCCATGAAACTCCCGATCCGCCTCTCTGCCGCGCTGCTCGCCGCATCCATCACCCACGCCGCCACACTCCCGGCATCCGAAGACACCTACGGCTTCCGCGCCAAGCTCACCCTCGCCGCGAATAAAGCCGCCACGCTCCCCGTGGACGCCACGCATCGCGCCTTCCTCTACTTCAACCTCGCCGACCTCCCGCCCGGCGCCACGCTCCGCTACGCACGGCTGCGGCTCTACCTCCCGCGCGTCGTCCGCGCGGGCGGCGGCCTCAGCGTCCACCAAGTCACCGGCACATGGGACGAATCGCTCGCCAGCGCCGAGCCCACCTTCACCGTCGCGCCCTTCGCCAATCTCCCCGCCATCGGCCTCCGCACAAAGCGGTTCATCTCCGTGGATGTCACCGCCACCGTGCAAGCCTGGCTCGCCGCGCCCGCGACCAACGAAGGCTTCGCCATCGCCGCCATCCCCGGCGCGACGGCGAAACTCACCGCGAGCGTTTCGCTTGGCGCGAAAGAAGGCAGCGGCAGCGGCTACCCTGCGGAACTGGATGTTGAAATAGCAGATGATCCCATCGCGCCCGGCGCTGTCGGAACTACGCAGCTCGCGCCAAATCTCACGCTCGGCGGCACAACCACCGGCACCTTTAGTGGCAGTCTCGCCGGCATCGCTACGGGCTTCACCGGCACACTCACGGGTGATGTGACCGGTACGCAGGGAACCACGGTGGTCAGTACAGTTGGCGGAGTCACCGCAGCCGCCGTGGCAGCGGGCGCGACTCTCGCGAATACGGCGATCACTCCCAGCGGAAGTTTCAGCCTGCCCGCGACGAGTGGCGCTACCGTGGGCGTCATCACGCAAGGCGGCAGCCCATTGATACACACGTTTGGAATCAACAACTTCTTTGCCGGTACCGGGGCGGGCAATTTCACCATGACGGGAAGCAGCAACACGGCCAGCGGCGTTGGTGCGCTTCAAAACAACTTCACGGGCAGCAGCGATACCGCCCACGGCCTCAATGCGCTTTTCAGCAACACCATCGGGAATGACAACACGGCTATCGGTGCCACTGCGCTCCAGAACAACACGACCGGCAACAACAACTCCGCCAGTGGTGTCAATGCGCTTGCTGGCAACACAACCGGCGACCACAACACCGCCAATGGTGCCAATGCGCTGCGGTTCAACACGACGGGCAGCAGCAATACGGCCAGCGGCGTCGGTGCGCTTCAAAACAACATGACTGGCGTCAACAATGTGGCCAGTGGCGTGAATGCGCTCCAGGCCAACACGACGGGCAGTAGCAACACCGCTCTCGGTCAGAGTGCGCTCTTCAACAACACAACGGCGGACAACAATACCGCCATCGGCCACCACTCTCTCTTCAACAATACGACCGGCTTCAACAATATCGCCAGCGGTCTGAGTGCGCTCGCAAGCAACACGACCGGCAACAGCAATACGGCATACGGTATAAATTCGCTCCAATTCAGCACGACGGGCGACAGCAACACGGGCATCGGTCTCAATGCTCTTCAGTCTAACACGACTGGCACGAACAACACCGCTATCGGCACCAGCGCCGGCAACGCGCTCACCTCCGGCAGCAACAACATCGACATCGGCAACGTGGGCGTGGCGGGTGAATCCGGCATCATCCGCATCGGAACGACGGGCAACCAGAGCAAGACGTTCATCGCTGGCATCCGCGGCGTGACCACCGGAGTGGCTAACGGCGTCACGGTGCTGATCGACGGCAACGGACAACTCGGCACCATCTCATCCTCGCGCCGCTACAAGGAAGACATCGCCGACATGGGCGACACGAGCGCACGCATCGGCGCGCTGCGCCCCGTGACTTTCCGCTATAAGAATCCTTATGCCGACGGCGGAAAACCCGTCCAATATGGCCTCATCGCCGAGGAAGTGGCCGAGGTCTTTCCCGAGTTGACTGTCTTCAACGAAGATGGCCAGCCGGAGACCGTGAAGTATCAGGATATCACGCCACTGTTGCTCAATGAATTCCTCAAAGAGCGCCGCCGAACCAAAGACGTGGAGACCGCGCTGCGTGAGGAAAACGCCGACTTGAAGAAGCGCCTCGAACGGCTCGAAACACTGCTCCCCGCCACCACGGCGAAGTGACCGACGCTGATTCCCGCAAACCGAAGCGTCGCACAATATCTGCGAGGTTTTGGAGTGAGCAGTCCTCTGCCGCTTTGTTACTTGGGTGAGAGGGGACAGTCGTCCAAATTGCGGGAGCCGTCCCCACCCGGCACTCCACTCCAAAGCGCCAGAGGGCTGCCGCACTCCAAAAGCTGTCGCACGCTCCCCCGTCGCCGTTTCGCTTTCGGTTAACGCAGCGGACGCCTTCCGCGCGCGCCGTGCCAGAAGCGGAGAATCTTCACCGTCTGCCGCGCCTCATCCGCGCGGTAGATGATGAGATAAACGCCGAAAGGGAAAAAATGGGGCCCGGTCTTTCGCGCAGCGACACGCCGATATGCGGCGCGTCCGTGAAGGACTCGGCCTTTGCGATCAACTCCATCCCGAAACGCTCCGCAGCCGCGGGCGAGTCGAGCGTGATCCGTTCCACGATTTTTCGCAAATCGTCGCGGCTGCGCGTGGAGAAAATTACCTGCCAGCCCATGAGCGCACGGCCCCTCGCATTTCGTCGGCGGAAAGGCCGCGCCCGCTGTCAATTTCCCACTCCGCCTCGTCCAGTGAGGCGAGCAATTCCACGCGCTCGCCCTCGCTCATGATGTCGAGGCCGAACCGCCGCGCGAGCCAGCGCGATTCCAAAACCTCACGCTGATTCACAGGCAGTTCTTCAATTGCGGATTCGATTTCGTCAACGGTGCTCATGCCCGCGAGGCTATGCCTTTGCCCACTGCTTCGCAACCGCCTTCTCCGCCGCCCTTCCAAATTGCAGGCGGCAAGCTGGGCTGTTGCGGATTTCCCGGCAGCGGTGAGTGAAGCCGATGGCTCGTGCGTCGAGCGCGAGTCGAGTGCGGCTTTTACACGGTCAGCCTGTTCGCTTGCCAGCACACTCTCCGCAGCTATTTTCGCCGCATGGCACAGGTCATTCTTTCACTGCCGGAGACGCTTGAAGACACACTCGCCCGCCGGATGTCGGCGGCGGGGATTCACAGTAAGCAGGAATACCTGCTCGAACTCGTGCGCGCGGATTGCGAAGCGGCGGACTTGGAGGTCGTGCTCGAATCGCGCGACGCGGGGCCGGTCGAGCCGTTGGAGGCGGATTGGAAAGAAAAGGTGCGCGCCGCCGCGCAAGGCCGTGGCTGAGATCGAGCGGCACCCGGCGGTGGTGGCGGAAGACTTGCCGAAAATCTACGCCACCATCGCGCGTGACAACCCGGCCGCCGCTGAACGCGTGCTTGATGCGGTGGAGGTGACTTTCGATCTACTCGCGCGGGAACCGGCGGCGGGCGTCGCATATCTCACGCGCAACGCAAAGCTGCGCGGGCTGCGGATGCTGCCGGTGATTGGTTTCCGAAACTACCTCGTCTTTCACCGCATCGCAGGCGAGCGCGTCCGCATCCTCTACGTCACACACGGTGCCCGGCATTTGCTTCGCCTTTTTCGGCGCTCGCAACGCGAGTAACGCAAAACCCCGTAGCCGCGCCTCGTAAGAGCGCGGGCACTTTTCCACGAGGGAGATACGCCGCACTTTTACAAGCGCAGCTACACCCGATGCCGGAAATCGCGTTCGACAACTTCTGCCGCGCGGCTAGTCTGCGCTCATGCCGCAAGTTGCCGCACATGAACTGCCGGAGGAATTGCTCAGGGCTTGGGCGCATCTGCCGCCGGAGCGCCGACGCTCTGTCGTCGAATTTGCCCGCTTTCTCGAAGAACAGGAAGTGTCGGGTGCCGGGGATGCGGCATGGGACCGGATCACGGGCGACGAAGGTAAAATGGCGAACTTTCAGCAGTGGGCCGATCGTCTGCTCACGGAACCGGGATCCGAACCGATCGTCACCGAGCGGTTGTGATCTCGAAAGTCCACGCGCACTTTTGGCGGCTGCTCAACCAACTGCCGGAGCAAATTCAGCAGATGGCCCGCGAACGCTATGCGGACTTCATCAAAGACCCCGGCCTGCCGGGGCTGCGATTCAAGAAGCTTCAGGGCACCCGCGATCTTTGGTCGGTGCGGCTGAATGATGATTACCGCGCCGTGTGCCAGCGTTCCGGCGACACCGTTGTCTGGGTCTGGATCGGGTCGCACCGCGAGTTCGACAAGTTGTTCTGACCGGTTGCATGGTCGCGTCCCGGCCACTTTGCCACACGAGATCAGCCCGCGCCTGCGACGGATAACTGAGCCGGGGCGGAAATTTCCTCCGAGTAATCCCCCGCATCCGCGGTTAATGCCTCCATGACATCGGTGGATCAACAGGGTTTCGGCCGCCGTGAATTCCTCCGCCGTGCGGGCGGCGGCTTTGGCGCGCTTGCGCTGGCGGATGTCATCGCGCGCGCGGAGTCGCCGGCTTTTCTCACGCACGTGCCGCGGGCGCGGCGGGTGATCCAGCTTTTCATGAATGGCGGCGTGTCGCCGATGGATACGTTTGACCCGAAGCCGGAACTCACTCGGCTGCATGGGCAGAAGCTCGGCCCGAAGGAGCGGCCCGAGGGGCAGACGGGCGATTGCGGCGCGCTGATGAAGTCGCCGTTTCCGTTTGCGCAGCACGGGCAGTGCGGGCGCTGGGTGAGCAGCATGTTCCCGCATACGGCGCGGCATGTGGACGACCTCGCGTTCCTCATGGCGATGGCGAGCAAGACGAGCGTGCATGGGCCTGGCAGCTACATGCAGAACACGGGGTTTTTGCTGCCCGGCTTCCCGTGCCTCGGCGCGTGGGTGAGCTACGCGCTGGGGAATATCGCGGACAATCTGCCGACGTTCATCGCGATGCCGGATCCGCGCGGGCTGCCGTACAATCAGCGCGGGAATTTCTCCGCCGGCTTCCTGCCCGCGGCGCACGAGGGCACGGTGTACGAGCCGGGGAAGGGGATTCACGATTTGTTCCCGCGCGAACGGTTCGCGTTTGCGAAGGGCGATGCCGAGCGCGAGAGCCTGGCGTTGCTGGGGAAAATCAACCGTGCCCACGCGGCGGCGCATCCGGGCGATTCGCGGCTCGATGCGCGAATCGTGGCGAGCGAGCTGGCTGCGAAGATGCAGCTCAGCGCGCCCGAGGCGTTCGACGTGATGCGCGAGAGCGCGACGACGCGCGCGGCGTACGGGATGGAGAAAAAGGAGACGGAGGATTTCGGGAGGCGCTGCCTGCTCGCGCGGCGGCTCGTCGAGCGCGGGGTGCGTTTCGTTCAGGTGTGGAGCGGCCCGCAGGGCGCGGTGAACAATTGGGACAACCACGGCAGCATCCCGAAGGAACTCCCGCCGATGGCGCTCAGCGTGGATCAGCCCATCGGCGCGCTGTTGGCGGATCTCAAACAGCGCGGGCTGATGGAGGACACGCTGGTGATCTGGACGACGGAATTCGGACGCACGCCCTTCGCACAGGGCGGCGACGGACGCGATCACAACGGCGGCAGCTTCGTCACGTGGCTCGCGGGCGCAGGCGTGAAGGGCGGCGTCGCGCACGGCCAGAGCGACGACTGGGGCTGGAAGGCCGCCGAGGGAAAAACGTACTGCTACGATCTGCACGCGACCGTCCTGCATTTGCTCGGCATCAATCACGAGAAGCTCACGTGGCGCCACAACGGCATAGACCGCCGGCTGACGGACGTTCACGGGAAAGTCGTGCGTGAGATTCTTGCGTAACAAGACGCGAGAGTTTCGCCTTTCCACGGCGGGCCGGGTGGCGCACAAACCGCACGACTTCGATGAAAGTCTCCGACCTTCGCGGCATTCTTAACTACGTCCCCCGCTTCCGGGAAAAAATCTTCGTCGTCGCCGTGGATGGCGAGATCGCGGCGTCGCCGAATTTTTCCAACATCCTGCTCGATCTCGCCGTGCTCCGGTCGCTGAACGTGCGCGTGGTGCTCGTGCATGGCGTGGCGCATCAGATCGAGAGGCTGGCGGCGGAGCGCGGGGTGAAGCCGAGTGATATTTACGGCACGGGGATCACGGATGAGCCGACGCTGAAAGTCGCGCTGGATGCGGCGACGACGCTGATGAACGAGATCATGCAGGGGCTCACGAGTGTGGATCTGCGGGCTGCCTACGCGAATGTGGTGATCGCGCACCCGGCGGGAATCCTCGGCGGGGTGGACCAGCAGCACACGGGAAAGGTCGAGCGGCTGGACAAGGGGCTGCTGCAATTGCTGCTGAACGAGGGGGTGATCCCGGTGATCCCGCCGATCGGGTTCGATGGGGAGGGGCGGACGTTCCGCGTGAACAGCGATGCGATCGCCACGGAGGTCGCGGAGGCGATGCAGGCGATGAAGGTGATTTTCCTCGGCACGAGGGACGGAGTGTACGTGGGGGGCACGCTCATCCACCAGCTCAGCATCAGCGAGGCGGAGGAGCTTGCGAAGAAGCGGAGGAAGGAACTCGAGGCCGGGACGGTGTCGAAGCTCGATTGCGCCGCGCGCGCCTGCCGGCACGGGGTGCCGCGCGTGCATCTGCTGAATGGCAACACGGATGAGGCGCTGCTGGCGGAGGTGTTCAGCACCGAGGGCGTGGGCACGATGGTGTACGGGAATGATTACCAGCAGATCCGCCGGGTGCTGAAGAAGGATGTGCGCGCGGTGATGCAGCTCATCAAGAACAGCATCGAGCACGCGGAACTCATGAAGCGCACGCGCAACGACATCGTGGCGCAGATTGACGACTACTGGGCGCTCGAGGTGGACCGGCAGCTCGTGGCGTGCGTCGCGGTGCATTTGTACGGGGATGAGCAGAACGCCGAGCTCGCGTGCCTGTACGTGGCGCGCGCGCACGAGGGGCAGGGCTATGGCCGGAAGCTGATGGCCTTTGCGGAGCAGCTCGCCGCGCAGCGCGGTGCGAAGCAAATCTTCGCGCTGAGCACGCAGGCCTTCAACTACTTCACCCAAAAGGGCGGCTACGTAGAGGTGTCGCCGGATGTGCTCCCGCCCGAGCGCCGGAAGAAGTACGACGCGAGCGGACGCAATTCGAAGGTGCTGGCAAAGACAGTCGTCGCATCCGGTGATCCGGCGCGGGCCTGATCCGCGCTATTTCAGGGCGGCCCAGACGCGGTGGACGTCGTCATGGTCCTCGAGGCCCTGGAGGAATTCGCCGACCTCGGCAAGCTGGGCTTCGCTGAGTTCGGCGCATTGTTTCGGGATGTAGCCGATCTCGCTGGTGACGACGTTCCAGCCGTTCGATGAGAGCCATTTCGAGACCGCCGCAGTGGCGGTGCGGTCGGTGATGAAGCGCGCCCCTTTCCGGTCGGCGGGGATGTCGTCATTCTTCTCGTGGCTGAGCGGCTCGACTTCGTTGGCGCCGGCCTCGATGGCGGCTTCCTCGATGTCGGCGTCCATTTTTTCCGTGTGCGCCTCGACGATGCCGACGTTTTCGAAAAGAAACTTGTTGCTACCGGGCGCGCCGAGCTGGCCTTTTTTGAAGAGGACGCGGATTTCCGGTGCGGTGCGGTTGTTGTTGTCCGTGAGGACCTCGACGATGACGGCGACCTTGTGCGGCGTGTAGCCCTCGAAGACGACGTGCTCCATCACCATTTTTTCGTCGCCGAGCCCCGCGCCTTTCTTGATGGCGCGCTCGATGGCGTCGCGGGTGACGGAGTTTCTGCGCGCCTTTTCGACTGCGGCAAAAAGGCGTGCGTTCGAGTCCGGATCGGCGCCGCCGAGCTTGGCGGCGACCGCGATTTCCTTGGTGAGTTTGCCGACGACCGCGCCTTTGCGCAGATTCGCGACTTCACGTTTTGCATGGAGCCATTGACGTCCCATGGGCGGATGGATAGCGGCGCGATTTGCGAACGGCAAGCGGGGGCTGCGCTATTTCGGGAGCCGCGCGGAGAGCCATTTCCCGAGCCCGGCGCGGGGGCATTCGATGCCGGCGGGGAAGTCCGCCATGCGGCCGATGCGGCCATCTTTCCACACCCACGCGCGCTGGGAAAACGGGCCGACTTGCCGCGGGTCGCTCCATGTGTGGATGGCGAGAAGCCGGTCGCTGAGCGCGGCGGCGATGTGCATGGGGCCGCTGTCCACGCTGGCGACAAATTCCGCGCGGCGGATGAGCCAGCAGAGTTCGGGGAGCGACGTTGCGTTGATGAGGTTGACCGCATTTGCGCGCACGGTGCTGGCGGTGCGGCCGGCTAGGACGACGGGGACCGGGGCAAGCGCATCGCAGAAGTCGGAAATCTCGGATGCTGTGAGCGATTTGCCCGCGCCGCGGGAAAAGGGATGCAGCAACACAAACCGCGCGGGCAGATGCGCGGCGGGCGCGCTGCCGGCGGGGAGCGGCCATTCCGGTTCTCCGCCGATGTCGCAACCGAGCGCGGCGGCGAGGGCGAGGTTGCGCGTCACCGCGTGGACCGGCTCGCCGCGTTTCGGGACGGGGACGACATGGTGATGCAGCCAGCGTGCGCCCTCGCGGGAATCGCTTGTTCCCCACACCTCTCCGCCGGACATCCGCCCGACGAGCGCGCTGCGGAGGAGGCCCTGGAAGTCCAGCACGAGATCCGGCTTCACGAGGTCGCGCATTCCGCGCGCCCATCCGCGGAGGCGTGTCCAGCCGAGGATGCCCTTGAAAGTGCTGCGGGGGAACTCGATCACCTCATTGATGTGGGGATTGCCGGCGAGGAGGGGAGCCCACTCGGGATTGGCGAGCCAGGTGATGCGCGATTGGGGCCACTTTTTCCGGATGCATGCGACCGCGGGCAGGGCGTGGACGATGTCGCCGAGGGAGCTCGGCTTGATGACGAGGATGGAGCGCGGATTTTCCACGAAGCCAGGCAGGAGGTCCGCCTCGCGGCGCTAGCGTCCGTCCGCCAGGCGGCTGGCGAGCCTTGGCGGCAGGCCTGCATCGAGGATTTTCTGCTGCGCGGTGGCGATGTCGTATTCGACGCGACGCAGTTGCACGTATTGTTCCTCGACGTGGTAAATGGCGTAGGAGGCGCGCCAGTCGCCATCGCGGGGCTGGCCGGTGCTGCCGATGTTGAGGAAATATTTCCTGCCCGCCTCGATAAGGATGTTCTCCCAGGAATCCATGGTGTGGACGTGGTGGTCGCGGATGTATGCGCGCGGCACGTGGGTGTGGCCGAAGAAACAAAGCTGGGTGTGCTGGTAGCTGAAGCTCGCACCGGCATCGAGCTGGTTGAGCACGTAGCCCCACTTGTGCGGCGTATCGAGGGTCGCGTGGACGATCGTGAAATCGCGGACCTGCCGCACGAACTTGAGCGAGGCGAGCCACGCGAGGTCATCCTCGGTGAGGCGGGCGCGGGTGAAATCAATGCCCTCGTTGGCGAGCGGGGAGACATTGTGGGGGTTGAAATCCATGCACGCGAGTTCGTCGTGGTTTCCTTTGACCACCGGGCAGTCGAGTGCGCGCACGATGTCGAGGCACTCCTTCGGGTTGGCGTTGTAGCCGACGATGTCGCCGAGGCAGATATAGTGCGTGCAGTGGTGCGCCTCTGCATCTGAGAGGACGGCGTGGAGGGCTTCTAAATTTGAGTGGATGTCTCCAAAGATGGCGAATCGCATCGTCAATCCGGCGGGAGCCGGTCTTGTGGTGGTATATAAAGACGCCGGTCATTGGGAATGCCTAATTTTCGTTCAAGGATCTGGATCTTCGCGAGCAGCGTCGGCAGCCACTCGTGCTGGCCCTCGTTGTAAAGGGCGGTGAGCTTCTCGTAGGCCTCGCGTTCGTGGCCGGGGCACTCGGCGAGCATGTAAACGGCGAAACGGCGCGTATAGTCGAGGCGGCCGGGGCGCCTGGATGCCTCGGCGTAAGCGTGCGCGGCCTTGCAGGGGTCGTGAAATTTATCCCGGTAAAGCATGCCGAGCCGGTCGTAGAGCGTCCATTTGTCGGGGCAATTTCTCACTCCCTCGAGCAGATAAGCCTCGCCGATCTCAAAAAAGCGCCTCGCTTCGCGCTGGCTTGCGATGACGTCGCCACCCGCCCGCAGCATCTCGGTCCGTGCGAATTCGGAGCCGTTGTAGGCCATGTGCCACGAGGCGACGTCCCAGAATTCCTCCCGCCGCGGCTGCAGCGTCGTGCAGGCGTCGAAGTACAGTTTCATCCGCGGATACTGGCGATCCTCCCATGCCATGTGCGCGCGGATCCACAGGATGTCCGCCACCATTGCGCGCAGTCCGCTGAGGACGGCGAGGAACCCGGCCTGCCCGGCCTGCTGCCGGAGGCTGGCGGTGATTTTGTATCCGCCGAAGCGGTGTTCCTGCAGCTTCGCTGCGAAGGCCGACTCCATCGGCAGCTTCACGAGCCCCCACAGCAGGACGATGCAGATGCCGATCGCGCGCCCTTTTTTCACAGCTCCCTCCAGATGAAAAACACGTAGCCGACGAGGAGATAGACCGCGATGTAACCCGCGCTCAGCCCGGCGATGGTGGCGAAGATTGCGGGGGCGACGTTTGTGCCGAGCGCGATCTCGTCCACGATGTTGAAAATCTGCATGTCGGGAAAGGCGACCGTCACCAGCCGCAGGAATCCGTCCATGTACCATGGCGGGTCCACGCCGAAACTCGCCGGGTTTTGCCACACGTTGCGCGCGATGGCGACGAGGTGGCCGATGATGACCGCCGCGAAAGACACGATCACCGTGAACAACCATGAGGTCGCGAAACATGAGATCATCAGCGTGAGCGCCGCGCATACGATCGAGCGCAGAAGCACGACGAAAACTCCGCCAAACAGGGACGGCGTGAACGTCCCCGACCGCACCAGCTCGATCCGCTGCGCTGCCTCGGCGGGATCATAGTAGAAGGGGATCGCTGCAATCTCCCGCCCGCGCCAGTACCACAGGACGATGCAAAAGACGCCGGCCATGAGCACGATGGCCAGCGCAAGGATGCCGACGACGCCGAGCAGTTTGCCGGCGAGGTACTCGAACCGCGCGACCGGCTTCGCGAGGATCGTGTAGAGCGTGCGATCCTCGATGTCCTTGGGCAGCAGCATCGCCGTGGCCAGCACCGCGAGCAGGATGGAGAAGACGCCCATCGCCCCGAGGGAGACATCAATCACCGTCTGCAACTGGCCGCGCGAGTTGATGGAGGCGAGCGCGAGAGAGGCGCCGATGAGAATCAGCGCGAAGACGAGCATGAAATAGAACACCTTCTGCCGGACGAGATCGCGGAACGTGTTCGCCGCGATCGCCCATACGCGGGTGAAGGAAAACAGCTTGTGCGCTGCGGCGTGGATGGCGGGGTCGGCGGTCATTCGTCCCTGGCGTCGCGAGTGACATCGAGGAAATACCGCTCGAGGTTTTGCTGCGGCCTGGCCTCGCCCACGACGCGCGCCCCGGCGGCGGCGACGCGCGCCTTGAGGTCGGCCAGCAGCTCGGGCGTTGCGTTTTCCACGACGAGTTCGGTCTGGTTTTCGATCGCGATCATTTCCTCCAGCGGCCCTTCGCGGATGAGCCTTCCGCGGTGCATGATGCCGATGCGGTCGCAAATTTCCTGCACCTGGCTGAGCAGATGCGAGCAGAGCAGCACGGTGATCCCGCGTTGCTTGAGGCTCACGATCAAGTCCCGGATCTGGCGCGAGCCCGCGGGATCCACGCCTGCCGTGGGCTCATCGAGCACCAGCAGGCGCGGCTCCTGCACGAGCGCCTGCGCAAGCCCGATGCGCTGGAGCATGCCCTTCGAGTAGCCGCCCACGCGCCGGTGGGCCGCATCCTCGAGTCCGGCGAGCGCGAGTAGTTCCCTCGCCCGTGCCGCGAGCGCCGCGCCGCGAAGGCCGCACAGCTTTCCATAAAAATGCAGCGTCTCCTCCCCGGTGAGGAATTTGTAGAAATACGGATTCTCGGGCAGGAATCCCACCGCCTCGCGGCTTTCCACATCGCGGCTGTCCTTGTCGAAAATAAATGTCCGCCCGCTGGTCGGCGTGACGAGGCCGAGGACGATTTTCATCGTTGTGCTTTTGCCCGAGCCATTGGGCCCGAGCAGCCCGTACACGTGCCCCGCCTCGACGGTCAGCGACAGGTCGTCCACCGCCACGATGCCGCCGCGGCTGAACACCGAGGGATTGGTGAATCGCTTGGTGAGATTTTTTATGGTGATGGCGGGGACGCTCACGGATGGAGATTGTGCAGAAGCCCCGGCTCTCCGCAACTACGACGCGATGTCAAAACTCGTGGCCACAAAATGCGGGATCGCGCGAACGTCTATTTTGCGGATGTGTGATTTCAAGTCGCTCTCCTGGATGGCCTCCAGAAAAGCTTCCACCTCATCGGTCTCGCCGCACGCCTGCAGTTCCACGCGGCCATCGGGCAGGTTTTTCACCCAGCCCGTGACTTCGTATCCGCGCGCGATGTTTTTCGTCGTCCACCGGAACCCGACGCCCTGCACGCGGCCCTCGAAAAACACATGGCGACCGGTCATGGCTGCGCCTCCTGGTGCCTGAGCACGTCCGCCGCGATCTCGGGCCACACGCCGTTCACGTGGCATCCCGTGGCGGACTCGATCACACCCGGCGTGTGGAGCCGCGGGGTGATCGTTGCGTGCCAGCGGAAGTCCTCGTCGAGCGTGTCCCAATGGTCCGCGGCGGGCGCGCGCGAGGGTGCGGTGGTGAGAGCGAAATGATACGCCGGGTAATCGAGGGCATGGTTGAGCTTTCGCAGCACGGCGAGGAGCGCGTCGGCCAACTGACACGCCTCGCCGGCATTGATGTGGTGGAAATCGGCGCACTGGCGCTTCGGCCACACTGAGATCTCGAACGGGGCACGCGCCGCGTACGGGCAAAAGGCGAGGAAGCCCGCGTTTTCATACACGAGCCGGTCGGCGCTCCGCTGCTCGTGCTCGATGATTTCCGCAAAAAGCGACCGCCTGTGCGCGGCGAACCAGGCCTTGGCGGAATCCAGCTTCGCGCGGAGCGCGCCCGGGATGACCGCCATCGCGAACACCTGGCTGATGCTGTGCGCGATCGTCTGCCCGGCGGCTGTGCCCGTGGCTTTCAGCACGCTGAACGCGACAAGCCGCGAGTCGCGCATGAGGTCCTCGATCCGCGCGCGCCATGCATTCACGACCAGCTCGGCCTCGCCCACGTGCAGCTCTTCAAACCGCCGGCTGGCAGGATCCTCGATCACGATCTCGTGGGCGCCGACGCCGTCGAGATGCTGGTAAAAACCGTTTCCGTTCGGAGCATGGTCGCCCTCGACCCGGAGGACGGGGACGCGGTTTGGCACCACGCGGACCTGCCAGCCGCCCGGTCCCCCGGCGTGGTGAAGCGTGTGTGGTGCGTAGCGTTCGAGCCCCGCGCGGAAGGGGCTTTCGGAAAAGCTCCCCGCCGTCGCCGGGCCAAACTCCGGCGCGAGCGCACGCCCTTCGGTGAAGATCGTCCATTCCCGCGTGAGCGGATCGAGGCGCAATTCGGTTTTGTCCATCGGCCTCTTGCTGCCACGCGGCGCGGGGGTGTGGCGAGCGCGTTCCGATAGTCGTGGCTTACGGTTGCTCCACCGCGCCGCGTCTCGCTCCACCCGTGCAGCTTCGCAGTAAAGCACATGATAAGCGCCTGCCACCTCGCGCGCAGGGGATTACCCTGTTATACGATTTATAGGTTCTTCCGGGAATATCATGGGTGAAGGAGGGGGAATCTGAGGGGAACAGCGGCCCCTGGGCCTTCGGCCACCGGGGGTGCCGCACTGAAGGGCGCGGGAGCAAGGCGGCGAAATTCTCATCGGGATGTCTGGGGAGCGGGGTTGAG